>CAXTMT010000031.1:0-6826 GCA_964245355.1 uncultured Sphingomonadaceae bacterium
TCGATCGTCCAATGGCCCTCGCCGCTGTCGGCGACGCTGCCGCTGAATTTCTCGAGCGCCTGGTCGTTCGCCAGCGCCGAGGCCGAGAGATCGAGCAGCCACGACGAGATCACGCTGCCGCGCCGCCAGACTTCGGAAATGTCGGTGAGGTTGAGATCGAAGCGCTCGTCCTCGGGCAATTTGTCCGACGATTTGCCCTTCAGCACGTCGAAGCCCTCTGCGTAAGCCGCCATCAGCCCATATTCGATGCCGTTGTGGACCATCTTGACGAAGTGACCGGCGCCGGCCGGGCCGGCGTGGATATAGCCCTTCTCGGCGCGCGGATCCTCGTCGGCATGGCCTTCGCGGCCCTTGGTGCGCGGGATCGTGCCGAGGCCCGGCGCCAGCGCGTCGAAGATCGGATCGAGCAGGTCGACCGTCTCCTTGTCGCCGCCGATCATCATGCAGAAGCCGCGCTCCAGCCCCCACACGCCGCCCGACGTGCCGACATCGACATAGTGAAGCTGCTGCTCGGTGCAGGCCTTCGCGCGGCGGATATCGTCCTTGTAGAAGGTGTTGCCGCCATCGATGATGATGTCGCCCGGCGCGGCTTTCTCCATCAGCGTGGCGATCGTCTCCTCGGTCGGCGGGCCGGCGGGGAGCATCACCCAGAAGATGCGCGGGCCATCGAGCCTGGCGATCACGTCGCCGAGCGAATGGACGCCGGTTGCGCCGTCCTTGCCGAGCGCGTCGACCGCTTTCTCGTCGCGATCGAAGGCGACGATCTCGTGGCCGTGCTTCATCAGCCGCCGGGCGATGCCCGCGCCCATCCGGCCGAGGCCGATCATCGCCAGCTTCATGCTATTTTCTCCGCTTAAGGATTGAGGGCCGCATCGATCGCCGAAGCCAAGGCCGCGATCCCGCCGCCGGCCTTCTTCAGATGGACGCGCAGCGCCCGGCGCCCGCGCTCGACCAGCACGTCGGTGTCGCCGCGCGCCTGGGCGATCTGGACGGTGCCGAAGCTCGCCTTGTGATCGGGGATGGCGAGATCGGGATCGGGTTCGCGGGTGATCGTCAGGAACACGCCGCTGTTCGGCCCGCCCTTGTACGCCTGCCCGGTGGAGTGGAGGAAGCGCGGGCCGAAGCCGGCGACCGTCGCCACCGCCCTGGCATCGCGCACTTTCGCGCGAATGTCCGCGATCGCCGCCGAATCGGCGGCGTTGCGCTCGACATAGGCGAGGAAGCCCGCGTAATTGCCGGGCTGGAGGCTCCCGAAATGCAAGCCGAGCAATTGCGCCGGATCGGCCGGGCCGGTTGCGGTAGTGCCGCCGGCGAAGAAAACGAAATCGGCGGTTTCGGCGATCGGCGTCTCGGGTTCGAGGCTGCCCGATTCCTCATAGGCATCGACCAGCTTGCGCGTCGCGATCTTGGCGTCCTCGACGTCGGGCTGGTCGAACGGATCGATGCCGATCACCGCGCCGGCGATCGCGGTCGCGACTTCCCAGCGGACGAATTCCTGGCCGATATCCTCGATCCGCGCGACCGGGATGCGCACCACCGGCTGGCCGGCGGCGGCGAGTTCGTCCAGCAGCGCATCCAGCGCGGCATCGCTCTCGCCGGCCAGTTCGAACACCGCGAACAGGCGATCGCTGCCGTAGCTGTCGGCCGATCCCAGCGGTTCGAGATCGACGGGGACGATGCCGTGGCCCTGTTTGCCGGTCGATTCTGCCAGCAATTGTTCCAGCCACGCGCCCAGCGGTTCCAGGCTCCTGGTCGCGAAGATGGTCAGCTTGTCGCGCCCGGCCACCGCCGCCTCGCCGATGATCGCACCCAGTTGTACGCCGGGATTGTCGGTCGAATCCGGCCCGCACGCCTTCACCATCGGCGCGGTCGCGTCGTAGAAAGCGCGCACGTCGATGCCGATCGCCGCCGCCGGCACCATGCCGAACACCGACAGCACCGAATAGCGCCCGCCGATCGCCGGATCGCCCTTGGCGATGAACGCATAGCCATGCTCGGTCGCCGTCTTCTCCAGCTTCGAGCCCGGATCGGTGACGGCGATGAAGCGGTCGCCGTCCTTGCCCGCCAATTCCCAGAAATAGGTGCGCAGCAGTTCGGGCTCCATCGTCGAGCCCGATTTGGACGAGACGATGAAGAGCGCCTCGGCCGGATCGATCGCGGCGGCAACGGCGGCGATCTGGCCGGGATCGGTGCTGTCGAGCGCGTGAAGCTTCGGGCTGCCCTCCGCATGGCCGAAGATCAGGCCCAGCACTTCCGGGCCGAGGCTCGATCCGCCCATGCCGAGCAGCACGACATCCTGATGCCCCTTGGCCTTCGCCTGGATCGCAGCGAGCTGATCGAAATCGACCTGCTTGCCCTCGGCGGCCGGAAGCCAGCCGAGCCACTTGGCCTCGTCCTTGCCGGTCCACAGCGTGGCATCGCCCTCCCACAGCCGCTTGGCCCAGCGATCGGTCTCGGCGGTCCTGAGCCGTGCATCGACGGCGCTCGCGAGGGCATCGGGAAGCTGGATCTTCATCGGTATCGAACCTCTTGATTTCAGGCCGCGAGCGCTTTCTGCTTTTCGCCGACCGCGCCGAGCAACGTATCGAAGGCATCGGCGAACAGCTTCACGCCGTCCTCGACCAGCGCGGTCGTGACCCCCGGCAGATCGAGCCCGAGCCGGTTGGCCTCGGCCAGCACATGCTTCGCGCCGTCGACATCGGATGTCAGCGCCTGCGAAACCGTGCCATGATCGCGAAAGGCGTCCATCGTCTTCGGCGGCATGGTGTTCACCGTATCCGGGCCGATCAGCGTGTCGACGTAGAGCGTATCGGGAAACGTCGGATCCTTGGTGCCGGTCGAGGCCCACAGCAGCCGCTGGACCTGCGCGCCCTTGGCGGCCAACGCCTTCCAGCGCTCGCCCGCGATCAGTTGTTCGTACCAGGCGTAAGCGAGCTTGGCGTTGGCGATGGCGACCTTGCCGCGCACCGCCTTCAGCGCATCGGCCTCGGCATCGCCGGCCTTCAGGCGATCGTCGATCTTCTTGTCGATCTGGCCATCGATGCGGCTGACGAAGAAGCTGGCGACCGAAGCGATCTTGTCAATCGGCTCACCCCTGGCGACGCGCGCCTCCAGACCTTCGATATAGGCCATCGCCACCGCCTGATAGGCTTCGATCGCGAACAGCAACGTCACGTTGATGTTGAGCCCGTCCGCGATCAATTGGCGGATCGCGGGGACGCCGGCCTTGGTGCCGGGCACCTTGATCATCAGATTCGGCGCATCGACGGCTTTCCAGAGCTTGTGGGCTTCGGTGATCGTGGCTTCGGTCTCCATCGCATTGCCGGGCGAGACTTCGAGGCTGACATAACCGTCCTTGCCGCCCAGCCGATCATAGACCGGGCGCAGATCGGCGGCGGCGCTCTTGATATCGGCGACCGCTTCGCCTTCGTACAAATCCTTCACGGTGGGCTCGCCCTTGGCAAGCGCAGCTTTGAAACCCGCATCATAGGCATCGCCGTGCCCCATCGCCTTCTCGAAGATCGAGGGGTTGGAGGTGACGCCGGTCAGCCCATCCTCGGCGACGAGCTTCCTGAGCCCGCCTTCCGCCAGGAATGTGCGATCGACGAAATCGAGCCAGACGGCCTGGCCCGCACCTTCGAGCTGCGTGAGGGGATTGCTCATTTGTTGTCTTCCATCACCTTGCGTACGGTCGCGACGACATTGTCGACGGTGAAACCGAACTTTTCCTGAAGTTTCTTGGCCGGAGCCGAGGCCCCGAAGCTCGA
Source organism: uncultured Sphingomonadaceae bacterium (assembly GCA_964245355.1). Lineage (GTDB taxonomy): Bacteria > Pseudomonadota > Alphaproteobacteria > Sphingomonadales > Sphingomonadaceae > Sphingomonas_I. The sequence continues at coordinate 3,768 of CAXTMT010000031.1, forward strand.
CATCGTGATCGTCTTGCCCTTGAGGCCGACGTAGCGATCCCAGCCGATCTCGCTGCCCTGCTCGACCGCGACCCGCGCGCCGACGCCCTTCGGCAGCACCGATTCCTTATAGGCATCGTCCTGCAGCTCGTAGAGATACCAGCTCGGCATCGAGACGACCCGCGCCTTCACGCCCTCGGCGATCAGCTTCTCATACGCCCCGACCGCGAGGCTGACTTCGGAACCGGTGCCGATCAGGATGATCTCGGGATCGTCCGCGCTCGCCAGCACATAGGCACCCTTGGTCAGCCCCTCGGCGCTCGCATATTTGCTCCGATCCAGCGTCGGCAGCGCCTGGCGGGAGAAGACGAGCGCGGTCGGGCGGTCGCCCTCCTTCACCGCCGTCTTCCACGCCCAGGCGACTTCGTTGGCATCGCACGGACGGATCGTATCGATCCCCGGCGTGGCGCGCAGGATCGCGAGTTGCTCGACCGGCTGGTGCGTCGGGCCATCCTCGCCCACGCCGATCGAATCGTGCGTGAACACCCAGGTCGCGCCGATCTTCATCAGCGCGGAAAGCCGCACCGGCGGACGCATGTAATCGAGGAACACGAAGAAGGTCGAACCATAGCCCCGCAGATGGCTGAGCGTCATGCCGTTGACGATCGCGCCCATGCCATGTTCGCGCACCCCGAAATGGAGGTTGCGCGCACCGTAATCATCCGCCTGAAACGACCCGCCGCCCTCGATCAGGGTCTTGGTCGAGGGTGCGAGATCGGCCGATCCGCCGACCAGCCAGGGCAGCTTCGGTGCGATCGCGTTGAGCACCTTCCCGCCCGCGTCGCGGCTGGCCATGCCCTTCTCGTCCGCCGGGAAGCTCGGGATATCGGCATCCCAGCCCTCGGGAAGCTGATCGGTGAGCATCGCTTCGAGCTGCTTTGCAAGCGCGGGTTCGGCCTCGGCATATTGCGTTCGCAGCATATTCCACGCCGCATGAAGCGGCTGGCCCCGTTCGGCGATGGCGCCGTGAAAATGCTCGGCAACGCCTTCGGGGACGAAGAAGGGCTCGGTGCCCGGCCAGCCATATTTCTTCTTGGTCTCGGCGATATCCTCGGGCGTCATCGCCTCGCCGTGCGCCTTGGCGGTGCCGGCGATCGAACTGCCGTAGCCGATGATCGATTTGACGACGATCAGCGTGGGCTTGTCGTCGGTCGCCTTGAACGCGTCGAGCGCGGCGCTCAGCGCGGCGGCGTCGTTCGCATCGTCGACGTGGATGACGTTCCAGCCGTACGCCTGAAAACGCTTGCCGACATCCTCGTCGAACGCGAGATCGGTCTGCCCCTCGATCGTGACGTGGTTCGAATCGTAGATCCAGCACAGGTTCGAAAGCTTGAGGTGTCCCGCGAGGCTGGCGGCTTCGGAAGCGACGCCCTCCATCATGCAGCCGTCGCCGCCGAGCGCATAGACATCATAATCGAAGATCTTGAAGCCATCGCGATTGTAGTGCGCCGCCAGCCAGCGTTCGGCGATCGCCATGCCGACCGAATTGGCGAGGCCCTGCCCCAGCGGGCCGGTCGTCGTCTCGACGCCGGTGGTGTGGCGATATTCGGGATGGCCCGGCGTCTTGGAGCCGCTCTGCCGAAAATCCTTGATGTCCTGCAGGCTGAGCGCGGGCTGCCCGGTCTTCTCCCCATCGGCGCCGATCTCCTTGATCCCGGCGAGGTGGATCATGGAATAAAGCAGCATCGACGCGTGGCCCGCCGACAGCACGAAGCGATCGCGGTTCGCCCAATCCGCCGCATCGGGATCGTAGCGGAGGAACTTCGTCCACAGCGTATAACCGACCGGCGCCATCGCCATCGGCGTACCGATATGCCCCGATTTGGCCTTGGCGACCGCATCCATCGAAAGGGTGCGGATCGTGTCGATGGAAAGCCGTTGGAGGCTACCGTCCTCGTGGAGAGTCGAGGGCGTGGCCGGCGCATCTGTCATGGGAATCCTTTTGCTGTGGGCGCTAACGAGCGAGGCCAAAGTTGGATGCCGCTTGCCAGCTAATCTTTCGTGACGGAAGCGTTTCGTTCTGTTTTCACGACGCCGTCGGGTGTGCCGAGGATCAGCGCGTCGATCTCGGTGAGGAAGAGGCCGTGACCGAGCAGCCCGGGGATCACGAACAGCTGAGCGGCAAGGTCGGGAAGCGCATACGGCAGCGGAAAAGTGGCGTCGGCGAGAAGATTGTCCTGATCGCTGCGTGTGTCGCGTAAGACCAAGCTGCCACCCAGCGCCCTGATACGCCTCGCCACCGATGCGTACGCGAAGGGCAGGATCTCGATCGGGATCGGATGGCCGTCTAACGAGGGCACTGCCTTGGTCTCGTCGGCGATCGCGACGAAGCGTGTCGCCGATGCGGCGACGACCTTCTCGCGCAGCATCGCCCCGCCCCCACCTTTGATCGCACGGAATGCGGGATCGATCGCGTCGACCCCGTCGATATACAGATCGACCGCCGCGACATCGTCCATGTCGAGCGGCGCGAGGCCGAGGCTTCGGGCATGATCGGCGGTCTCGATCGAACTCGCCACGGTGCGGACGTGCAGTCCCTCGCGCACCTGCTGCGCCACCGCCTCGATCAGATAGAAAGCGGTGGTGCCGGTGCCGAGCCCGACGAGCATCCCCCATGCGACTTCGGCGGCCGCCGCCTCGGCAGCGGCACGCTTCTGGGTTTCGCGAGAGGTGGCCATAGGCCGGAGATGGGACGATGCGGGAACGAGAGCAACCCTCATACTCTGTAGAATATAGACTTGAGGCGCCGACTGCAGCAGAGAGCCGCGCCATGACCGTGCCCCTCTCCCCTGCCCGCGCCCGGCTGGCGCTCGGCCTGTTGACGCTCACCTATGTGGTGAACTTCGTCGATCGCCAGTTGATCGGCATCGTCGGCCAGCCGATGAAGGCCGAACTCGGCCTGAGCGATCGCCAGCTCGGCATGCTCGGCGGCCTCGCTTTCGCCTTGTTCTACACGATCCTCGGCCTGCCGATCGCCCGCTCGATCGGGCCCAGCGCCTCGGTGAAGGCAAGCTGCTGGG
>CAXTMT010000031.1:6836-17224 GCA_964245355.1 uncultured Sphingomonadaceae bacterium
CCTTGGCGGTGGGAATGGTTGCCACCTTGGTCGGCATCATCGCGGTGTCGCTGGGCCTGTGGTCGGCGATGACCGCGCTGTGCGGCTTTGCGCGCAGCTTTCCGGCGATGCTGATCGCGCGGATGGGGGTGGGTCTCGGCGAGGCCGGCTGCGCACCGCCCGCGCAGTCGCTGATCTCCGACATGCATCCGCCCGAGCGGCGCGCGACCGCGCTTTCGATCTTCTCGCTGGGGGTGCCGATCGGGATGCTGATCGGCGCGATCGGCGGCGGCTGGATCGCGCAGGATCTCGGCTGGCGCGTGGCCTTCATCGCGCTCGGCTTGCCCGGCCTGCTGCTCGCCGCGATCCTCGGTTTCGTCGTGCCCGAGCCCGATCGCAGCAGCATCCCCGACGCGACCCCGCCGCTTGGCCAGGTGGTCCGCGAATTGCTCGCCAACCGCGCCTTTCTGCACATGGCGGCGGGCGCCTCGCTCGCCTCCTTTGCCGGCTATGGCATCACCACCTTCAGCGTTCCGATGCTGGAGCGCGGCTATCATCTGTCGCTGGCCGCGGCGGCGAGCGGCTTCGGGCTGGTCGTCGGCGTCGCGCTCGGCATCGGCATCGGGTGCGGTGGCTGGATTTCGGACAGGCTCTCGCCGCGTCATCCCGGTGCGCCGGGCCTCGTCGCCGCCGTCGGAACGCTGGTGGGCGCGATCCTTTTCCAGCTTGCGTTGCGTCAGGCCAACCCCGTCGCGGTGGGCGTGATGGCATTCCTGCCGCTGATCGGGGCGCATCTCTATTTCGGTCCGACCTACGGCGTGACGGTCAACGCCGTCGGCCCCAAATCGCGCGCCACCGCGATCGCCTTGCTGCTGATGGCGATGAACGCGATCGGGCTCGGGCTTGGGCCTTTGTTCGTCGGCACGGTCAGCGATATGTTCGCCACTGCCTGCGGAGGCGGGGCGGCCTGTTCGGCGCACGGGCTGGAGCAGGCGCTGCGGCTCGATATGCTCGTCTATCTGTGGGCGACCACGCATTTCGCGCTCGCCGCCCGCGCGATGCGCGCGCCGGCGGTGCAGCGTTTCGCCCATTGATCGTGTGCTGCGCTTGACCCGGACGATGCGCGGCGCATAGCGGAACGCTGGCGCCCACCCCGCTCCGCCAGCGTCCGCGCCCCGCGCGGCCCCGCGTCGTCGTCACGCGCAGCCTGCCGGCGGCGGTCGAGGCGCGGATGCGCTTATTGTTCGATACCGAGATCCGCGATCCCGATATTGCGATGGATCGCGCCGCGCTCGCCCACGCCATGGCGACGTGCGATGTCCTGGTGCCGACGATCACCGATAGCCTCGATGCGGAGCTGATCGCCGGCGCTCCCGATCGCCTCGCGCTGATCGCCAATTTCGGCAACGGCGTGGATCATATCGATCTCGAGGCGGCGCGCGCGCGCGGGCTGCTGGTGACCAACACGCCGGGGGTGCTGACCGAGGACACCGCCGATATGGCGATGGCGCTGATCCTTGCCGTACCGCGTCGGCTGGTGGAGGGCGAGCGCATCGCCCGTTCCGGCGAATGGCAGGGCTGGAGCCCGCGCGGGATGCTCGGCCACCGCATTTCGGGCAAGACGCTCGGCATCATCGGCATGGGGCGGATCGGGCGCGCGGTGGCGCGGCGCGCGAAAGGCTTTGGCCTCAACATCCGCTACCACAATCGCCGCCCGCTGCCGCCCGGGATCGAGCAGGAACTCGGCGCGACCTATGTACCGACCGTCGATGATCTGATGCGCGTAGCGGATATCGTCTCGATCCATTGCCCGCGCACCGCCGCGACCGAACGGATGATCGATGCGCGACGGCTGGCATTGTTGGGCAGCGAGGGGTTCCTGATCAATCTGGCGCGCGGCGAGATCGTCGATCAGGCGGCGCTGATCGCGGCGCTGGAGGCGGGCGTCATCGCCGGCGCCGGTCTCGACGTCTTCGATACCGAACCCGGCATCGATCCCCGCCTGATCGCGCGCGACGACGTGTTGCTCCTGCCGCACATGGCCTCCGCCACGCACGAGGCGCGCGAAGCGCAGGGCGCGAAGGTGATCGCCAACATCAAGGCATGGGCCGACGGACACCGCCCGCCCGATCAGGTGCTGGAGGGGTGGCTCTAACACAAATCCTCCCCGCCAGGGGGAGGTGTCAGCGTAGCTGACGGAGGGGGCGGCAGCACTCCGCCCGATGACTCGTCGCCTGCCTCCCCCTCCGTCGCCTTCGGCGCCACCTCCCCCTGGCGGGGGAGGATCAGATGGTGTCAGCAGCCGTTGCGGCGGTTCTGCGCGGCGTCGTGGCGCTTGTCGAGGTGACGGCCGAGCAGGCCGCCGCCGACACCGCCGGCCACCGTGCCGAGTGTGCCGCCGCCGAGCGCGCTGCCCAGCAAAGCACCGCCCGCCGCACCGGCGATCAGGCCGGTCGTACCGCTGCTGCGGCGGCAATGGTGGCTGTAATAATGGCGGCGGCCATAATATTCCCGCGCCTGTGCGGGCGCCGGCACCAGCATGGGCGCACTCATCGACGCCATCAGCGCCACGATCGTCAGCTTGCTCTTCATAACCCAACTCCTTCTGTCACGACGGGGCGCTTATGCCGCGCGCCGATTGCCAGTGCGCTGAACGGGCCGGGCAGCCATTGTTCAGCAACCCTGCCCTTAATCGACAAAGCCGGAGATGGTTTCGTAGCCGTGATGGAATATTCTGGCGCCGGTTTCGAAGCGCAACGCCTTCAACGACTTAATATCTGGCAAGCGCGGTTCAATAGCTGCGCGCCACCGCGAATTCGACCGCCTCGATCAATGCCGTACGCGCCGTGCCGACGCCGATCCCGGCCAGCGCATCGATCGCCAGTTGCCCGTAATGCCGCGCCCGCGCCATCGTATCGGCCAGCGCGCCGCTGTCGTGCAGCAGGCCGGTGGCGTAAGCGAGATCCTGGTCTGACGTGCGTCGCCCTTCCATCGCATCGCGCCAGAATTTGCGATCGGCCTGCGATCCGCGCGCGTGGGCGAGGATGATCGGCAGCGTCACCTTGCCGTCGCGGAAGTCGTCGCCCGCGTCCTTGCCCATCGTCGCATCGTCCGAGGCATAATCGATCGCATCGTCGACGAGCTGGAAGGCGATGCCGAGGTTGCGGCCGTAGGCGTCGAGCGCCTCCTCCACCGTGTCGTCGCGCTCGGCGACGACGGCGGCGATGCGGCAGGCGGCGGCGAAGAGCGCGGCGGTCTTGGCGTCGATGATGCGCAGATAATGCGCCTCGCTGGTCTCGACCTGGCGCTGCGCGGTCAACTGATCGACCTCGCCCTGGGCGATGATCGACGAGGCGCCGGAGAGGATGCGCAGGACGCGGAGCGATCCATCCTCGACCATCAGTTCGAACGAACGACTGAACAGGAAATCGCCCACCAGCACACTCGCCGGATTGCCCCAGATGAGATTCGCGGTGCGGCGACCGCGGCGCAGGTTCGATCCGTCGACGACATCGTCGTGCAGCAGCGTCGCGGTGTGGATGAATTCGACGCAGGCGGCCAGCCGGTGATGGCGCGTACCCTGATAATCGAGCAGTCGGGCGCAGGCGAGCGTCAGCATCGGCCGCATTCTTTTGCCGCCGCCGGCGATCAGGTGGCCGGCAAGCTCGGGGATCAGCGGCACGTCCGATTGCATCCGTGCGAGGATGACGCTGTTGACCTGGTTCATATCGGGCGCGACCAGCTTGATCATCGGATCGAGCGAGGCCGGCGCGTCGCGGCGGAGGGGGATCACCGTGGCCATGATGCGGCGCCTAGTGGCGTCTCGCGCGGCGAAAGGCAACATGGGCGGTGGGTTCGGGGCTTGCCAGCGCGCCCGCTCGCCCGCAGGAGACGCTTGAGGTCGGTTCAGCTTTGCTGAACCGAGCCGCACCGGCCCACACCCCCACCCGACCTCCCGACGGCAGTATATTCTATGGGAGGTCGGGTGGGGGCGTGGGCCGGTGCGGCGATCCGCGTTAGCGGATCTGAATTGTAGGAGGATGCGCGGTGAGGGACGGCAAGCTCGAAAGCTATCGGCAGAGCATCGACAATATCGATGCGGCGCTCGTCTTCCTGCTCGCCGAACGCTTCAAGGTGACGCAGGCGGTCGGCCACTATAAAGCCGAGGCGGGCTTACCCCCCGCCGACCCCGGCCGCGAAGGTCGCCAGATCGCCCGCCTGCGCGACCTCGCCAAGACCGCGCAGCTCGATCCGGATTTCTCCGAGAAATTCCTGCGCTTCATCATCGACGAGGTGATCCGCCACCACGAACGGGTGCGCGAGCCGGGCTGACCGCTTTACCGCTTCCTGTGCAGCGGCGTCTTCGCATGGTGGCCCGCAGCAGGGTGCCTAATGGCCGGATGCCGAACGGTCTTGTGCGGCGCCGGGTGACGGGCGACGACGGCATGACCCTGGGTCATATGATAGGCCGTCGCACGACGTACGCGGCGCGGATGGATCGAGACTTCGGCGAGGTGGCGCTGTTCGGCCAGCTTGTCGGCATCGCTCTTCGCGGCGGCGGCGGCGATCTTGCCGTGCCCTTTGGTGAGCAGGTCGTTCTTGCACACCTGCTCGTCCTGAAGCGAGCGCAGATCCCGTCCACCCGCGGTACAATGCCCCTCGACGCTGGACTTCAGGCGGTTGTTCGCCGTGCGGACGCCGGCATCCTTCGTCAGGTCGAGGTCGTCGACCTGCACCTTGACCTGGGGCGCCTGCTGCGCCGGCGCGACGTCCGGCAGAAGGACCGCCGAACTCGTCAGCGCCACGCCGAACCAAAGAATCGCGCGCATAAAATACCAACTCCCAACGCTTACGTTGCCGTAACAACGCCGTCGGTCAGGGATTGTTTCGGCCAAGCGACTAAGGCGCAAGCGTTGCAACGGGAGGGGAGGACCGGATTACAGCAGCGCCTCGATCGCCGAGCGGATCGCCTCGGGCTTGGTCAGCGGGGCATAGCGATCGATCACCTTGCCCCCGCGGTCGATCAGGAATTTGGTGAAATTCCATTTGATCCCGGTGGTGCCGAGCACACCCGGCGCCTCGTGCTTCAGCCAATCGTAGAGCGGCGCGGTGGCCGGCCCGTTGACGTCGATCTTGGCGAACATCGGGAAGCTCACATCGTAGCTGAGCTTGCAGAAATTCGCGATCTCCGCCGCATCGCCGGGTTCCTGTGCGCCAAACTGGTTGCAGGGGAAACCCAGCACCGCCAATCCACGATCCCGCAGATCGCGGTAGAGCGCCTCCAGCCCTTCATATTGCGGGGTGAAGCCGCATTTGCTCGCGGTGTTGACGATCAGCAGCACCTTGCCGCGATAATCGGCGAGCGGCGCGGGTTTGCCGGCGATGTCGGTGGCGGTGAAGTCGTACAGGTCGGCCATGCTGATCCCCCGCTGGTGCGCCGTCACGATAGCCCGTCCAGCCATTCGGCGACAAGCCGGCGTCCGGCGGACACCGCGTCGGGGCCGAATGCGGCATAATCGGCGCGGATCTCGCTGGCGGACGTTCCCGCCTCGGCCATCGTCGCCTCGCCGCCAGTGATCCAATCCTCGATCCGGACATCCTCGCCCATCTCGGGATGGCATTGCAGCGCGAGCAGATTGGCGCCGCGCCGGAACGCCTGGTTCGCATAGGCCGGGGTGGAGGCGAGCAGTTCGACGCCCTCGGGCAGATCGAAGGTATCGCCATGCCAGTGCAGCACCGGCAGCCCATCGATATGGCGCAGCGGTGAGCCCTCCCCCGCCTCGTTCACCGTGACCGGCGCGAACCCCACCTCCTTGGTCGGCCCCGGATAGACGCGCGCACCGAGCGCCGCCGCGATCATCTGGCTGCCGAGGCAGACGCCAAGCGTCGGCCGATCGCGCGCCAGCCGCATCGCCAGCCGCCTGATCTCGCAGGGGATCCACGGATGGTCGTCGGTATCGTACACCCCCATCGGCCCACCCATCATCGCGACGAGATCGGGCGCGACGAGGTCGATGGTCGGGAAGGCGGAATCGGTGACGTCGATCCGCTCGATCCCATATCCGGCCGCCTCGATCGGGGCGCGGAAGCCGGCGATGCCTTCATGGGGGGTGTGGCGGATGATCAGCGCGGTCTTCATTCGAGCGCGAGACTAGCGTGACGGCCAGAGAAAGGGCCACAGCTTTTCTTGGGCGCGGGAAACACACCGTCGCCGGGGCGACGGTGTGCGATCAATCCCCCGACAGAATCCGATCCACCAATTGCTTAACCGTCGGCACGAACCCGTTGGAATAAAACGGATCGCGCTTGAACTTGTAGGCATGGTGCCCGGCGAACACGAGGTTCCGGTCGATATCGCCGCCGTGCGACACGTCCTGCAGCGTCTTCTGGATGCAGAAGCTGCGGGGATCGGCCAGGCGGCCGGTCGAATTGCCCTCGGTATCGGCCCAGGCCGAGAAGGAGCATTGGCTGAGGCACCCCATGCAATCGGCCTGATCCTTGCGAATCGTGCCCATCTCCTGCGGGGTGACGAACACCAGCGTATTGTCGGGGGTCTTGAGCGCCGCGGTGAAGCCGCGGCCGACCCATTCGCGCGCCCGCTGCAGATCGCCGAGCGTCACCCAGAAGCTCTTGCCCTTCACGCCGACGTCGAGCTGGAACTGATGGTCGCCCGCCGCCTCCATCGAGAAAGCGATCTGCCGTTCGGAACGCGCCTCGAGGTTGCGCAGGAACGGATTGCGCACTGCCGACGAATAGAAGCCGGTGGGCGAAAAGCGGTGGAGCAGGATGTCGCCCTCCTCCAGCGTCATCAGCCGATCCTTCCACGCCCCGCTGATCGGGCTTTCGCGCGTCAGCAAAGGGCGGGTGCCGAACTGGAAGGCGATCGCGCCGAGCTCGGGATTGTCGATCCAGTCGTTCCAGTCGCGCAGATGCCAGACGCCGCCCGCCATCACGATCGGCACGTTCTCGGACACGCCGCCCGCGCGCATCGTCTCGCGCAGCGCCTTGACGCGGGGGTACGGATCCTGCGGTACGCGCGGATCCTCGGCGTTGGAGAGGCCGTTGTGGCCGCCGGCCAGCCAGGGATCCTCATAGACCACCGCCGACAGCCATTCGGCCGCCTTCGAATAAGCCCGCTTCCACAAGGCGTTGAACGCGCGGCCCGAACTCACGATCGGCAGATAGGAGACGCCGTAGGACGCGGCGATCTCGGACAGTTTGTACGGCATTCCGGCGCCGCAGGTGACGCCCGCGACCATGCCCTTGGTCTTTTCCAGCACACCGTGGAGGACGCGCTGGGCGCCGCCCATTTCCCACAGCACGTTGATGTTGATCGCGCCCTTGCCGCCCGAAATCTCGAACGCGCGCTTCACCTGCGCGACGGCGCCGTCGACGGCATAGTGGATCAGCTCTTCGTGCCGCTCGCGCCGGGTGAGGGCGCGGTAGATCTGCGGGATGATCCGGCCTTCGGGATCGTAGCTGTCGGCGTTGACCGCGGAGACGGTGCCGATGCCGCCCGCCGCCGCCCAGGCGCCCGCGCTCGCGTGATTCGAGACGGCGACACCCTTGCCGCCCTCGATGATCGGCCAAACCTCGCGGCCCCCATAATTGATGGGGCGCAGACCCTTGAACACACGCTTCTCCGGAAACTTCAGTCGGCGCCCTATAGGCGCGTTTCGGCCGAAGTGCGAGCGTCGATACGTTTCAGCAGGTCATCCACAGCTTCGCGCGCCGCCGGCTCGTCGAGCGTGGGCGGGTGGCCGGTGTCGGGAACGATCGCGAGTTTCATCTGCGGCAGGCGGGCGACCGTCTCGCGCGCGACATCCTCGCTCAAGATATCGGAGAGTTCGCCCCACACCAGCAGCCCCGGCATGTCGCGGAACCCCTCGATGAAGCGCCACGGCTCGGGCGGCACCGGCGTCGGCAGCGCGGTCAGGATCGCGATCGCCGGGTCGTAATCGGGGACGATGCTGCCGTCCGCTTCCTGCCGATCGAGTTGGCGCGCCATGCGATCCCAATCGGCGGCGGTGTAGGCGGGGTAGGCGTGGCGGTGGGTGCGTTCGGTGGCACGCGCCGCCTGCTTCCAGTCGGTCCACGTCTGTGGGATGCCGATGTAGGACCGGATTCGCTCCAGCCCCTCCTCGATCACCACCGGCCCGATATCGTTGAGCAGCACCCCCGCCAGCCGCGGATCGCGCAGGAAGCCGAGCAGCATGGTGACGATCCCGCCGAGCGAGGTGCCGAACAGCGCAACCTGCGCCAGCGCCAGCGCATCGAGCAGCGCGGCGATATCCTCGGCATAGACCTTGGCGTTATAATCCTCGAAATTCGGCGAATAATCCGAAAGCCCGCGCCCGCGCAGCTCGGCGACGATCACCCGGCGCGCAGGCGACAGCCGCTCGGCCACCGCCTCGAAATCGCGGGCGTTGCGGGTGAGGCCGGGGATGCACAGCACCGGCGTCACGGCGGCATCGCCCGGATAATCGCGGTAGTGGAGGCGCAAGCCATCCCTGCTCCGCCAATGCCCATCGATCCAGCTCTGCTCGGCCAAGGTTGCGTCTCCTGCTGCGCGCCCCCCATATCGGGGCCATGCCCCCTTCCCCGCAAGCCACCGCCTGTCGCCCCCGCAACGCCATTGCGGAGGTCGCCGATTTCCTCGCCGATCCGGTGGCGGCGGCGAATTTCCCCGAGACGCGGCTGCGCTTCCGCAACGATCGCGCGGCGGCGGCGGTGGGGCTGGAAGGGCTGAGCGATGCCGAATGGGTTTCGCATTTCGGCCGGTTTCAACCTCTGCCGGGCAGCCTGCCGCGGCCGCTGGCGCTGCGCTACCACGGTCACCAGTTCCGCCATTATAACCCGGACCTGGGCGACGGACGCGGTTTCCTCTTCGCGCAACTGGAGGACCCGGATGGCCGCCTGCTCGATCTCGGCACCAAGGGATCGGGCACCACCCCCTACAGCCGCTCGGGCGACGGACGGCTGACGCTGAAAGGCGGTGTGCGCGAAATATTGGCGACCGAGATGCTGGAGGCGCTGGGCGTCCACACCTCGAAAACCTTCTCGCTGATCGAAACCGGCGAGGCGCTTCAGCGCGGCGACGAACCCTCCCCCACCCGCTCGGCGGTGATGGTGCGCCTCAGCCACGGCCACATCCGCATCGGCAGCTTCCAGCGGCTGGCGGTGCTCGGCCAGACGGCGGAGATCACCCGCCTCGCCCGCTATGTGCTGGAGAAACTCTACCGCGAGGAGCCGGGCGACGGTCCGGAACTGCGCCTGCTCGATCGGGTGGTGGCGGGAACGGCGAAACTGGCCGCATCCTATATGGCGGCGGGCTTCGTCCACGGTGTGCTCAACAGCGACAATATCAACACCACCGCCGAAAGCTTCGATTACGGCCCGTGGCGCTTCACGCCTTTCTGGGACTGGAGCCTGACCGCCGCTTATTTCGACCATCAGGGGCTCTACGCCTTCGGCCAGCAGGCGGTGGCGATCCACTGGGACGTGGTGCAGCTTGCCGTCGCGCTGGCGAAGGTGGTGGAGGTCGACGCGCTGGCGCCGATCCTGGACACATTCCCCGCGCGCTACGAGGAAGCGTACCGGCAGGCTTTGCTGTGGCGGCTGGGCGTGAAGCCGCGCGACGAGCAACGCGATCTGGCGCTGGTGCAAAGTATCGAGACATTGCTGGAAGCGCAGACGGTGACGATCGATCGCTTCTTCTTCGATTGGGCCGGCGGGCGGCGGCGCGGGCCTTCGCCGGCGGACGCGGTTTACGCGCAACGGGGCGCGGCGTTTGCGGGGTTGGTAAAGGTTTATGAGCCGGCGCGTTCGCTGGATCATGCGTACTGGAACGATGCCGAGCCCTGCGCGATGCATATCGACGAGGTGGAAGCGATCTGGTCGGCGATCGACACGGCGGACGATTGGGCGCCGCTGTACGCGAAGGTAGCGGCGATCCGGCGGATGGGCGAGGCGCTGACCGCATAACCCTCTCCCTCTTCCAAAATGGGAGAGGGGTATGGCAATCGGGCCAAGCTGCGCTAATCGCGGGCAAAGATAAGTCGCATTGTGGAGCGGGCTCGCGCTCGCCATCTGGCGCAGCATGGCGAACCTTCTCGATCCCGAACAGCGCGGCCGCGTGATCCTGGTCGGCGCAGGCCCCGGCGATCCCGGCCTGTTGACCGTGCGCGCGGTGGAAGCGCTGCGCATGGCGGATGTCGTCGTCCACGACGGACTGATCGATCCGCGTGTGCTCGATCATGCCCCGGCCGATGCCCAGCGCATCTCGGTCGCCAAGCAGCGCAGCCGGCACACCCTGCCGCAATCGGCGATCAACGCGCTGATCGTGGCGCATGTGAAGGCGGGCTCGATCGTCGTGCGGCTGAAGGGCGGAGATCCGTTCGTCTTCGGGC
>CAXTMT010000032.1:0-7055 GCA_964245355.1 uncultured Sphingomonadaceae bacterium
GCGTCCGGTCTTGTCGGCCAGATAGAGCAGGATCGCCCCCGATTCGAACAGCGCCACCGAAGGCCCGCCGTCGGCCGGTGCCTGATCGACGATCGCCGGCATCCGGTTGTTGGGCGCGATGCGGAGGAAATCGGGGGTGAATTGCTCGCCCTTGCCGATATTCACCGGCACGATGCGGTAGTCGATCGCCGCTTCCTCCAGCAGCAGGGTGATCTTGTGGCCGTTGGGCGTGGGCCAATAATGCAGGTCGATCATCGAACGTCTCCTGGATCGGGATTGTGCGGCGGCGTCTGTGCCGTGGCAAGCGCTTGCGTGTACGCCATCGCCGTCCCACAAGTCCGCCAACAAGGAGATGTGATGCCCCTAGCTTTGCTTGCCGCGCTGGCCGCCCTTGCGACCCCCGTTTCCGCGACGCCGTCGCTCGTTCGCCATGCCAGCCTCGCGCTCGATCCGGCGGCGACGCGCATCGCTACGATCGACAGCGTGTGGGTGCAGGGCCAGCCCGCGGCGGGGCACGGCGTACTGACCGTGCGCGACACCGGCGGCAAGGCGATCGGCCGTTACGATCCGTGCGAGACGTGCGGCTATGAAGGGCTCACCTGGTCGCCCGACGGCAAGAGCCTCGCCTTCATCGCCAGCGGTGGCGGCACCGCGACGCTGTACGTGCTGGAGAAGGGTGTCTCCCGCAGAGTCACGAGCATCGCGGGTCTGGCCTCCACACCGCGCTGGTCGGCGGACGGCAAGACGATCGCCTTCCTCGCCACCGAAGCCGCGCACAAGCAGACCGGCGCCACCCAGCCGGGCGTCCGTCAGGTCGGGCTGATCGGCACCACCGACGACGGCCGCCGCATCGCCATCGTCCCGGCGGGGGGCGGCGCCTACCGACTGATCTCGCCGCAGGGCACCTTCGTCTACGAATATGGCTGGACGCCCGATGGCCAGGCGTTCGTCGGCACCGCGGCCGAGGGCAATGGCGACAATCAATGGTGGGTGGCGAGTCTGCGCTCCTTCTTCGTGACCGGCGGCATGCGCGTGATCGCAAGGCCGGCGCTGCAGATGAACATGCCGCGCGTCTCGCCCGATGGGAAAAGCGTCGCCTTCATCGGCGGGCTGATGAGCGATTTCGGATCGATCGGCGGCGATGTCTATGTCGTGCCGCTGCTGGGCGGCGCCGCGCCGCGCAACCTGACGCCGGGCTACCAGGCGACCTTCAACGCGATCGAATGGCGCGGCGGCAAGATCGTCGCCGGGCTGATCCGGTCGGGATCGGAAGGGACCGCGATCGTCGATCCGGCGGGTGGGGTGTCGGCGGTATCGGTGGCGCCGGTGTCGATTGCGGCGAACGACGGCGCCGTCGCGCTCGATCGCAGCGGCGCCAATGCGGCGACCGTCGCCGACAGCTTCACCGCCGCCCCGCACATCGCGTTCGGCCCATTGGGGCACATGCAGACGATCGTGAACGAGAATGCTGCGCTGAAGAGCGATGTCGTCGCCCACGACATTCGCTGGCGGCGCGACGGCACCGAATATCAGGGCTGGCTGATCGAGCCCGCATCGGATGTCGCTCTTTCGCCGGCCAAGCAGCCGATGGTCACCGTCATCCACGGCGGTCCGGCCTCGGCGACCACGCCGCATTTCGGCTGGACCGGCACGAACAAGGATCTGCTCACCCACGGCTACTGGCTGTTCCAGCCCAACCCGCGCGGCTCCTACGGCTATGGCGAGGCGGCGGTGCGCGCCAACGTCAAGGATTTTGGTGGCGAGGATCTGGGCGATATCCTCGCGGGGATCGATCAGGTCGAGAAGCAGGCGCCGATCGATGACGCGCGGCTGGGCGTCTACGGCCACAGCTACGGCGGCTATATGACGATGTGGACGGTCACCCACAGCCAGCGCTTTAAGGCGGCGGTCGCAGGGGCCGGCATTTCGGACTGGGTCGCTTATTACGGGCAGAACGGGATCGATCAGTGGATGGTGCCGTACTTCGGCGCCTCGGCCTATGACGATCCCAAGGTCTACGATCGCCTCTCGCCGATCCGCTACATCAAGGCGGTGAAGACCCCGACCTTCCTCTATGTCGGCGAGCGCGACGTTGAATGTCCCGCTGCCCAGAGCCTCGAATATTGGCACGGCCTGCGCGCGATCGGTGTGCCGACCGAGCTGATGATCTATGCCGACGAAGGCCACGGCATCCGCCAGCCCAAGAACATCGCCGATCTCACCCAGCGGCTGGTGGGGTGGTTCGATAGATATCTGGCGGCGAAGTGAGTCGCTACAGCTACGAGCCCTCCTCGGGCCACGGCCTCCCCCACGATCCGATCAACGCGATCGTGGCGCCGCGCCCGATCGGCTGGATCGGGTCGCGCTCGGCGGCGGGGGTCGGCAATCTGGCGCCCTACAGCTTCTTCAACCTGTTCAACTATCGCCCGCCGATCGTCGGCTTCGCGAGCATCGGCTACAAGGATAGCGTTCGTAATATCGAGGAAACGGGCGAGTTCGTCTGGAACCTCGCCACCCGCGACCTGGCCGAGCGGATGAACGCGACCAGCGCCGGCGTCGGTCCCGAGGTCGAGGAAATGGCGCTCGCCGGCCTCACCCCCGCCGCGCCGCGCGTGATCGGCGTCCCCCTCGTCGCCGAAGCGCGGGTGTCGTTCGAATGCCGGCGCACGCAGGTGTTGCGGCTGACCGCGCTTGCCGGTGTGGAGATCGATACCTGGCTGGTGCTGGGCGAGGTGGTGGCGGTACATATCGACGAGGATTTGCTGATCGACGGCCTCTATGACACCGCCGCCGCCCGCCCGATCACGCGTGGCGGTGGTCCGCTGGCCTACTTCGAGATCACGCCCGAGGCGAAGTTCCTGATGAAACGACCGCCGGGAGCGGGCGGCGGATGAGGATGACGAGCCGGACGTTCCGCCTGCTGCTCGGCCTGTTCTTCGGGGCCGATGGGTTGTTGTTCCTGTTCAAGGCGATCCGGCAGGGCGGGGGCTTCTACGCGGTGATCGCGCTCGTGTGGCTGATCGCGGCAGGATTGATCCTGGCAAGCCGCCGAAAAATGGCGTGACCCATCGAACATTGAAGGTTTTGAAGGTCGGCACATAACTAATCCTCCCCCGCCAGGGGGAGGTGGCGCCGAAGGCGTCGGAGGGGGAGGTAATCCACATACCTCTGACGGAGTGCTGCCGCCCCCTCCGTCAGCTGCGCTGACACCTCCCCCTGGCGAGGGAGGATTTGTGAGCCTCAGGCGCGTTTGCGCCCCAGCCCGATTTCCTTCGCGAGCACCCGGCGGCGATCGGCGTAATTGGGCGCGACCATCGGATAATCCGCGGGCAGGCCCCATTTGGCGCGATATTGATCGGGGCTCAGGCCATAGCGCGAGCGCAGATAGCGCTTGAGCATGGTGAGCTTCTTGCCGTCCTCGAGACAGACGATATAGTCCGGCTTGATCGACGCGCGCACCGAAACGGCGGGCTTCGCTTCTTCGGCAACCGACGCGGGCTCGTCGTGGCCGAGCCCGGAAAGGGCACCGTGGACGCGGCCGATCAGATCGGCCACCTCGGCGGTGCCGACGCGGTTATGGCCCACATGCGCGGCGACGATCTCCGCCGTCAACGTGAGCAAATCCATTTCATTACTATCAGTCATCGCTACCTCAACTCACGCAAAGCCACTCAGGGGATGGCGCCGCCACGCTCGGCGCCATCCCCTGCGATCTACTTAACGTGCGACGAAATGTGTTTGTTCATCTCGAACATGCTGACGCTCTTTTTGCCGAAGACCTTTTCCAGCTTGGCGTCGGCATTGATCTGCCGCTTGTCCTTGGAATCCTGCAGATTGTGCTTCTTGATATATTCCCACATCTTCGAGACGATCGCGCTGCGCGGCTGCGCTTCGGTGCCGATGATGGCGCCGAGTTCTGCCGAAGGGGTGACCGGCTTATGAATGCCGCCGGTGGGTGCTGCTTTGGTCGTTTCCTTGGCCATTGGGGTTCCTTCTCCTCCGTACTAACCGCTTTTCTTAGGGCGATAAGCGCGGGCAGGCGAGAGGGAAAACGCTCATGCGCCGTCATTCTTTGGTTAACGCCTCGCGCTTGTGCGCAGCTTTGCCGCTGCCGCTCTCGGATTTGACCAGATATTCCGGATTTTCTTTGCTGGCGGCAACTTTATGGCGCTTGATCGTCACTGGACTTGTCAGTTTCTTCTCGACGGTGCCGTGCGCGGTGCCGCCGTGTGATTTCCAACTGACCTTATCGCCTTTGCTGAGCCCGGCCATCATCGTCTCCTGCGCCGTCAGAGGGAGCAAACATCGCGCGCGCGCTTTGTCTGCCTGGTGTCTGTAGGGAGGTACAACGCCGGGATGGCCATTTTGGACGACTATCTGATTTTCGTGCCGGACGACGTCGATCTGGCGCGCTCGCCGCTGCGCCGGAGCCTGGCGGCCGAGACCTATGTGCTGGGCGCGTTCAATCCCGGCTTCACCCGGCTGCCCAACGGCAATCTGCTGCTGATGGTGCGGGTGGCGGAAGCGCTGAGGGAGCCGGTGCTCGACGAGCATGTCCATGCGATCCGCTGGAACGGGCAGGGCTATGGGCGCGACGCGCACCCGCTGACGGCGGTCAACATGAGCGATCCGCGCCAGTTCGATGTCGGCGGATCGACCTATCGGATGCTGGCGCTGACCTCGCTGTCCTGGCTGCTGCCGGTCGAACTCGATGCCGAGGGGCGCGAGGTGCGGACCGTCCATTACGACAAGGCGATCGCGCCGACGGTTTCCTATCAGGAATATGGCATCGAGGATGCGCGGATCACGCGGATCGACGACACTTATTATATGACGACCTGCTGCGTCTCGGCCGAGCGCCATTGCACGGCGCTCTACACGTCGAGCGACGGGCTGGATTACACGCTGGAAGGCGTCGTCCTCGATCATCAGAACAAGGATATGATCCTGTTCGAGGGGCGCGTCGGCGGCAAATTGATGGCGCTCACCCGGCCGCTTGGCGAACTTTACTTCGCGTATCCGCCGGGTTCGGAATACGTCGGCGGCCCCTCGATCAACCTCGCCCAATCGCCCGACGGGCTGCACTGGAAGCCGCTCGACCAACCCTTCATCCGCGCGCGCGCCGGATCGACGTCGGCGATGAAGGTCGGCGGCGGATCGCAGCCGATCCTGACCGGGCAGGGCTGGCTGATGCTGTACCACGGTGTCGAAACGCGGGCGAAGGTCGGCGTCTACCGCACTTTCTGGGCCTTGCTCGACAAGGACGAACCGTGGCGCATCCTGCGGCACGAATGCGATGAAGCACTGATCGAGGCGAGCGCGGCGCTGACCCAGGATATCGCCCACCAGCTCTATCTTCCGACCGAAGTGGTGTTCACCACCGGCATCGCGGATGGGGGCGACAGCTACATCGTTGCGAGCGGGGAGGCCGATCTGGCGTGCCGGATCACGCACATCCCGAAGAGCCGGTTCTCGTGACAGACAACCCCTGGTGGAAATCGGGTGTCGTCTATCAGGTCTATCCGCGCTCGTTCCAGGACAGCGACGGCGACGGCATCGGCGATCTCGCCGGGATCGAGCGGCGGATCGATCATTTCGTCGATCTCGGTGTCGATGCGGTGTGGATTTCGCCGATCTATCCCTCGCCGATGGTGGATTTCGGTTATGACGTGGCCGATTACACCGGGGTCCACCCGATGTTCGGCACCCTCGCCGATTTCGATCGGCTGCTGAGCGCGGTCCATGCGCGGGGGCTGAAACTGCTGCTCGATCTCGTCCCCAATCATTCGTCGGACCAGCATCCGTGGTTTCTCGAAAGCCGTTCCTCGCGCGACAATCCGAAGCGCGACTGGTATATCTGGCGCGACGCCAAGCCCGACGGCGCCCCGCCGAACAATTGGATCAGCAATTTCGGCGGCCCGGCGTGGGCATGGGATGCGCCGACCGGTCAATATTATTATCACGCCATGCTGGCCGAGCAGCCCGATCTCAACTGGCGCTCGCCGGGCCTGAAGGCGGCGATGTTCGATGCGATGCGCTTCTGGTTCGATCGCGGCGTCGATGGTTTCCGCGTCGATATCCTGTGGCACATGATCAAGGCGGCGGATTTTCCGGACAATCCGCCGAACCCTGCGTGGCGGTCGGGGATGGCCGATATGGACCGGGTGCTGCAACTCCACTCGACCGACCGGCCCGAGGTCCATGCACTTGCCGCCGAGATGCGCGCGCTGGCGGAGAGTTATGCCGAACCGAAACTGCTGGTCGGCGAAATCTATCTGCCGGTCGATCGGCTGATGTCTTATTACGGCACGCAGGCGCGACCCGAGGTGCAACTGCCGTTCAATTTCGAGCTGATCACCGCCGACTGGAATGCCGCCGCGCTGGCCCGGCTGATCACCGCTTACGAAGCCGCGCTGCCGGTGGACGGATGGCCCAATTGGGTGCTGGGAAACCACGATCGGCCGCGCATCGCCGCACGGCTCGGCGCGGATCAGGCCCGGGTCGCCGCACTTTTGCTGCTGACTTTGCGGGGTACTCCCACGATCTTCTACGGCGACGAACTCGCCATCGGCAACGTGCCCATCCCGCCGGACAAGGTTCAGGATCCGCGCGAGTTGCGCGAGCCGGGGCTGGGCTTCGGCCGCGATCCCGAGCGGACGCCGATGGCGTGGGATGGTTCGGCGAATGCCGGCTTTTCGAGCGGGGAGCCTTGGCTGCCGCTGCACGGCGATTGGGCGGCGCGCAATGTCGCGGCAGAGGCGGGCGATCCGGGATCGATGCTGGCGCTCTACAAGGCGCTGTTGCGGCTGCGGCGGGCGCATCCGGCCCTGGCGATCGGCGCGATCGAAGGGGTGCGGGCCGAGGGCAACGTGCTGACTTACGAACGAACTCTGGACGAGGAACGGATTTTAATGGTGTTGAACTTGTCGGCCGAAGCAGCGGAGATCGAATTGCCGGACGGCGATTGGCGGTTCTTGCTCTCGACGTGCTCCGGCGAAGGCCGGAGCGCTGGAGGGTGGTGGGATGGGCGTGCGAAGACGACCACCCGCCGTCGC
>CAXTMT010000032.1:7065-16572 GCA_964245355.1 uncultured Sphingomonadaceae bacterium
CCGCCGCCCCGGCCGCCCCTCCGCGCCCCGCCCGCCGCCCCCCCCCCACGACGGTGCTCGAAGCCGACGAAGCCCTGATCCTTCTCGGAACGCCCACATGAAGATCGCAATGCTCGCGCCAATCTCATGGCGCACCCCGCCGCGCCATTACGGCCCGTGGGAATTGGTGACGAGCCTGCTTACCGAAGCATTGGTGAAGCGCGGCGTGGACGTGACCCTGTTCGCCACCGCCGACAGCCTGACCGCCGGAACGCTCGATGCCGTCGTGCCGACCGGTTATTCGGAAGACCCGAACCTCGACGCGAAAGTGATGGAGATCCTCCACGTCAGCCATGCGTTCGAGCGGGCGAAGGACTTCGACATCCTCCACAACCAGGCCGATTTCGTGCCGCTCGCCTTTACCCGGCTGGTCGATACGCCGATCGTCACCACCATCCACGGCTTTTCATCGGAGCGGATCGTGCCGGTGTTCAAGGCGTATGAGGACCGCGTCGATTATGTCGCGATCAGCGATGCCGATCGTCATCCCGACCTGCGCTACGCCGCGACCATCCACCACGGCATTCCGATCGACGACTTTCCGTTCGATCCGCAAGGCAGCGACGATTTGCTCTTCTTCGGACGCATGCACCCCGACAAAGGTGCGGCCGAGGCGATCAAAGTCGCGCAGGTGACGGGGCGGCGGCTCATCATGGCGGGGATCGTTCAGGACCAGGTCTATTATGATGCCGATGTGAAACCGTTCGTCGACGGCGATCGGATCAAGCATGTCGGCGCGATCGGCGGAACAGAGCGTACCGCCGCACTGGGCAGCGCCCGCGCGTTACTCCACCTAATCGATTTCGAAGAGCCATTTGGTCTTTCCGTCATCGAAGCGATGGTGTGCGGAACGCCGGTTATCGCCTATCGCAGAGGATCCATGCCGGAACTGATCGAGCATGGCGTGACCGGGTTTCTCGTGGATAGTTTTGACGAAGCGGTGCTCGCCGTCGAACAAATTGACCGCATAGATAGACGCAAGTGTCGTGCTGCCGTTGTCGATCGCTTCTCAGTCGATCGGATGGCGCATCGCTATCTTGATCTTTATCACCATATTTTGCGGCGTTGAATTAAATCTCCGATTGCTTTTCTCCCGAAAAGCGCCATGAGCGGCGCGATACGCTGTGATAAAGCTGGGGGGCTCATCTATAACGGCGGTAACCCAGGGAGTTGAACAGTGGCAAACGACAATCAAGAACTGATCACGCTGACCGCCGATATCGTCTCGGCCCATGTCAGCAACAACAGCGTACCGACCGCCGAAGTCGCCGTGCTCATCCAGAGTGTTTACGGTGCGCTCGGCGCGCTCACCACGCCGACGGCCGAGCCGACGCCGGAGAAGCCCAAGGGCGCGGTTTCGGTGCGCTCGTCGATCAAGCCCGATTTCCTCGTCAGCATGATCGACGGCAAGCCGTACAAGATGCTGCGTCGTCATATCTCGCAGCACGGCTATTCGCCCGAGAGCTATCGCGAAGCCTTCGGTCTGCCGCGTGACTATCCGATGGTCGCCTCCAACTATGCCGAGCAGCGCCGCGCGCTCGCCCACAAGATCGGCCTCGGCCGCAAGCCGCGCACTGCGGTCGCCGTCGAAGACAAAGCGGCGCCGGCGCGTCGCGGTCGCAAGCCCAAGGCGGCTGACTGAAGATATTATGCCCCCGTTTCGGCGGGGGCATTTTTCCTGCGATTAAAGTCCGCCTGGCGACGATAATCGCCTGAAGCCGGTTGCTGCACCGCGGCATAAGCGCCATATCGCCGGCGATGGCCGACAATCCCTATCCTTCCGCTGCGGGCGGCGCGGCGATGAGCGACGACGGCATCCCGCCCGCGCAAACCCATAGCGATCCCGGGCTCAGCCATCGCGGGCTGATCGCCTTCATCGCCTCGATCATGGCGCTGAACGCGCTTGCGATCGACAGCATGTTGCCGGCGCTCCCCGCGATCGGCCGCTCGCTCGGCGTCGCCAGCGAGAATGAGCGGCAATGGATCATCGTCGTCTATATCGCGAGTTTCGGGATCGGCCAGGTGATCTGGGGTCCGGTCGCCGATCGCTTCGGGCGCAAGACACCGATGGTGGGGGGGATGATCGCTTATACGATCTCCAGCTTGCTCGCCGGTTTCGCCGGGAGTTTCGAATTGCTGCTGGTGACGCGTGTGCTGCAGGGGATCGCCTGCTCGGCGGCGCGGATCATGCTCGTCTCGATCGTGCGCGATTGCTATTCGGGGCGGACGATGGCGCGGGTGATGAGCCTGGCCTTCATGGTCTTCCTCGCCGTGCCGATGCTGGCGCCATCGGTCGGCCAGCTTATCAGCGATTTCTTCGGCTCGTGGCGCGCGATCTTCTTCACGCTGGGGCTGTACGGGCTGATCGTCGCGACCGTTTCCACCGTGCGGCTGCGCGAGACATTGCACCCCGAATATCGCCGGCCGCTCACCTTTTCGTCGATCGGCACGGCCGCGCGGCGGATCGTCACCAACCGCATTTCGATCGGCTATACGATCGGATCGGGCCTGTCGTTCGGCTGCATCGCCGGGATGATCACCTCGATCCAGCAGATCTTCGCCGATATCTTCCATATGACGCGCTGGTTTCCGGCGGTCTTCGCGGGGATGGCGGCCGGCATGGCGGTGGCCTCCTATCTGAACTCGCGGCTGGTCGAACGCGTCGGTACGCGCAAGCTGAGCCATAGCGCGCTGCTCGGGTTCACCGCGATCAGCTTCGTCCATTTCGCGATCGCGGTGAGCGGGCACGAGACGCTGGTCAGCTTCGTCGGGCTGCAGGCGATGGTGATGTTCTGCGTCGGCCTGGTCAACGCGAACTTCAATTCGATGGCGATGGAGCCGATGGGTGAGATCGCCGGTGCCGCCGCGTCGCTACAGGGCGCGATCTCGACATGCCTCGGCGCGGCGGTGGGTTCGCTGATCGGGCAATCGTTCAACGGAACGACCGTGCCGCTGACCGCGGGGTTTGCGGGCGTGGGTCTGATCATGCTGGCGGTGGTGTTCGCGATCGAGGGTGGGCGACTGTTCCATGCCCGGCATGCGCCGGCTTGAGACTCCCCCTCCCCCTGAAGGAAGAGGGAATTCTCAATAGTCCTTCGACGCTTTCAGATTCACGCTCTGCCGCCCGATCGTCGAGATCGTCGAAAGCACCGATAGCCAGCGCGTGACGCGGAATTCCGCGCTGGTCGCCGAATAGCCCGCGCCGTCGGTGATCACCTCCACGTAGAAACGCCGACCGATATATTTGCCCGCCGCGATCGCCGTCTTCTGTCCCGTCGTCACGTCGGCGGGGACGACGCGCAGCCGATCGAGGTGGGCGACGCGGCGGATGGCGTTGATCGGATCGAGGTTCAGCCCGTTGCCGCCGCCGTTGTTGCGCAATGCCGCCACCGCGCCGGCGAGTTGCAACGCCTCGGGTGCAGACAGGTTGGTGATCGAGGTGCCGAACAGCAGGCGCGAGAGCAGTTCGTCCTCGGGCAGCGCGGGCGTACTTTCGAAGCCGATGTCGGGATGGAGGCCGGTGCCGGTCACCCGGATCGCGGCGCTCAGCCCCTGGATATTGGCGTTGGCGGTGATGTCGAGGATCGGGTCGGGCGGCGCGTCGCCGGTGAAGCGGATGATGCCGCGCGACAGATCGAAGCGGCGACCGGCGAATTCATAGGTGCCGCGCAGCAGATCGGCCTTGCCGCCGATCGCCGGATTGGTGACCGGGCCTTTGATCGTCAGATTGGCGCGCCATTCGCTGTCGAGGCCGAGGCCGGTGACCATCAGCTGATTGGCGGCGCGCGCCTTGATGTCGAGCGACCAGGGCGTCGGCGGTGCGGCGGCGGCGACGATATCCTCGCCCTGGTTGATCTCCATCACGGTGAGGTGACCGACCGACGCGGCAGCCGTGGCGCCGAGCCGGTAGCGCGCTTTGCTGACGGTCAGATCGCCCGATACGCTGCCGTCCCTGCCGTTCGAACGGACCGCGATCGGGCCGCTGACGGTAGCGGCGATATCGTCGCGGTTGAGCAGTAAAGCGTTCTGGGTCTGCAGCGCGATATCGATGCCGACGCCCGCCGAGAGCGACAGATCGAACGCGCCGCTCCCGGTGACGGTGCCGCCGTTCGGCGTCGTGCCGCTCATCTTGTCGAGCAGCAGCTTCGATCCGTCGAAGCGGCCGGTCGCCTGGATATTCTGGACGACCGTACCGGTGGTCGCGCCCTCGATGCGGCCGGCATTGGTCCGCACCGATCCCTGGATGCGCGGACGGTCGAGACTGCCGGCGACGTCGGCGCCGATCGACAGCGGGCCGGAGAGATCGATGGTGCGGATGCCGACGAGCCGCCAGAGGATGTCGCCGGGGCCGGCGTAACGCAGCTGCGCGAACAGCGGCGCCTGGCCGAGACGGGTGACGATATCGCCGTTCGGCCCCAGCGGTGCGATGCGCAGTTGGGCGCGGCCGATCGTCTTGCCGTTGCTCGCCGCCACCGCGCGCGCCGCGACGCCGGTGGGGGTCAGCACACCCGCGACACCCACGTCGATCGGCAGCGAGGAGAGCACGAGCCCCGATCGGCTGAGCCCGTGGATGGTGACGTCGGCGCGCCCGGTCGGCAGATGGCCGGGGCCGCCGGCATAGGTGATCTTGCCGCTCGCCAGGCCGGCAAGCTGGACGTTGGGATTGATCGCGTCGAGCAGCGCCAGCGGCACACGATCGAGCGCGGCATCCAGCGCATAGCTGTCGTCGCCGATCAGCGCGCCGACCTTGGCCGAGCCGCCGCCGTAGCCGACGGTGATCGGTGCGAGCCGCCAGCCGTCGCCCTCGGCGCTCAGCCGGGCCGGGCCGTCGAACGACAGGGGCTGGCCTTCGACCGCGCCCTTCAGGTCGATGGTGAGGTGGCTGGGCGTCAATGTCGCGCCGGCGTTGATCGAAAAATTGCGGGTGCCGCTGCCGATCGCGGCGAAGCCGATCGTGCCGCTGCTGCCGGCCAGATGCGTGGTGAAGCCGAGCCGCGCGAGCTGGATCTTGCCGCGGGCGAGGCCGCCGAAGGTGCCGGTGAGATCGAGCTTCGTGCCTGCCGGATCGAGCAGAATAATGCCGTCGAGTTTGCCGCGCCTTATGCTGATCGGTGTCGCGGCGGAGAGCGTGGCGGCGGCAAAGCTCAGATGCGGATCGATCCGCTGGAGCGCTCCCTGCGGTGCGATCACGAGGCTGCCGCCGATGCCGCCGCCCGAGAGCGCGAGCTTGCCCGAGAGCCCGGCGGGCAAGGCCTGCAGCGATCCGCCGGCATGGGTGCCGGTGACGCTCAGATTGGCGATGGCGATCGCGGTCGTGCCGCCCGGCGGGGTATCGATCGTGCCGGTGCCGGTGAACGGCCCGAGGGTGGATTCGCCGGCGGTCTTGAAGGCGAAGCCCTGCGCGATCGGATCGAGGTTCAGGTGGACGGCGCGCAGACCGAGCGCGGGCACGGGCTTCTCGAACAGCAGATCGACCTTCGGGTGATCGATCATCCCGTCGAGCGCGATGCGGAAAGGCCCGTAGATCGCTTGCTTGCCGCCCCCGTCCAATTTCAGGCTGCCGTCGCGGCGGCGCAGCCCCGATCCGGTGATGCGGATCGCCGGGCCGGTCAGCACCAGATCGCTGAGCGCGATACTGCCGTCGGGATTGCGGACGAGCTTCGTCGTCAGATGCGGCAGGCCGCCGGCGAGCGAGCGCAGGAAGGCGTTGTCGAAGCGGCGGACGTCGGCGGTGGCGTGGCCGGCGACGATCGCGGCGCGGTTGTCGGGGGTGGGCACCACGGTGAGCGTCGTATCGACATCGACGATGCCGAGGCCCGGTATCAGATAGCGCGTCAGCCCGCCCGAGATCGCGACATCGAACTTGCCGCTGACCAGATCGAGGTGCAGCGCCAGCTTACCGCGCAATTTGTCCGAGACGAGCTTCAGATCGCTGCCGCGGACCTGCTTCGCATCGACCGCGAGCGTCCCGTCGATGCTCAAATTGCGCAGGATGCCGCCGCCGACGGCACCGATGCCGGTGACCGCCGCCGCCTTCAGGTCGACGGGCAGCGGGAGCGGCAGTTTCGCGACATGGCCGGCGCCGGTGATCCGCACATTTTCGAAGCCGGTCGCGTCGAAGGCGAGGCGCGGCGCGGTGAGCGCATAGCGGAAGGCGGCACTCTTGAAGGCGCCGTCGAGCGCGACGTGGAGGCGGATATCGCGCCCGCTCATGTTGGGGAACAGCGCCTTGGGATCGAGCAGCGCGACGTCGATGAGGAAATTGAAGAAAGCACTTTGCGCCAGATCGACCCGCCCATGGGCGCCGATGCCGACCGCCGGAGTCGAGAGGCCGAGGTGCCCATCGAGCTGGCGATCGGCGAGCGTCGCCTCGCCGGTCACCGCGATGCGCGGCGCGGTCAGCCGCTGCGCCTTGCCCTGCAGATAGGGCGAGGGCGCCAGTACCCCCGAGAGGCCATAGCGCCCGTCGCGCGCGGTGAGCGCGAGATCGGCGACCGCAGTGCCGTCGATCGTGGCGAGGCCGTGCCCGTCCCACGCATGCCCGCCGCCCTGACCGTTGACCTCGGCGTGGAGCGTATGGCGCGTACCGAACAGCCCGGCGAACGCGCCGCCCGAGGGGCCGTCGAGCTTGCCGGCGAGGCGGAAGCGATCGCCGTCGGGCATCGCATCCATGTCGAGCGTCAGCCGGTCGTGCCTGTCGGAAACGGCGCCCAGCACGATCATCGCGCGCCGATCGCGGATATCGGCGCGACTTTCGATGCGGGCGATGGCGGGGCGGCCGACGAGCCCTTTGCCGAGCATCATGCGCGCGACGGCGAGGCGGCCGATACGGATATCGAAGGCGGGCAGCAGCGGCTGGTTCGGCCTGGTGTGCAGCTTGGGCAGTCGCTCCAGCGCGACGGCGGGGGCGGTGAGGCTGTCGATATCGAGGCGGTTGTCGAGCCAGCGCAGCGGGTGCCAATCGAGGCGGATTTCCGGCGCCTCGAAGAATTGGCCCTTCAGATCGTAGAGCCGCACGTCGCGCAGCACCGCGTGGTTCCAGATCGATCCCTCGATGCGGCCGATGCGGATGCGCAGGCCGGTCCTGATCTTGAGGCTGGCGAGCCGCTCGACGATCAGCCGGTGGCCGGCACTGGTGTCGATCGAGAAGAGAGCGATGCCGATGAGGGCGGCGAGGCCGGTGAGGGTCCAGAGGAACGCGCGTAGGATCGGATGCAGCCGGCGGCGCGGAGGTGGGGCGTCGATCGGCTCGATCGCGTCCATCACCGACTGGCCCCAGAGGAAGCCGGCGCGTCACCCCCCCCCGTTCGTCCTGAGCGAAGTCGAAGGGCGTGCCGCAGGCGATGTCCTGTGTAGCACGTGCTTCGACTACGCTCAGCACGGACGGAGGTTGGATAGAGGCGGAAATTCATCAGAACGCCTGCCCCAGCGACACGTACAGCGCGATGCGGCTTTCGCCCGTGCGGCGGTCGATGGGGGTGCCGATGTCGATGCGGATCGGGCCGAAGCTCGAATAATAGCGCGCGCCGATGCCGGCACCGTAGCGCAGATGGCGGAAGCCGGGGGTCGAACTGTCGTAGAGATTGCCGGCGTCGAGGAAGGGCACGATGCCGATGTTGCCGAAGCGGATGCGCGCCTCGACCGCCGCTTCGGTGAGCCCGCGTCCGCCGACCGGATTGCCGAAGATGTCGATCGGCCCGATCTTCTGATAGCCGTAGCCGCGCACCGATCCGCCGCCGCCCGCGTAGAACCTCCGCGAGGGGGCGATGCTGTCGCGCGGCGCCCCCGCGATCGATCCGAAGCGGACGCGCGCGGCGAGCACCGTGTTGCCGAGCACCGGCTGATAGGCCGAGGCATCGAACTGGAGCTTCACATAGACCCGCGTGCCATCCTGAAACGACACTTCGGGGGAGACGTGGGCGAGGACGCGCCAGCCGCGCGTGGGGTTGAGCAGGTCGTCCGACGCATCGTAGCCGAGCGAGGAGGGCAGGGCGGCGACGAGGAAGGTGCGGCGCTGCGATTCGCCCGTCGCCTGCACCGTATCGCGTTCGGACGAGGCGACGAATTCGGTGCCGACCGACCAGGTCCAATGCTTCTGGTAGATGATGTTGCTCTGCCGCTCGAGCCCGGCGGCGATGGTGAAGGTGCGCGCGTCGTAAGCGTCGAAATTGGTGTGCGCGGCGCTGATCTGCGCGGTCAGCGTATGATCGCGCGCCTTGAAATTGCCCATCCGCAGGATCGCCGACAGCGCCTGTTCCTGCGTACCGGCGACGCCGCCGAAGGTCACCGCGCCTTCGGGCGGGATCAGGTTGCGGTGGGTCCAGTCGAGCTCGGCCCGCGCGCCCTCGCCGGTGCCGTAGCCGAGCTGGCCCGAGATGGTGCGCGGCGGCGCGCGTTCGAGATGGACCCCGATATCGACGATGCCGGGATCGGACGTCGCCAGCGGCTTCACGTCGGCGACCGAGACGAGGCTGGTCTGGATAAGCGCGCGGCGCAGATCGATCAGTTCGGAGGCATCGTAAGGATCGCCGGGATCGAAGCGCGCGATATCGGTGACGTGGGAGGCCGAGAAGATCGGGTTCTTGCCGGTGACGACGATCTTGCCGAATTTGGCGATCGATCCCGGCGCCACGGGCAGCGACAGGCTGGCGACGTGGGTGGCGTGATCGACGGTGACCGCGGGATCGTCGATCCTGGCGAACGGATAGCCCTTGTCGGTGAGATCGACGCGGAAGGCGGCGACGGCGGCGTTGACCTTGTCGGCATCGACCGGATCGCCCTGCTTCACGGTGAAGCCGGCGCGCAGGGCGGCGGCCCTAGCGCCGGTCGCGTCGAGGCCGGGTAGGGCGACGCCTTCGAACGTGTAGCGGGTGCCGGCATCGATCGTGAGTTTGACCGTCGCTTCCTCGCCCGGCCGGGCGGTGACGATGGTCGAGACCGCGCCGTCGTAATAGCCGAGACTGCGCAGCAGGTTGCGGGCGAGATCCTCGTCGTCGTGCGCGCGGGCGTCGATCTGCGCGGCGTTGGCGGGCTTGGCCGCGCCGGCCTTGAGCGCGGAAGCCTGGTTGAACTTGAGCTGGAAGTCGGGGATCGCATCGGTGCCCGCGAGTTCGATCCGGTAGCGGCGCGCGGTGTCGCTCGGCGCGGCACCGACCGGTCCGGAGGTGGGCTGGGCATCGGGGGTGATCGTCGGCCAGGGGAGGCCGAGATCGGGCAACGGCGCCATCTCGCTCAGCGGATCGAGCGGCGCGCCGGCGGACGGTGCGGCGGGGGCTTGCACCGAAACCCCAGCCGTCGGCGCCTGCGCGGCGAGAGGCTGTGTCGTGAGAAACGCAGTCGCCAGGCCCGCGATGATCGCGACCGGCCGCGTCGGAACGGCAAGCATGAGAAGCGTCCTAGCCCCGTGGCCGGGTCGGCGCCACCGCCTTTCTCTGGTGAATGCCGCGCGCCCATGCCAAGGGCCTCCGC
>CAXTMT010000033.1:0-16404 GCA_964245355.1 uncultured Sphingomonadaceae bacterium
ACGGCGGCATCGCCCGCGAAGTCGCGGCGCGCGGCGAGCATGCGTGGGATCACCGGGTGAGCACGTCGAAGGCGGCGAAGCTCAAGGCGGTGGCGCGGGCGTTCGGGCAGGCGCTCGCTCGCCAGCGGACCCCGAAGACGGAGCGCCCGGCGCATCTGTGGACGCGCCCCCGTTAGATCCTCCCCGTACCGGGGAGGATCTATCCGCTGGCCTCGGCCAACAGCGCGGCGGTGGTGACGGCGTTCCTGGGCGCGCTGCCGGATTGAGCGGAATGGATCAAAGCATGAACAAATGCTTGACAGCGGGGCGCTGGTGTGGCATGGAGAAGGAAGGTTGGAGTCGTGCGGCTGATCGAGGCTCGATCGGCTGGCTCAGTGCAATTTCCCCAGCCGGCAGACCAGCGAGGCGGTCACGCGCCGTCCATCATCGAGGCGGTGCTTGGTATCGCGGTAGCCTGCGCCGTCGATCACGTCCGACGCGCCATCGCCGCCCAGCAAATTGTTGAGCTTCAAGACGGAAGATAGCCGTCCCGTGAAGCTGTGCGTCCAGGTCAGCGATCCCACCGTGTAGGAGGATTGGCGTTCCTGGAAGAGATGAACGGGGCTCAGATGTTGCGCGGCCAGTTCCAGATGGTTGGCGCCGGGATTGCCGTCCGGCCTGTCCTGATATTCGAGCTGGGCATTGCCGTTGTAGGTGAATTGCTCCTGCGATCCGATGGTGCCGTTGTCGAACAGCGTGGAGCGCCGGGCGAGCAGATTGACGCTCAGATTGTAGCGCCAGCGGCTGCGGATCGGCCCTTGCAGCGCGAGTTCGCCGCCGAGTCGCCGCAGCGTACCGATATTGTCGGTCGAGTTCAGATTGACCCCGTTGGGCAGCAGAAACGCCGTGCTCAGCCAGGCATGCGCGGTCTCGCGATCGTAGAGTTTGAGCGTGATGTTTTGCTTGCCCGGTTTGTAAGCGAGCGCGATTTCGAGCGCGTCTGTCAGCTGGGGCCGCAGCGCCGGATTGCCGCGCTCGGCAACGAGGGGATCGTAATATTGGATCAACGGGCTGAGCTGGGCGAGGCTCGGCCATTCGATGCGGCGCGTGTAGCTGGTCGAGAGGGTCAGCCGCTTGGTGAGTGCGCGATCGACATGCAGGCTGGGGAAGAAGAACAGATCGTTGCGCTTGCCATTCGGGCCGAGATCGGGGGCATCGGCGCGACGATCCTCGATCCGGAGACCGGGCAGCATGGTCCATTTGCCGATCGGGAATTGCACCGTGGCGTAGGCTGCCGAGGTTATCCAGGTGCCGCCGACGGACGCGGGGCCGAAAGGGAGAGCGACGATATGATCGCCCGTGGCATTCAGCGCGTCGGATTGGGTCTTGTCCGCGCGGCGCACCGATCCGCCGATCGAGACGACATCGGATTTGCCGAACGGGTGGGCATAATCCAGCTTCAGCTCCGCGCTGTCGGTCGTCTCGCCATGCAGGCTGAGCGTCGTCTGCGAGGAGCCGCCGAAATCCTCGTCGTCGCGATCGTCGGTCGCCTGGTGATGATGGCCGCCGTTTGCCGATATCGAAAGGCTTTCGCCCTGTCGTGTGCCGGACCAGGCATAGGCCAGCGTCGCGCTGTCGTTCTTGTAGCGCCAGTCTTCGTGGGTCTGGCGGAGCAGCGGGAACAGCGCACTCCCGCGTGCCAATGTGGTCTCGGTCGTGAGATCCGGGATGAGGCTTTCTTCGTGATCGAACGACAGGGTCCAGCCGCGTCTGGCGCCGGGCTTGAAGCCGATCTCGGCATGGCCGGTGAAATCATTGTCGCTGTAGATATTGTGGCGGCGCATCGAGAACGTGTCGGTGGGATCGGCGGCGGTCCGCTCGCGCGTCACGTCGTTGCGGGCGCGGCTGCCGTCGTAGGTCAGGGCAAGCGCGGCGCTCCACGGCCCGGCGCTGAAGGTGGGGGCGATCTTGGCGATGACCCCGCCGAAATCGGGGCGGGTGACCGTGGCGGAGCCCGCGAGGCCGGGCGCGGCGCGGCGCCGGGTGATGATGTTGATCGTGCCCGCCGTCCCTTCCGCCGAATAGGCCGCCGAAGGATTGGTCGAAACCTCGATCCGCGCGATCTGCCCCGCCGGCAGCGCCTTCAGCGCGCGCGATCCATCGATCACGGCATGCCCGTCGATCAGCACCGTGACCTTGGGATCGCCGAGCAACTGGATCTTGTCGTCGCTGTTCACGGTGACCGAGGGGACGTTGCGCATCAGTTGCAGGCCGCTCTCGGTCTGCGCCTGGGCATTGTCCTTCACCAGATAGACATGCCGATCGATCAACTGCTGCTCGCCCGGCGGGGCGGTGACGATGATGTCGTCCGATGCCGCTGGGGATGCGGTTTGCGCATGTGCCACAGTAGCCGTTACGATGGTCAGACTCATCAATCCAGCACGAACGCCGCTCAGCGACCCGATCGGTCGACGTTTCGCAAGCTGGGCGCCGTTCTCAAAGCTCACCACGGGTTACCATCGGGATCGTCAGTCGCCGGCCCGAAACTCAAGATGTCACCCGGCTGGCATTCGAGGAAGCCACATATGCGGTCCAGGGTCGCAAAACGGACGCCCTTAACCTTACCGGATTTGAGTAGCGACAGGTTTGATTCCGTGATCCCTACGTATTCGGCGAGATCCTTCGATTTACGCTTTCGCAGCGCCAGCATCACGTCGAGACGGACGATGATCATGGGCGGGCCTAAACGATCTGCCGGTGATCGGATTCTACGCGGTGACCAAAATCGAGCAGGCCGCCAATCTCATAGAGCATCGCGCTGGCGATCAGCAGCAGCAGATCGCCACTGGACAGTTCGATGACGAAATGGCGCGAATGACCCAGCAATCTGCCGATCCCGCTGAGGAGGAACGGCAAACAGAGTTGCAGCGCAAACCCGATGAACATCCATCTCGCGAAACCGCGCAAATGCTCCCCGAGAAATGGTGAAAAGACCTCGCGCGTTGACAGGCGTCCGAGCATCCTGACCAGATGCGAAAGGCCTATGAAGATAGCGATCGACGCTGCGGTTTGCGTCGCCCATCTCGAAAATTCGACCTTTCCGTGGGCGACGAAGATGCCCCGCAAGCCAACGAGCCTCGCCAAGCCGTCTGCCGACAGAAGCGTCGTTCCGATCGCTGCCGCAGCGATCACAAAAATCAGCACGGAGCGAGCCCTGGTAGCCCGCCGGAACAGAACGTCAGCCGAAAATTCGCCTTCCATCAGCTATAACTTTCCGTAAAACAGAAAATTGCTATTGTTATAGGATAATGGTGATCGTTTGGCACGGCAAGAGCCTGCGGGCGCCGTTCATCTCATGCTTAGCTCCAAGGCTGAGCGTGATAGGAAGGAAGGGTATGCGGTTAGCTGGCGTCAGCACCTTCTGCTGCTTTTGTGGTCTCTCGATCCTGGCAACGGAAATTAGGGCGCAGACGCCCCTATCACCACCGCTCGACATCAAGGCAGCAATGAGGGGTGCTTTCAGCGATTGCCCGGAGGCCAAAAGCACCGGCGACATCGTCGTCTGTGGGCGATCAGATCCAAACAGGTATCGTCTTGATCCTAGTATCCGCGCGGCTGAGCAACAGCCGTTGGTTCCGACGGATCGCTCGAGGAAACTCGATGCATTGAGGCAGGGGCAAACGGGAGCCGGCGTCTGCGCTGGAACTGCAGGCGCCGCCGGCTGGACAGGGTGTTCGGCGCATCAATTGAGGGTCATTGCCGGCAAGGAGAATTGAGGAGCTATGGTGAAAAAGGATCAGGTCGGGCGGATCGGCCGGGATGGTGGATCAGCGCGGTACGGCAATTTCGGTATCAAGCCGAGGATAGTACCGCGCGACGGTTCGTTCGCAAGCCGCCGCACGCGATTCGCCTACAAGGCAGAGACGAGTCCCAGATGCTCGACGAACGGCTGGAAATCCCGGTCGCTGAACAGCAGGGCGATCGCATCCTCGATGCAGCGTGTCGCGATGATCGTGTCGATCGTCTTGCGGACGGTGATGCCCTTCGCGCGCAGCAGCCTGAAATTGCGGGCTGCCTGAATCGCCAAGCCGGGTCCGGAGAGCGCGATGCATTCAAGGGTGCCGAGCAGGCGCATCGCCCGGTTGAAATCGCGTTCGTTCGTGAAGCCCTGCAGGACCCCAGTGAGGATGATGTCGCCGATCGCGACGGGTGTGCGTCCGAGCAGATCGTCGAGGCGATCGGTCGCGGCGGAGGATAGGCCGCGACAATAATCGATTCAGACGCTCGAATCGACGAGGATCAAGCGTCCGTCCGCATCGCTTCGAGATCTCCCGCCCAGGCAAGTCCGCCGCGCAGAGTGCGAATGTCGCCTTGCTCGCGAAGCCGGATGAGGGTTTTCAGGCCCAGTTCCACGGCCTCGCGTTTGGTCCGGATCCCTGTGGCGCGCATGGCATGCGCCATGAGGCCGTCATCGATGACGATGTTCGTGCGCACGATGTGTATCCCTTGAACGTTTCATACACATATCACGCGCGACCGATGCGCGCCACCGCCTGCGTCTAACCAAGCCTCGCGTCTCCGCCCCGTCGCACCCCCGCCCTCTCCCGCCGCTTCAATTCTGCCTTCAGCGCCTCCACCTTCGGCGCCACCAGGAAGCCGAAGCTCACCGTCCCCGCCTTCGTCTCCACCGCATGGTGCAGGCGGTGGGCCTGGACGATGCGTTTCATGTAGCGCGATCGTGGGACGAAGCGGCCGGGGAGGCGGCGGTGGACGATCCAGTCGTGGAAGCCGAAGTAGATCGCGCCATACGCGGCGATGCCCGCGCCGATCCAGGTGCAGGCCTGGCCCCAGCCGAGCTGGACGCCGCCGAGGATCAGCAGGATCGAGGGGATCGCGAAGATCACCGCGTAGAGATCGTTGAGTTCCCACGCGCCGTGCCGCACCCGGTGGTGGCTCGCGTGGAGGAACCAGCCGGGGCCGTGCATCACCCAGCGGTGCGCGGCATAGGCGACGCCCTCCATCGCCGCGACGGTGCCGATCAGCAGGAAAAGGCCGCCCAATGGTGACATGTGCCACCAGATAGGGGTTTCCTGCTGCGAGTGCGAGCGTCCAGCCTTGCCTTTACCGGCGGGTATATGCTTTAGGCCGGGCCATATCGGCAGAGTCCACGAAGGGTCGTCCCCGCGCATGAACATCCACGAATATCAGGCCAAGGAAGTCCTGGCGAAATATGGCGCCGCGATCCCGCTCGGCTTCGCCGCGCTGACCCCCGAAGAGGCGGTCGCCGCTGCCGGGAAGCTGCCCGGGCCGCTCTATGTGGTGAAGGCGCAGATCCACGCCGGTGGGCGCGGCAAGGGCAAGTTCAAGGAATTGGGTCCCGATGCCAAGGGCGGGGTGCGCTTGTCCAAGACGATCGACGACGTCCGCCAGAATGCGACGGACATGCTCGGCAACACGCTGGTGACGATCCAGACCGGCGAAGCGGGCAAGCAGGTCAACCGCCTCTACGTCACCGACGGCGCCGACATCGCCAGGGAATATTATCTCTCGATGCTGGTCGATCGCGCGACCGGGCGCATCGCCATGGTCGTCTCGACCGAGGGCGGCATGGATATCGAGGAGGTCGCCCATTCGGCGCCCGAGAAGATCCAGACGATCACGATCGATCCGGTCGAGGGTTTCCAGCCGCATCACGGCCGCGCCGTCGGCTTTGCGCTGAAGCTTTCGGGCGATCTCCACAAGCAGGCGGCGAAGCTCGCCGGGCAGCTCTACGACGCCTTCGTCGGCACCGACATGGCGATGCTCGAGGTCAATCCTTTGGTCGAGACCACCGACGGCAAGCTGCTGGTGCTGGACGCCAAGGTCAGCTTCGATTCGAACGCGCTTTATCGCCACAAGGATATCGTGGCGCTGCGCGACGAGACCGAGGAGGATCCGGCCGAAGTCGAGGCGTCGAAATACGATCTCGCCTACATCAAGCTCGACGGCGACATCGGCTGCATGGTCAACGGCGCCGGCCTCGCCATGGCGACGATGGACATCATCAAGCTGAACGGCATGTTCCCGGCCAACTTCCTCGACGTCGGCGGCGGCGCCAACAAGGAGAAGGTGACGGCGGCGTTCAAGATCATCCTGAGCGATCCGGCGGTGAAGGGCATCCTCGTCAACATCTTCGGCGGCATCATGAAGTGCGACATCATCGCCGAGGGTATCGTCGCGGCGGCGAAGGAAGTGAATCTGCAGGTGCCGCTGGTCGTCCGGCTGGAGGGCACAAACGTGCAGCAGGGCAAGCACATCCTCGCCAATTCGGGCCTCGCGATCGTTCCTGCCGACGATCTGGGCGATGCCGCGAAGAAGATCGTCGCCGAAGTGAAGAAAGCGGCGTAAGATAGGGCATGACCGATAACGTCGAGAATATGATGCTCGAGCTTATGAAGCGTTTTCAAACGACGCTCGATCGGGTTGAGTCTAAAGTTGACGATCTGACAGTCCGGGTTTCCAACCTTGAGTCGAACAATGCGTCGATCATGCAGCATCTCGCTAATTTTTCGGCGATGCACGCGGCGCAGCAGGTGTCTATCGACACGATGAGCCGACGGCTTGATCGTATCGAACGACGTTTGGAACTGGCGAACTGACCTTTCATCGTCGCCCCGGCGCAGGCCGGGGCCGCTGTGAGGCGGGATCCCCCGCCGCCAGCGATCCCGGCCTGCGCCGGGATGACGTTTCCAGGAGAAGAGAGACATGAAAATCCTCGTGCCCGTGAAGCGGGTGATCGATTATAACGTGAAACCGCGGGTGAAGATGGACGGCACCGGCGTCGATCTCGCCAACGTCAAGATGAGCATGAATCCGTTCGACGAGATCGCCGTCGAGGAGGCGATCCGCCTGCGCGAGAAGGGCGTCGCCACCGAGGTGATCGCCGTCTCGATCGGGGTGCAGAAGGCGCAGGACACGCTGCGCACCGCGCTCGCGATGGGCGCCGACCGCGCGATCCTGATCCTCAGCGAGGAGGAGGTCGAGCCGCTCGGCGTCGCCAAGCTGCTGAAGGCGGTGGTCGACGAGGAGCAGCCGGGGCTCGTGATCCTCGGCAAGCAGGCGATCGACGACGATTCGAACCAGACGGGGCAAATGCTGGCGGCGCTCACCGGACGTCCGCAGGGCACGTTCGCGTCGAAGATCGAGGTTGCGGGCGACAAGGTTGCGGTGACGCGCGAAGTCGACGGCGGGCTGGAGACGGTGAGCCTCACGCTCCCGGCGATCGTCACCACCGATCTGCGCCTGAACGAGCCGCGCTATGCCTCGCTGCCGAACATCATGAAGGCGAAATCCAAGCCGCTCGCGAACAAGACCCCCGCCGATTACGGCGTCGATGTCGCGCCGCGCCTCAGGACGCTGAACGTGGTCGAGCCGGCCAAGCGCGTGGCCGGCATCAAGGTGCCCGACGTCGATGCGCTGGTCGCCAAGCTCAAGGAAATGGGAGTGACGGCATGACTGTTCTGATTCTCGTCGAACATGCCGAAGGCGCGGTGAAGGATGCGACGCTCGCCGTCGTCACCGCCGCAGGGAAGCTGGGCGCGGTCCATGCGCTCGTCGCGGGCGACGGCGATGCCGCCAAGTCGGCCGCCGACGCTGCCGCGCAGATCGGCGGCGTCGTGTAGGTGCTGCTGGCGAGCGACCCGGCCTATGCCCACGCGCTGGCGGAGAATGTCGCCGGCCTCGTCGTCGGCCTGATGGGCAGCTACGATGCGTTCGTCGTGCCTGCGACGTCGAACGGCAAGAATATCGCGCCGCGCGTCGCCGCCCTGCTCGATGTCATGCAGATATCGGACATCCTCTCGGTCGAGAGCGCCGACACCTTCACCCGGCCGATCTACGCCGGCAACGCGATCGCGACCGTCCAGTCGTCGGACGCGAAGAAGGTGATCACCGTGCGCGGCACCGCCTTCGCCAAGGCGGCGACGAGCGGCGGCACCGCTCCGGTCGAGACCGTGGCGGCGGCGGGCGATGCCGGCCTGTCGACTTTCGTCGGCGCCGAGACTCAGAAGAGCGAGCGGCCCGAGCTGACCAGCGCGAAGATCATCGTCTCGGGCGGCCGCGCGCTGGGCTCCGCGGAGCAGTTCCACGCGACCATCGATCCGCTCGCCGACAAGCTCGGCGCGGGCGTCGGCGCTTCGCGTGCGGCGGTCGATGCGGGCTATGCACCGAACGATTACCAGGTCGGCCAGACCGGCAAGATCGTGGCGCCGGAAATCTACGTAGCGGTCGGCATCTCGGGCGCGATCCAGCATCTCGCCGGCATGAAGGACTCCAAGGTCATCATCGCGATCAACAAGGACGAGGATGCCCCGATCTTCCAGGTGGCGGACATCGGCCTCGTCGGCGATCTGTTCAAGCTGGTGCCGGAGCTGACGGGGAAGCTGTAAGGCTTCGATTCGAATCTGAACATTTGAGAGGCGGCGCGGCGATGAGCTGTGCCGCCTTTTTCGTTGACGCCCAACAACCCTTCCACCGTTCGTGCTGATCCTCCCCTGCAAGGGGAGAATCGAGAAGCGCTCTCCGCTTGACGTATACGTAAAGCGGAGTACTTAGGTCGCCGAGACCGGCCGGCAGGGCCGTGCCTGGGAGATGCGCATGAACGTCGTGATCGCGGGTTATGCCCGTTCGCCCTTCACTCTGGCCGGCAAGGGCGCGCTTGCCCGGGTGCGGGCCGACGATCTCGCCGCGCAGACGATTCGCGCGCTGATCGAGCGGACGAAGGTGAACCCCGCGGATATCGAGGACATCATCCTCGGCTGC
This sequence comes from uncultured Sphingomonadaceae bacterium, assembly GCA_964245355.1. Lineage (GTDB taxonomy): Bacteria > Pseudomonadota > Alphaproteobacteria > Sphingomonadales > Sphingomonadaceae > Sphingomonas_I. Next base: position 8,779 of record CAXTMT010000033.1, read on the forward strand.
GCCTTCCCCGAGGGCGAGCAGGGGCTGAACGTCGCGCGGCTGATCGGGCTGCTTGCCGGTCTGCCGCTCTCGGTCGGCGGAATGACGGTCAACCGTTTCTGTGGGTCGTCGATGAGCGCGATCCATATCGCGATGGGCCAGATTGCGATCGGCGCGGGCGAGGTGTTCGTCTGCGCGGGCGTCGAATCGATGAGCCGGGTGCCGATGATGGGCTTCAACCCGCTGCCCAACCCCGCGCTCGCCGCCAAATCGCAGGCCTATATCGGCATGGGCGACACCGCCGAGAATGTCGCGACCCACTATCAGCTCACCCGCGCCGCGCAGGAGGCGTTCGCGGTGAAGAGCCAGGCGAAGGCGGGTGCGGCGCAGGCGGCGGGCAAGTTCGCGGACGAGATCGTGCCGATCGCCACCAAGGCGGGCATGGTCGACACCGACGGCACGATCCGCGGTGCGACCACCGCCGAGGGCCTCGCGGGTCTGAAGCCCGCGTTCAGCCAGGAGGGTTCGGTCACCGCCGGCACCTCCTCGCCGCTCACCGACGGCGCCAGCGCGGTGCTGGTGACGACCGAGGACTATGCCCGCGCCCACGGGCTGCCGATCCTCGCGCGGATCAAGGCGGTCGCTATCTCGGGCTGTGCGCCCGAGGTGATGGGGCTGGGGCCGATCGGCGCTTCCAAGAAAGCGCTGGAGCGCGCCGGGATCGCGGCGGGTCAGCTCGACGTGATCGAGATCAATGAGGCGTTCGCCAGCCAGTCGATGGCCTGCCTCCACGATCTCGGGCTCGACGAGAGCAAGGTCAATCTGGACGGCGGCGCGATCGCCATCGGCCACCCGCTCGGCGCGACCGGGGCGCGGATCGTCGGCAAGGCGGCGTCGCTGCTCAAGCGCGAGGGCGGTCGCTATGCGCTCGCCACCCAGTGCATCGGCGGCGGGCAGGGCATCGCCACCGTGCTGGAGGCGGTCGCGTGAGCGATACGATTCGCCCAGCCGGCGCCCAGCCGGACTCTATCAAGAAGGTCTGCGTGATCGGGGCGGGCACGATGGGGGCCGGCATCGCCGCGCAGGTCGCCAACGCCGGCATCCCCGTGCTGCTGCTCGACATCGTCAAGCCGGGCGAGGCCGATCGCAGCGCGGTGGCCGAGGGCGCGGTGGCGCGGATGCTCAAGACCGATCCCGCGCCCTTCATGTCGAAGGCGGCGGCGAAGCTGGTCGAGACCGGCAATATCGATGACGATCTCGCCAAGGTCGCCGACTGCGACTGGATCGTCGAGGCGATCATCGAACGGCTCGATCTCAAGCAGGCGCTCTATGCGAAGATCGAGGCGCATCGGACGCCGGGGACGGCGGTGTCGTCGAACACCTCGACGATTCCCCTGGCGCAACTGACCGAGGGACGTTCGGAGGGCTTCACCCGCGATTTCCTGATCACCCATTTCTTCAATCCGCCGCGCTACATGCGCCTGCTCGAGATCGTCGCCGGGCCGCAGAGCGATGCCGCGCTGGTCGCCAAGGTGCAGGATTTCGCCGATCGGATGCTCGGCAAGGCGGTGGTGCGGGCCAAGGATACGCCGGGTTTCATCGCCAACCGGCTCGGCATCTTCTGGCTGCAGGCGGGCTTGAACGCCGCGATCGACCAGGGTGTGACGATCGAGGAGGCCGATGCGATCGGCGGCAGGCCGATGGGGGTGCCCAGGACCGGCCTCTTCGGGCTGATGGATCTGGTCGGCATCGATCTGATGCCGCATCTGATGTCGAGCATGACCGGCGCGCTGGCGAAGGACGATCCCTATCAGGCCGAAGCGCGCGATCTGCCGCTGATCGCCAGGATGATCGGGGGCGGCTATACCGGCCGCAAGGGCAAGGGCGGCTTCTACCGGCTCAACCGCGAGGGCGGGCAGAAGCGCAAGGAAAGCCTCGATCTCGCCACCGGCGATTATCGGCCCGAGGCGAAGGCGGCGATCCCGCAGGGCGCCGCCGCGCGCGATTTCGCGGCGTTGCTCGCCGACGGCGGCAAGGCGGGGGGATATGCCTGGGCGGTGATGGGCCGGACGCTGGCCTACGCCGCCTTCCTCGTGCCGCAAGCCGCCGACGATATCCTCGCGATCGATGAGGCGATGAAGCTCGGCTACAATTGGGCGTTCGGGCCGTTCGAGCTGATCGACAAGATCGGCGCGGCCAAATTCGCCGAACGGCTCGCGGCCGAGGGCCGTCCGGTGCCGCCGATCCTGACCCAAGCGGGCGCGCGCAGCTTCTACCGTTTCGAGGAGGGCCGCCGGCAATATCTCGGGCTCGACGGCGCCTATCACGACGTGCCGGCGCGCGACGGTGTGCTGCGGCTCGCCGACATCAAGCGTGTCTCGCAGCCGCTCGCCAAGACCGGCTCGGCCGCGCTGTGGGACATCGGCGACGGCGTGGTCGCCCTAGAATTCACCGGCAAGATGAACGCGCTCGATGGCGAGGTGATGAAGGCGATCGGCAAGGCCGTGCCGATCGTCCAGGGCGGCTACAAGGCGCTGGTGATCTATAACGAGGGCGAGAATTTCTCGGCCGGCGCGAACCTCGGCCTCGCGCTGTTCGCGCTCAACATCGCGGCTTATGGCGAGATCGAGAAGCTCGTCGCCGGTGGGCAGAATGCCTACAAGGCGCTGAAGTACGCGCCTTTCCCCGTGGTCAGCGCGCCGGCCGGGCTGGCGCTGGGCGGTGGGTGCGAGATTTTGCTCCATTCGGACGCGATCGTCGCCCATGCCGAGACCTATACCGGCCTCGTCGAAGTCGGCGTCGGGCTGGTGCCGGGCTGGGGCGGCTGCGGCGAGATGATCGATCGCTGGCGCAAGAGCGGCGCGCTGCCCAAGGGGCCGATGCCGGCGGTGGCCAAGACGTTCGAGATCGTCTCGACCGCGACCGTCTCCAAATCGGCCGCCGAGGCGAAGGAGTACGGCTATCTCCGCCCTGCCGATACGATCGTGATGAACCGCGATCGCCTGCTGGCCGATGCCAAGGCGAAGGCGCTCAGCTTGGTCGAGGGCTATACGCCGCCGGAGAAGCCCGAGTTCAAGCTGCCGGGTGAGAGCGGGCGCGTGGCGCTCAAGATGGCGGCGGAGGGTTTCCATCGCCGGGGGCTCGCGACCGATTACGATCTCGTCGTCTCGGATGCGCTGGCGCTGGTGCTGACCGGGGGCGATGCCGATCTGGTGGATATCGTGAGCGAGGCGGATATGCTGAAGCTGGAGCGCAAGGCGTTCATGGGCCGCGTCCACGATCCGCGTACGCTGGCGCGGGTCGAGACGATGCTCGAGACCGGCAAGCCGCTCAGGAATTGATCGCCCACCGCTCATCCTGAGGAGCCATCGAGCTTGTCGAAATGGCGTCTCGAAGGACGCCCCGGCCTCTCCTTCGAGACGGGCCTTCGACGGGCTCAGTCCCTCCTCAGGACGAGCGGAGTGGGGATGAGGAGAAGAAGTGATGCAAGTCTATGAAGCCCCCTTACGCGACATGCGCTTCGTGCTCAACGAGCTGCACGAGGGCGACGGGTTCGGCGATATCCCCGCGCTCGCCGAATTCACGCCCGATCTGACCGACGCGATCCTCGCGGAGTCGGCACGGGTAGCGCAGGAGATCCTCCTGCCGCTCAACCTCTCGGGCGACGAGGAGGGCTGCCGGATCGAGAATGGCGTCGTCCGCACCCCCAAGGGCTTCAAGGCGGCGTACGACCAGTTCCGTGAGGGCGGCTGGTGCGCGCTGGCCTCCGACCCGAAGTGGGGCGGCCAGGGCCTGCCCGAGGCGGTCAACAAGCTGACCGAGGAGATGATCTGCGCGGCGAACGTCTCGTTCAGCCTCTACCCCGGCCTCACCCACGGCGCGACCTGCGCGCTCGACGGGTACGGCAGCGAGGACCTCAAGGCCGCCTACATGCCCAAGCTGGTCTCGGGGCAGTGGTCGGGGACGATGTGCCTGACCGAGGCGCATTGCGGCACCGATCTGGGAATGCTGCGCACCAAGGCGGTGCCGCAGGAAGACGGCAGCTACAGGCTCAGCGGCAACAAGATCTTCATCTCGGCGGGCGAGCATGATCTGACCGAGAATATCGTCCACCTCGTTCTCGCGCGGCTGCCCGATGCGCCGAAGGGGGTGAAGGGAATCAGCCTGTTCCTCGTCCCCAAATATCTGCCCAACGCGGCGGGCGATCCGGGGCACCGCAACGGCGTCACCTGCACCGCGATCGAGCATAAGATGGGGATCAAGGCCTCGGCCACCTGTCAGCTCAGCTTCGAGGAAGCGCAGGGCTGGCTCGTCGGCAAGCCGAACAAGGGCATGGAGGCGATGTTCACGATGATGAACACCGAGCGCGTCTCGGTCGGCGTTCAGGGGCTGGGGATCGGCGAGGCGGCCTATCAGTCGGCGGTCACTTACGCCAAGGATCGCATTCAGGGGCGTTCGCTATCGGGCGTGAAGAGCCCCGATCAGGCGGCGGACCCGATCATCGTCCACCCCGACGTGCGCCGCATGCTGATGACGATGCGCGCTTATACGGAAGGGTGCCGCGCGGTCTGCGCCTGGGTGGCGCGGGCGCTGGATGCCGAGAAATATTCTGACGATCCCGAGGTCAAGAAGCGCGCCGGCGATTTCGTCGCGCTGATGACCCCGGTGGTGAAGGCCCTGTTCACCGATCTCGGCTTCGATTGCGCCAATCTGGCGGTGCAGACCTACGGCGGCCACGGCTTCATCCGCGAGAGCGGGGTGGAGCAATATGTCCGCGATAGCCGTATCGCGATGATCTACGAGGGGACGAACGGCATCCAGGCGCTCGATCTGGTCGGCCGCAAGCTGCCCGCGCATATGGGCCGCTATCTGCGCAGCTTCTTCCACCCCGTAGCAAGCTTCATCGCCGAGAATGGTGGGGAGGGGCCGCTGGAGAAGATGGTCGAGGCGCTGGGGCAGGCGTTCGGCGCCCTGCAGCTGTCGACCGCGACGATCGCCGAGAAGGGGATGAAGGATCCCGAGGAGGCGGGCGCCGCTGCGACCGATTATCTGCGTCTGCTGGGGCTGGTGGCGATGGCCTACACCTTCGCCAACGCCGCCAAGATCGCGACCGCGAAGCTGGCGGAAGGGAGCGAGGATGCCGCTTTCTACAAGGCCAAGCTCGTCACCGCGCGCTTCTTCTTCGATCGGCTGCTGCCGCAGGCCACCGCCTGCTTCCTCGCGATCAAGGCGGGCAAGGCTTCGATGATGGCGCTGGAAGAGGCGGCGTTTTGATTTTGGATTGGGTATTTGATAGCCTGGCTTTCCGATCCGCCAGAAAGCCTTGCCCACCCCCGCTTGGTTGCAGCGCAGCCCCACCCATATCGGTTGCGCATCAACCGAAGGCCTCCCGCTATGCCCAGCCTGTTCGATCCGATCACCCTCGGTGCCGTCGAGGCGCCCAACCGCATCCTCATGGCGCCGCTCACCCGCGGCCGCGGTACGCGCGACCATGTGCCGACGCCGATCATGGCGGACTATTATGCCCAGCGCGCTTCGGCCGGCCTGATCATCAGCGAGGCGACCGCGATCAGCGCGCAGGGCATGGGCTGGCCCTATGCGCCGGGCCTCTGGACCCGCGAGCAGGTCGCGGCGTGGAAGCCCGTCGTCGCCGCCGTGCATGAGGCCGGTGGCCGCATCGTCGCGCAGATCTGGCATATGGGGCGGCTCGTCCACCCCGATTTCCTCGGTGGGGCCGCGCCGGTGTCGGCCTCGGCCACCACCGCGCCCGATCATGCCCACACCTATGCCGGCAACCGGCCTTACGCACTGGCGCGGCCGCTGGAACTCGATGAGATACCGGGGCTGCTCGACGATTATGCCCGCGCTGTCGAGCATGCGCTGGACGCGGGGTTCGATGGCATCCAAATCCACGCCGCCAACGGTTATCTGATCGATCAATTCCTCCGCGACGGCACCAATCGCCGCACCGATGCCTATGGCGGCCCGGTCGAGAACCGCATCCGCTTGCTGGGCGAGGTCGCCGATCGGCTGGTCGCGACGATCGGTGGCGAGTATGTGGGCGTACGGCTGTCCCCCAATGGCGATAGCCAGGGCACCAACGATAGCGAACCGCATCGTCTTTTCCCGGCAGCGGCGGCACGGCTGCAGGAGGCGGGCATCGCCTGGCTGGAATTACGCGAGCCGCGGCCGGACGGCAATTTCGCCCAGCCCGAGGTCGCGCCGGTCCATCCGCTGATCCGCAAAGCGTTCAGAGGTCCGCTCGTGCTCAATTCGAACTATGATGGGCCAAGCGGACAAGCGGCGCTGGATGCCGGCGAGGCGGACGCCATCTCCTATGGCCGTCCCTTCATCGCCAACCCCGATCTGCCCGAACGCATCCTGCACAAGCATGCGCTGAACGCTCCGGACCCCGCCACGTTCTACACGCGGGGACCGGACGGCTACGTCGATTACCCGCGCGCCGAGCCGATCCCCGCCTGATCGCTTCTTGGTCCGCGCACCCGGACGGCGGCACCGCCGATTCAGCAAAGCGGAACCGCAATCGATCGCCGACGCCTTCCCATCGGGCGCCGGACATGAGACGATCGCACCGCGACCGGCCGCAAGGCGCCGGCGCGAGGATGAGGAGAGCGCGGCCGTGACGATCGCAACCATATTGCGCGACAAGGGCGACACCGTCGTCCAGGTCGGCCCCGATACGACCGTCCGGGCGCTGGCGACCCTGCTGACCGAAAAGCACATCGGCGCCGTACCGGTGATCGCGGGCGACAGGCTCGTCGGCATCGTTTCCGAGCGCGACATCGTCCACACCGTCGCGGCCGAGGGCGGCGGCGCGCTCGACTGGCCGGTCGAGCGGATCATGACCCGCGACGCGATCACCGTGACGCCCGACACGCCGCTGCTCGTCGGCCTCTCGATGATGACCCGGCGGCGCATCCGCCACCTGCCCGTCCTGGAGGACGGCTGCATGATCGGCCTAGTCTCGATCGGCGATCTGGTGAAGGCACGGATCGACCATATTGAATCGGAAGCGGAGGCGATGCGCAGCTACATCGCGAGCGGATGAACCCCTGATTCGAGCGTGATTCGGGCATGGTTCGGCTGTTCGGCGACGGTCTCGCATCAGAGGGGCGAGAGATAAATTGTTGATTTCCGACGATTATGCCGCGCGCAGCGGACCCTTGAAACAAAATTGCAAAGGGGTGTTGACGGGTCGGGAGCCCTCACCTAAATACCCCCTCGTCAACGGCGCTTCGCCATCGAGCGAAACGCGGTTCACCGCTACATCGGCAACCACCCTCCCGATCCGGAAACGGAGAGGAAGGAAAGTTGCCGGTTGGCGGTTTGCTCTTTCTCATTGTCGGTTTGATGAAGGGACATGTGGGCGGCGGCCCCTCGTCCAGCGGTTTTAAGGCGCTGGTCACGAGGTTAAGCAATAAGCCGTTCCACGGGTCTTCCAGCGTTACTCACTCCGGTGGGTGCGATGGGAACCCGCATGTCCTAATACACACCATGTATTTGTGCAGGAACGGCTCCTTGAAGTACGGCCTACTGCGTCGGGTTTTCCCCCGGCGTGAATGGTCGTTCAAAAACTTGAGAGTTTGATTCTGGCTCAGAACGAACGCTGGCGGCATGCCTAACACA
>CAXTMT010000034.1:0-16218 GCA_964245355.1 uncultured Sphingomonadaceae bacterium
GAACTACTGCGCCAGGCGATGGCCGGACTCCAGGGCACCGCCGGCGGCGCGGTCGCCATCTGGACACGCACCGCTGCCAATGACGATACCGCCATGCTAGGCGCTTCGACGGCGGCCTCGCGCGCCATGATGCCGCCAGTCGCCGCTACCGGCGGCTGATACCACTCGCATTACGGATCTATCCATTGTCTACGACCCCAACTCAACCTCCGAAAACCGTCGCCCAGGTGCTGGGCGAAATCACCTGGCTGATGACGCAATCTCCGCTCCACAAGCAGCTCTTCATCGGCGACCTCGAATGGTTCTGTATGCCAGCCGTCCTGTTGGAACAATTCCGGCTGTTTTACGGCCCGAACAGCCCGGCGGCCGTCGCGATGTGGGCATTCGTGTCGGAAGAAACCGAGCAACGGCTGGAGGCGGGCGCCCACAAACTTCGGCCCGATGAGTGGAAGAATGGCGATCGCCTATGGCTGATGGAGCTGATCGCCCCGTTTGGCGCGATCGACGAAATCCTGTCCGATCTGTCCAAGAACGTATTCCCCGACCGGACTTTCAAATTTCTCCGCACCAACCCTGGAGGAGCGCGCGAGGTCGCGGTCTATCCACCCCCGCCATCGACGGTGAACTGATCCATGCTGGTCCCGCTCGCCGCGCTTGCCATCAGTTTTCACCCGTTTGGCGGCGGCCAGACCTCCACAGAGCGCTACCGCATTCCGGCGTGGGAGATCCGCGCCACGCACGACAGTTTTACCGGCGCGAGCCGTTGCCAGCTCTACCAGGGCAATCGGCTTCGCCAAGACGTTAGTTACGAACATGGTGCCGTCGCCTTTCAGTTCCCGCGGCGGCTGGACACTTTGCAAGCATCGCTAAAGCTTGATGGCGGCCCGGCAAAGCCGTGGAGTGCGTTTTATCCCGAACTCGTGAACACAGGCGCCCAGCTTGAAGGAAAAAGCCTCGATAATCCGACCGGCGGCAAGGTCATGCTGCCGCTCGCAGCCCTCAAAGGAATTCACGTCGTCACGATCCGCCCTACTTCGAAGGGGCAGCCGCGCCGCTTCAGCGTGGATGGGCTGGGCGACGCGATCGGCTCGGCGCACACTCTGGGCTGCGACGTAGAGACTGGCTTCGGCCGCTAACGTCATGTTCGCGGTTCGCTGTTTGGGTGTCGCGCTCGTCTGCGCGCTTGCGTGGGCCTCGCCGGCATCGGCCGAGACGCTCGCCGAGGCGATCGCGTTTGCCTACCAGACCAATCCGACGCTGCAGGGTGCCCGCGCGCAGCTGCGTGCGGTAGACGAGGGCTATGTGCAGGCGCGCAGCGCGTACGGGCCAACGGTGCAGGTCGAAGCAACAGCGACCTACAACCGGGACCGGCTCAGCGATACCTTTTCAGGGGCGACGCCACTCCCCTCAGCCACAGACCGCGCGAACCTCGGAAGTGCGCGCGTCATCATAGATCAACCCCTGTACAGCGGCGGCCGTACGACGCTGGGCGTCAACCAGGCGGCCGAGCGCATTCGCGCGGCGCGGGAGACGCTGCGGGCGTCCGAACAGAATATCGTGTTCGGGGTGATCCAGGCTTACGTCGATCTTCGTCGCGACGAGCAGGCCGTGGTTATCCGGCAGCAAAACCTCGAGACGCTGACCGCGCAGTTGAGGGAAACGCGCGCGCGCGCCGTGGCGGGTGAAGTGACCCAGACCGACGTTGCGCAGGCGGAGGCACAGGTTCATGCCGAAGAGGCGAATGTCGCCTCCGCCGGGAACGAGGTGCTGGCGAGCAAGGCCGCTTACACCACCGTGGTTGGCCACAACCCCGGCACGCTCGCACCTGAGCCACCGCTCTATGGAGTGCCCTCAACGTCTGTGAAAGCGTTCGAGATCGCCGGAACTTCCAGCCCGGAGTTTTTGGAAGCGCTGCTCACCGAGAAGGTCAGTCGCACGGGCATTCAGCTCGCCCGTGCGGCCGGCAATCCGACCATCTCGCTCCGTGGCACCTATGGTTACTCGGCAACGCTTTCTCCGTTGAATGACCGCAATCGCGATCGCGCCCTGACCGGTCAGGCGGTCGTCAGTGTGCCCATCTTCCAATCTGGGCGGGTGAACTCGCAGATACGCCAGGCCCGTGAAGTCAACACGAGCGATCGGCTTTCGATCGAAGCAGCCCGGCGGCTGATGGTGCAGAATATCGCGGACTCCTGGAACCAGGCCATAACCGCCAGCGCCAACATCGGACGCGAGGATTCGCAAATCCGGGCGGCGGCTCTCGCCTACAAAGGCATGCGGATCGAATATCTCGCCGGCGAGCGCTCGACACTGGATGTCCTGATCGCCGAGGAAACGCTGCGCGACGCCGAACTGGCCAGGCTCGCCGCCGAGCATGATCGTTACACCGCGCAGGCGCTGGTGCTGCGGTACATTGGGAGGTTGGACGCGCGCGATCTGGTCGAAGCGATCCCGCCTTACGATGCGGCCGCTTATCTACGAAAGGTCGAGCACAACCGGGCGTTGCCTTGGGAGGCTCTGTTCAAGCTGCTGGATGGTACGCTCATTCTTAATGCGGGGCAGCGATCGATCCCGGCACCCGAAGAGGCTGGCAAGGTTGCAATTCCTATTGCCGCGACACAAGTGGCCGAAGGAATTATCGCGACGTTCCCAACGGTCGCAGTTCCTGGCACGGTCAGTCACATATCCAACCCGCCGATAGAGCTGCCGACACCAAAATAGTGCCTGAGGCCGTTTGCAAAACCGTTGTTCGGGCAGCACATCGAGCAGGTAGAAGGCGCGGCGGGGATCGCCTGCGTTGCCTTCGTGATCCTCAATCTTGCGTTGCCCGCATTGCTTTAGAAACTCTAGGGGCTGTGGGGATTCACCTTGAGTTGATGACGGCGGCGACGAGGTAGATCATGGCCTCGAAGCTCTGGTCGGTTTTGCAGGCGCGCATGGCGATGCGCTTGAACTCCTTCAGTTTGCAGAAGAAGTTCTCGATCAGGTGGCGCCAGGTATAGATAGCGGCATCGATCTTGAGCTTTTGCGCCCGGCCCGGATGCTGCGAGATCACGATCCCGGCGCCGCGCTCGTTCAACTTGGCCACGAGCGCGTTGCTGTCGAAAGCCTTGTCGGCGATCAGCCCGTCGAAGGCGATGCCGTCGATCAGCGGCTGCGCCTCGACGCTGTCGTAGCGCTGGCCCGGCATGAGCCGGAAGCGCACCAGATTGCCCAGCGCGTCGGTGAGCGCGAGGATCTTGGTCGTCATGCCGCCTTTGGAGCGGCCAATGGCCTGGCTCTGAGTCCCCAGTTGCCGAACCGCTCCGGCAGATCACGCCTCCACGAGCAGCCGGTTGTTCCTCCCGCTACGACCAGGGTCGGTCGGCTTGCCCAGACAATGCGGCTCTATCTGCGCCCACTGGGCGTCCGTCAGTACATCTCGATCCATCCGCAGCGTGAATCACATTCACGCCGCTTTGTGAATCCCCACAGCCCCTAGTGCAGCTGCGCTTCGGCCTGCAGCCGCTGCGCACACTGCGCCGGGACTTGGCCGGCGTCCGGGAGGGTCGTGCCCGGCACGTTCCCGAAGATCAGCCAAGCGAGATCGCTCCGCTGGCTGTCGAACTCAATGCGCTGATCGACCAGAACGAAGAAGGCCTCGCCCACGCCCGACGGCACGTCGCTAATCTCGCGCATGGGCTTAAGACGCCATTGGCCGCGCTTAGCGTCAGATTGGCCGAACCGGGCCGCGACGCCGACGGTTCGCTTAGGGAAATGGTCTCGCGTATCCACCGCCTGCGGCACCATCTGGGTCGGGTACGCGCCGCGGCGCCGCGAGGCAATCGACGGCTTCGGACAGATCTCGCGCCAGCCGTATTGGACCTCATCGTCGCTCTCGGCCGCATTCATGCCGACCGGTCGGTTTCAGCGGACGTGGAGATCGATCGTGACCTCGCCCCCTCCGTCGACCCGCAGGATCTGGACGAGATGGTCGGTAACCTGCTGGATAATGCGTGGCGACATGCAAGGTCGCGGATCAGGATCGAGCTGCACGAGAGGGTGTTACCGTCCGGATCGTCATCGGAGACGACGGCCCCGGCTTAAGTGCCGACGCTATAGGTGAGGCGCTGGTGCCGGGCCGACGGCTCGACGAACGCGGAGACGGCCACGGCTTCGGGTGCCGATATCCCAGGAACTTGCCGAGCTGAATGGCGGTCGGCTCGAGTTGGACACGCACCGCGGGCTTGGAGGCCTCGGCGTCGCCCTGACTTTACCCGCTGCGGCCGCCGACGTTTCGTCCTGAGGCCGGATCGGCAAATGATATTGGGTTGTCGCCGCCTATAGCCGCGCCAGGTCTCGCTTGAGCGCGAGGTCGTTCCGGATCGCCGTAGCCGCCACCGCTGCCTCGCCGAGCTGGAATCGGAGCGAGAGGTCTGACGCTGCGCAACCGGTCGGTTGCGTAGTTCCCGAGGCTGAGATCGGGTCGGAAAAGCGCTTAGTTCCAGGTGTGCCCAACAGTTCCTGATCCCCGCCGGCACACCGAACAGCATTTCGAGCAAGAGAGCGGTCTCGATGGTGCATTTATTGAGCGATATTTCGATGCGGCTGATATTCTGGCGGCTCATGTTTAGGAGAAGGCCCAACTCGTCCTGAGACAGGTTCCAGGATTCGCGCAGCGCCGATAATTTGTTTGGTGGATTCATGAGTTAAAAGGAAAAACTAATAAGGGCGGTCATGCCGCTCAGAATCATTCTTGCTCTGACAAAGAAACCTCGCACGACCCCTCTTGAGGCGCGCGAGTGTAGTCGGCTTCGATTGCGCAATCGCCACTTGCGGGTGCGGCAGGCGTGCCGCGCTTCCGTCTGTCGCACAGATCACGCACTGCTTCTCGTTCACGGTTCGGCACGACGAAAACGCCGCCCATTTTCAGTGTAGCAATCCCGAAGCGGGTGCGAAGGATCGAACCGACGGCTTTCGGGGAAAGAGACAGGCCGTCATCGTCTTCGTTCGCGACAAGCGCGGTAATTTCCGCGATCCGGGGATTCGCGCTCGCCGCGAATGCGTCGCGCAGCGCGAACAGCACGCGGTTTTCCTCGTCGGCCTTGCGGACTTCGCGCGGGATGATCGCTTCACGTTTCAGATAGTCGACGATCCGACGTCTCGCGCCTTCGTCATCGACGAGCGACAGGAGGGGAAGCGCCATCTGGTTGGTGCGCGCCGAGGCCCCTTCCACCGCCCGCTCAGGCCGGATGCGCACGAAGGGCAGCGTGTTCAGGCGCCAGGCGAGCAGGTGATTGCGAATGCTTCTCGCGTCGGTCGCCATCTGGTTCGGCAGGTGGATAGGCATGTCGGCAGGCAGGGAAGCATGATTCGTTTCCTCGGTGATGAAGCGGCTTTCGAGCGCCCGGTCGGAGAATTGCTCACGCATCGCGACGAGCTTCGGCCCGAACACTTTGAAGGCCTGCGGGTTCAACTCGCGATGCCGGTTGGTCATGGTGCGCAGCACGGGCAGGCCGCGCATTGTGCCGTTATTGAGAATCTTGGTCAGTTCGCTAGTCGCGTCCGACGCGCGGAAGTCGGCTTCGTCAAGCACGAGCGTCCCGCCAAAGGTGTCGAGGATGTGGAATATCGGCGAGACGGTAGATGCGCCGCTCGCGATGAACGGCTTGTAGCAGATCGAGCCGATGACGAGCAGGCGGCGCGTCTTTCCCGTGCCCCAGCCGCCCTTGAAGCGAAGGTAGGGCACTTCGTTGAACGCGTCATACACCCACGACAGCAGTACGTAATAGGGCGCGATGTCCGCGAACGCCGGGGACAGCAGGGCATATTTGCGCAAATAGGTTCGAATCTCATCCACCAAGTCCACAACGTCCAAAGCGCCTTCGGCGCGCGACGGCAGCAGGATGCACCCCGACACGATGAGATTGTTGGTCGCGGAATAGGGGATGAGCACTTCGCCGGCCGGCGTCGTGAAGCTTTGTACATGCGTAATCCCTGCACCGGGCGCTTTGACCGTCAGCGCGGTTTTGCCGGCGTCGGGATCGAACACCAGTTCGATCAAAGTGCCATCGGGCAGCACGCGGGACACGGTTGGGATTTCGTTGTGGTCGCTCATATCCCCATAGCGTGCGGCCGAGGCGCGGGTCGCTCCAGACCCCTCCGTTCGACAGACCGAAGGAGGGGTCTGGCCTAACCTGCTGGCGGGTTCACACTTACCGAATGTCCGCACACAATCCCGCAAACAGCATCATCGATCGCTATCTTCCCGACGCCTCTCCCGAGGAAAAGCGTGAAGCGGAGGAGCGGCTGGACCGGTACGTCCGCATCCTCTTCCGGATCGCGGTTCGCCTCTATGAAAAGGAACAAGCCGATTCGCTTGAATCTCTCGGTGGCGATACACTTTCTCTATAAACCCTATGGGAAGTTACTTTGCGTACATCCGCGTCTCGACCGCAAAGCAGGGCGAGGGCGCCTCGTTGACCGAGCAGCGCGCTTCGATCGAAGCGTTTGCGCAACGCAACGACCTCCACATCTCCGAATGGTTCGAGGAACTCGAAACTGCCGCCAAGCAGGGCGTTCAACAAGATGCTCGCCAAGGTCGAGCGCGGTCGATCGGTCGGGGTCATCATCCACAAGATCGACCGCAGCGCCCGCAATCTCAAGGATTGGGCGCGGCTCGGCGACCTCATTGATCGCGGGGTGGAGGTGCATTTCGCGCACGAGAGCCTCGATATGCGGACGCGCGGCGGCAGGCTGGCCGCCGATTTGCAAGCGGTGGTCGCGGCCGACTTCATCCGCAACCTGCGCGACGAGGTGAAGAAGGGCATTCGAGGACGGCTCCGGCAGGGATATTTCCCGCGCGCCGCGCCCGTCGGTTATCGCGACAATGGCGCCGGGAAGCCCAAGACTATCGATCCGATCAAAGGACCGCTCGTGCGTACCGCGTTCGCGCTATACGCGACCGGCAACTTCTCGCTACACGGCCTGCGTGCCGAGATGGCGAAGCGGGGATTGGCCACGCGAAGCGGTAGGGCCCTTCCGCTCGGCAACTTCGCGCGACTGCTGCACAACCCGTTCTACATCGGCATCATCCGCTGGCCCGCGACCGGAGAGGAGTTCCAGGGAAACCACGAGCCGCTCATCCCGCTCGCCGTGTTCAAGCGGGTCCAGGCCGTATCGACCGGCCGGCTCTATCCTCGCGTACAGACCCATGCGTTCCGCTTCCGCCGTCTCATCAAATGCGGAACGTGCGCCCGGACTCTTACCGGCGAACGCCAGCGCGGCCATGTCTATTATCGCTGCCACGCGCACGAGTGTCGGGGCACGTCGGTGTCCGAGAAACAGGTCGAAAAGACGCTCGGGCAAGAGCTTTCCCGGCTAGCGCTACACGGCGGAGATCCGGACAATGTGGACGTTGTGGACCTGCGTCGCAGGCTTGCACGACTGGTCGAGGAGGAACGCGGCACGGTCGACGAGGGGCGGCAAGCGCTTCTCCGCGACCTCGCCAACGCGGAGGAACGGTTCGCGCGCGTCACCGACGCTTTCCTCGACAGCGACCTCGATCGCGAAGTCTATACCACGCGCAAGGCGGAGTATCTCCGCCGCAGAGCCGAGTTGAACGATGCTTTGGCGACGCCCATCTCGACAAAATGGCGAGACATTGCGGAAAGGTTCGAACGCGGCTTGGCGGCCAAAACGCTATTCGATGGCGCGGAGGAGGCGGATTTGCGAGAACTGCTGTCTGAGGTGAGTTCGAACATCTCGGTACGGCAAAAACGCATTGAGTTCCCAATGCGTCAGCCGTTCGCGGCCATGCGCGAATTTGCAAATTCTAATTTGAGTGAGGCCAATCAGGACGCAGTTCGAACATTTATGGCTGAGATCGACGCTGGCCGCTGATATGGAGCAATGATCCCACCATTCCTGCCAAGACCAAATAGCGATAGATTCGCGTTTTCGGAATCAATCGCTCACGACTTTTGCGCGGACCACCACCAGACCCCATGTCCATCAAAAACTTCGCTGTGATAATAAAGTGTTTCATATCAGCTATTTATACACCATCGAGGGCAATTTCGCGATGAAAATTCCGCAGTACCACAAATCCATCTGACGTTGCCATAACGACCTCACGCCCCATACGCTGAACCAGCGTTCCGGGTGGGTAAGTATGCTTTGCAAGCCATCCGTTTGCATCTGTCACCATCCACTCGCACCCCGCGATGACAGCCGTGGATTCAAACTTACCAAACGCACGAACGGTTTTTAAGACAGCACTTAGCCCGCTCGCCCAAGGAAGTTCTCTATCTGCGTCAGTCGGCATTGGCCACGTAGTTCCTGCGCCCTGCGGAATAGCAACTGGTAGGAGTTCTTCCAATCGAGAAATTGCATCGGAGACAAAAGACGGGGCAGCCAGTTGCATTTTTGCGCTGAGCGTCTCCAAGTCTTCGAGACCAGAAATTGCTATTGGCTTTTGTGCTAAAATCGGCCCTTCATCCCATCTATCGGTTAGTATATGTAAAGTCAGCCCGGAGAACTCGGGGTAGCGTAACAAAATCCAAGGAAGTGGCCATCGACCTCGTCCGTTGGGCAGCAAAGTCGGGTGAAGATTTAGACCTTTTATATCCGAACTTATTGGGATTTTATAAGGATATGCCATTGACAACAGAATCCCACACCCCGCGTCTCGAAAACTGGCAATATGACTTCTGTTAACCTTGCCAAATATTATTGGACATTGAAGACGCTCTGCAAGTTCAAAGCATTTCCTGTTATGATCATATACATTGTCTGTTTTAGGGATAACCATATATGCAATCTCATGCCCTTGAGAAAGTAAGTTCTCAAGAACGTCGACGAAAAAGTCGTAGCCTAGAAATGCAATTTTCATGATCATTTATGCTTTATAAGTAGAGTCAGAACATCCCATTTTCCAACGTACTCTTCGACATTCGTTGTCAAAAGTGCGAGGTCTAAATCGGGGTCCGTTTCGAGTAACGGGTCATAAAGTGTCATTCGTCGCACGCCGGTGCCGAGGAATGAGACAGCATGAGTCCAACCTTCGCTCAAACCATAAAGCCGTTTTGCCGAACCCAGCGCAATGACCGCATAAGGCTGAGGCCGGCTTTGAACTTTTCTAATAAGGGCTATCGCTTCGTCATGAAGAGTTACCAAAGGAACTCCCGCTCTGCGCAACCCCCTCGCCGTAGGCAAAATAGCGGTAAACCAGTGCTGTAGTGCGATAACCTCAAGGTCACGTTCCTTTAGCCAGGTAGCGACCGAAACGAGCTTATGCTTCGGCACAGGTGTAGAATTAGGGCAGTCGAAATGAGCGGCCACTTGAGCAGCTACCAAAATAAGGCAATTATCTGATTTGTATTTCTCGCGAATATTCATATTCATTTCGGATACCAGTAAAAGCCCGCGCCGCATTTCGGCATAATCCACCCAGACCGAACAATTCTATGCCTGGACAGGCTCGGTTCCTCCGCAACATACGCACTCGAGTTAGAGCCGGTGATAAGCTCGAAAGCCTCTGCATCCACAGTATCGCTGCACGAAGAATCACGGATAAATGTGATTTCTAATCCTTTAGTCGGATGTTCAAGCTGAACATAACGAAAATCATCACCCTCAACGGGCAGCGAGCACGTATATTCTATCAAAACTGGCTCACTAATGTCCACTTCCGAGTCAACACCGACAATCCATGTGATTTCATTCATTCTATCGGTTGTGGATGTTATGGTAGCCGGACGACCACCTACCCAAGCACCATTTAACCCGATAGATCGCCTCAATCTTTCCTCAGAAAAGCTGGTCGACAGCGCCGTTTCCACCGTGTACTGATATAGCTCGTTCTTTATATATTCACGATCTATTTCACTCATACTGTTATTGTAATTTTCTTTTTCTTCTTTATTTCGAATTCGGGTTACCCGAAATCTAAGTGAATGTGTGCTTATAATCTTTGTATATCTGTATCTGATTTTCAGATAGAATAGGTTATCGGAAGACTTAGAAAGTATATGCTCTACATGATATCCATACTGCTGAACTCTCTTATTAGATAAGGCGAGAAGAATCTCGTCAATAAGCTCAGGAGATGCGCAATTCTGAATATCACTTAATGCTATTAGATGTCTTTCATTTACGACAAATCCATAAAACACAGAAGCAATAAGCGCTGCCGGAATTGATAGTAATATCAGCATCATTTGTTCAATGGCATGCTTAGACGTAATACCCAGCCACATTCGCGCTAGATCACCACGAAAGCCGACCAATAGTAGCACTAGTGCAGAAATCACGCACAATGCTATGGCGACACCGAGCACCCAAAGCGGTACAAACTGACCCCGAGTTCGCCACTTAGCAAGCGGGCCAGCCTCCTTGTTCACTTCCTGACGTTCTTTCAAAAGGAAATACAGATTTGAATGAATGATGCATTGGTTTGACAATGACAAGTGGGGGTAGTGGGTCAGTTTGCGAGTTGCCCAGTCGCAATATCGGCAATCAGCTTTGCAAGCTGGTTCGGATCGCAGGAGCGCTTGGATGTCTTTGCCATGCCTGCTTATCGCACGACGCGCGGCTCATTTGCAGCCCTGATTTCAAACTGACCCACTACCAAGTGGGGTGGACGCTTGACGCATTCCCATTTGCTATTATTTGATGGTTTTCTGTTGAGACTGTTTGATACCTAGAAAAGTCTGATCGTCGCGGATAGTGAAACCAAAAGCACGATAAACCAATATCTTATCTATCCGCGATTGTCTCAAACCGACGATCTATCAATGGCATTATAAATATTGGTTAGGTCGACCTAAGGTGATCGAATATGCCCGACTCGGCGCTTCTAAATTATGGCCTAATAAGGTCTTTCATACCTGCTATCGTAATCCACGGATCACCCAAAAGCTCTGACAGAACCCCTTTCGGAACTCGCCAGTAGGCGCCGAACAATGACTCACAAGCGATAGCAAAGCTGCCAGCGTGGCTTTGCTCCATTTTCTTTTTAACGTAGCTTAGGATGTTGCGCACATGCGTCTGGCTCGTCGTCACACTCAGAACATGCAGATTCGGCAAGCCCCAATGGGTGCGGTACTTCTGGTTGCGCAGGATATCGAGATACCCCACGATCTTCGCGCCAAAGGCGTTCTGCGCCATATTCTTGCGCTCGATGCTCTCGGTGTTCCGGTCGATCTCGACCGCGAAGAACCGGAACCCGACGCCGGGATATTCCAAGCCGAATAGATCGTCGGGAATGAGCGTCTTTTGACCCATGCCCGCAATCGGGATTGCCATCGGGTTAGCTGCCTCTTTGGTGGCAGTAGGGCAACGCGGGCTGATAAAGATTTCAGAACGCGAGATATAGCGCAGACCGTTTAACGGAGCGGTGAGTTCAAAGGACGCCCCGACGCACGCCTGCATAAGCCGGTGCAGGAATGGCGCGGTTCGTCGAGCATCATATCGCGCGATCACGCCGCGCTCCGCGAGCAACGCCTTCGCTCTCGGTGCAAGATCGTACACAACATGCTGATACCGCGACTCATACCCGGCGAATTGATGTGGCGGCCGGGTAAGGTACTGGCCACGGACATCGCCGTTATAGAACTCGGTCAGGCGGTTCTGGAGATGGGTATAGTCCCGGCGCAGATGCTTGGTGAACTCGTAGAGATAGTGGGTCGGCAGCGGGCCATGGCGGCTGATCGCCTCGAATAGGAGGTAGTCGGGTTCGGTGAGAACCAGCCTGCGAACGACCCGGCTCGGCGGGGAAGTCCGCAGGCGTCGATTGAGCGCGTCGGTGGCCATGAGAAGGCGGATATCGAGCGGGATGGATGCCGTAAAAGGTCAGCATGGCACGATATTACTAGGTTCGCGGCGCTATGATCTGCCATGCGCCGCCGAACTTTTTTCACCACACGGTGGAAATATCCTCGTCGGGCAACTCCGGCGGGTCGTACCGGAGCAACGGCCTATCTTCGATCGAAGGCAGCGATACGCGCGTCCGGTTGCGCGCGATGAGTTCCTCGAAGGCGGTAGCAGAGAGCTGCGGCATCCGCACCGGAGGCTTCACCGGAATAGATACCGCCTGCGGCGTGACGTTCCGTATGTGCGCGGCGAACTGATAGCGCGGCTGATCGAGCAGGAAGTCGGCCGTCGTGCGCATCTCCGCCGCCATGACGCGCGCGTCCGCCGCCGAGAGGCCGGATGCGAACTTGATGCTCGTATTGGCATGGAGCGAGGACTTTAGGCTTCCCGTCGCCCGGTCGAGATACTGATGGGCAAAGACGCACCCGCATTTGTACTTGCGGGCCTCGGTCAACAAATCGTCGATATTGCTGCTGAAGAACGACGCGGCCTCGTCGACGATGAGGAAGGTCGGTTTGCGTTCGGCCTCCGGGATCGGGGCACGTTCCAGCACGGCTTGCAGCACGAGCGAGATGAACAGGCGGCCGAACGTCGAGGAGTTCTCCTTGAGGAAATCCTTGGCGGTATCGACGAGGATCACCGCGCCCCGGTTCATCTCCGTGAACAGGTCGACCTTGGTCTCGGGACTGGTGAACAGCCGAGCCATCGTCGGATTTTCGATGATAGCCTGGAGGCGATAGCGTATCTGCTCCTTGGTCTGCTCGAAGGTCTTGCTCATGAAATCGCGCAGGAAGAATTCGCGCGGTATCTCGGGGAGTGCGGCGATGGCGTCCGTATACGGCGCTGGGTCGCTCATCAGCTTCAGCATGTCGAGGATGATGGCGTTGCGGCCCATCGTCTCGGGCAGGGACAGCATGAGGCGGGCGACGTAGCGGAAGAACACGTCCTGCTTGCCGGTGAGGCTCAGGTTGGTGAGGCCGCCGAACAGGTAATTGAACGTCTGGATGACGCCGGCCGTCACCTGTTCGCGGGTAGCTTCGTCATAGTCCTGCATTCGCTCGCGGTTGAGGGCGAAGATGTTGAGCGCGGGCGGGTGCCGGGTATCGCGCGGGTCGATGACGATGAGCCGGTCGCCGAGGCCGAGGTCGGCGTGCGTCAGCCTGCGGACCAAGTCCGAATGCGGATCGATGAGGACGATGGTCGGCGGGTCATCGGATTGCAGGTCGTGCAGAATCAGATTCTCGATGAGGGTAGTCTTGCCAGCGTTCGTGCCGCCGATGATGTGCATATGGCTGAACCGGTCTTCTTGGCTGAGCTTGAGCGGCACCGGGGCGGTAAACACCGCATGGAAGGGCGTGCCGCCGAGATAGCTATCCACCAGCTTATCGAGCGGAAGCGTACTGTCTTCTGCCGAGACGAGTTGCTTCCGGCCAGTGGCGTCGTCCGGGTCGCGGCCGCTTGCCGCGCACATATTGCGATACATCCGCTGGGCGACAGAACGGAAAATGTGGCGGTCGTAATAGTCGCTGAGGGTGTTCCAGATTTTCGCTACCGTCTCGCGCGGTTCCGGCAGGGCATAGATGAAGGGGATGGTGAAGGGTGTGGGGGACGCGAGTATCGGAAGCTCGTGCGCTGGCCCGCACAAAAGCCGCATTAGCCCGTCTTCAAGCAGTCCCATTTGCTCCGCTTGGTTGGCGAAGAAATACTGTTTCGCATAGAGCAGGTTCCGATATTCGACGAACTCCTGCATCGTCATCCGGTGCATGTCGGGAGCGGGCAGTTGCCATATTTGCGGTTCGAGATCGAGCAGGCCGATGAGCGCCCCTATAAGCACGTCGGTTACGGCCTCGGGATAGTCGCCGAAGTACCGCGTCACCCTTTGAGCGAGCGTCGTCCGGGTCTCAGCGAAGGCGTCCTGATACGCTTTCACCCATGCGTAGAGGCGCTCGGCCTCCGCGATCTCGCGCGCCCGCTCGTTCGTGAAGCGCCGCAGGAAAGGGACGTAGGTGGAATAGTCGCTCAAAGGACGTGGCAGGAATGGAGCAGGAGGAGGAACAGGATGATCCCGCCTACGATCATGACCTTCTGGCGCGTCGCCGGGTCCTGCCAGTCGAATGGGAGAGTGAAGGTTGTCGGTTGCGCGACGTATTCCGGATATACCATACCAGAAGCAGGCTCTCCTTCGTAATGCTCCACGGCGGTAGCATAATCGGGGGCAGGAGCCGGGAGCGGCGCCATGAGGAGCGGGTTTGGCGTCGCCGCCTCCGCTATGATCGTCGGCGTGTCGGTGCCGAAATCGATCAATATTTCCCGGCCATCGAACGCCGACGCGGTTTGCAGATAGCCCTTGAGGTTCTCGCAGGCTTGCATGATCGCCTCTTCGGCCCCGCAGAGATCGTCGAGGCTCTTGCACTCGATGTGCTGGCCGCGTTGCAGGCTGCTTATTGTGATAGTGAGGCGCATTGCGGAGATCGCGCCGAACGCGGCTGCCTTAAGGCCGTGTCCGATCTTGCTGGTGGTGGACGTGAGGAAATCATCGACACTGCCGATGCCAATTCGGTTCGCCTTGGCCTCGGCGGCTGACGCCGCGCTATTCTCAGCCGCTCGCTGTGCGCCCTCGCTCGTATAGATGATCTGATTCTGAAGCTTATACAGATTGACGCTTTGCTGTTCCTCGGCGGTGAATTCGACACGCGCATCGAGGCAGAAGATGACCGTGGTCGACAACACGCCGCCGGTCTTCTGCGATCGCCTTATCTTGAGCTGCATGTTTTGCTCCCCTTACACGGAAGGAAAGCTATCGCTCAAAAAGAGTCAAGAACCATTTATATGTCCAATTCTGACGATATCTCCAGACTGGCTAGATCTCGATGAGATTGACGTAACATGTCCCGGACGTATTCGTATAGTCCACCCTCGATACGGTGAGCCCTGCGACGTAGGCTGTCAGAACCGTAGCGTAGGCCGCTTTGCCTTTATCAGTGGTAAGGTCGATATATACATTGTTGTAAGCGCAACTGCCTGTGGGCGGCACGGCAAAAACCACATAAGCAAAACTGTCTTGCGTACCTAAGTGAGCCACCACCTTGTTGAATTCGATTGTGGCGAAAGCTGGAGTGGCTAGCGTCGCGGCGATCGTAACGAAAAACCCGGTTAATGCTTTCCGTTCCACCGATCGTTTCCCGGATGTCGATTCGCTTCTCGAAAGCTAGCAGGCAAAGTGATCAAGTCTATCATCTAACGCATATGCGAGGGCGACGCCGATGAGGCGTCGACCCGACCAATAGGAAAAGAGAGGTATGTCGCGGCGCGTCGACAAGTGTATCATCTTCTGAAAGCTCGGGATTTTGACGATTGCCACCGGCATACAGGATAGGGGAGCCTATGCCGTACCTGTATGGCGGCCGCACAAGAAAAGAGGCCGACGGTTTCCCATCGGCCTCAAGTGACTCCGTTCAGGAGCCGGGTGTATCGCGCTCGGCAATCCGTGCGGTCAGCCAGCCCTGTACTTCCTCATCGACCCACCCAACCCTTCCGGGGCCGAGGTGTACCCGCTTGGGGAACAACCCGGCCGCTTCCAGGCGGGCAATGTGCTGGGGGCTGTACAGGACCACCTCGCGCACCTGCTTCTTCGATAGCAACCTCATGTCATGTCACTCCCGTTAGGGAGCGTCATGACGCCCAGGATTACGCCTCGGCGAGCAATCCTATCATGAAGGCTTCATATGTCGCCAGAGCGCGGGTTATATGTCGCCAGAGCGCGGGTTGCGTTCAGCGCAGCAGTGAGACCAACGACATATCAAGCTGCCCGCGTCTCATAGCCGAACACAGCGTCCCACCACCTCGCGCATTAGAAGGTGGGCCGGACAGGGGTCCCAAATAGACCATCTTATGTAAATGGCCTATTTTAAACGATATAATGAAGGGAGTGGTGCCGCTTAGGTGACTCGAACACCTGACCCCATCATTACGAATGATGTGCTCTACCGGCTGAGCTAAAGCGGCATAAACCCGGACGTGGTGGCGGTCCCTAGCGAAAGTGCCTTCCACAAGGAAGCCGTTTTTGCATCGACCCGCGCATTACGAAAGCGATGCTCTACCGGCTGCGCTAAGGCGGCCCGGGGTTGTCGTGTCCCTAATCGATCGTGGCGGGTTTCGCCAGCCCGTCATCAGGTGTCGCCGAACCGCAATCGGGTTGTGCCATCGGCGTGGCGGGCGCATATCGCGCGCCATATAGCGGGCGGCGCCTCGGGTGCCGGTAGT
Source organism: uncultured Sphingomonadaceae bacterium (assembly GCA_964245355.1). Taxonomy (GTDB): domain Bacteria; phylum Pseudomonadota; class Alphaproteobacteria; order Sphingomonadales; family Sphingomonadaceae; genus Sphingomonas_I. The sequence continues at coordinate 16,117 of CAXTMT010000034.1, forward strand.
TCGCAGGAGCAGGAACGTGATGGATAGCGCAACCCTCCCTCCGCACTCGGCGGACCGGGAGCGCGATGAGTTGACGGTGGCGATCGGCGCCGCCCGCTATAT
>CAXTMT010000035.1:0-16132 GCA_964245355.1 uncultured Sphingomonadaceae bacterium
GCGCAGTTCCAGCTGGTTGGTTTCGCCGACCGGACCGGTGAGCGTCTCCCAGCCGGCGAACTGCTTTTCGGCGAGGCTCGCGTAATAGCGGCAGAAATCGACCGCCTCGCGCACCTCGGCGACGCCGTCGTTGAGCGTCTTGCCCGCCTCGCGGGCGAGCAAAAAGACGAGGCGATCCATGTCGCCTTCGAGGATGCTGCCCATCGCGCGCAGGGTGTAGGCACGGCCGGGGCCGCCGAGCCGATCCCACGCCGGCTGCGCCTTGGCGGCGCGCCTGGCGGCAGCGTCGATGTCGGCGACGGTCGCCTCGCTGACCCCGCCCAAGACATCCTCGCGATCGGACGGGTTGGCGAGCGGGACCGCGCCCGTGCCCTTCAGCAGCTTGCCGCCGACGATCGGTCCCGATGTCAGCGTCTCCTGGGCGAGCGCTTTGCCCGCCGTGGTCGCGTTCCCGCGCTCGGCGACGATCGAATAATCGCGGCCGAGCGGGTTCTTGCGCGCCGGCCCGTAGATATCCCCCGGCAGCGGCAAGCGGGGGTGCGGACCAGGCGCCGCCTCCACCGCCGCGATCGGATCGCGGACGACGTCGATCGACGGCACCTTCTCGTTGAGCAGGGCGTGGACGAAGCTGGTGTTGGCGCCGTTCTCCAGCAGGCGGCGCACCAGATAGGGCAGCAATTCCTCATGTCCGCCGACCGGCGCGTAGGCGCGCAGCTTTGCCGATCCGCCGACATTGGCCTTGTACAGCGCCTCGCCCATGCCGTGCAGGCGCTGATGCTCGATCGTGACGCCGGCGCGCGTGCCCATCAGCCGCACCGCCGCCAGCGTATGGGCATTGTGGGTCGCGAATTGCGGGTAGAGGTGGGGGCTCGCCGCGATCAGCGCCTCGGCGCAGGCGAGGTAGGAGAGGTCGGTCGCGGGCTTGGTGGTGAACACCGGATAGCCGGGACGTCCGGCGACCTGCGCCTTCTTGATCTCGCTGTCCCAATAGGCGCCCTTGACGAGGCGGACCATGATCCGGCGATTGGCCGCCTCGGCGAGCTTCGCCAGCGCCTCGATCACCGCGATCCCGCGCTTCTGATAGGCCTGGACGACGACGCCGAGGCCGGTCCACTGCCCAAGCTCCGGTTCGTGGGCCAGCCGGTCGATCAGCTTCAGGGAAATGACGAGGCGATCGGCCTCCTCGGCATCGATCGCGAAGTTGAGATCGTGGCGCGCCGCGATCAGCGCCAGCCGCTTCACCCGCGGGTACAGCTCTGCCCAGACGCGCGCTTCCTGCACCGCTTCGTAGCGCGGCGAGAGGGCGGAGAGCTTGACCGAGACGCCATGCCCGTCCTCCGGCCGCTGGCCCTTGGTGCGGGCCTTGCCGACGGCCTCGATCGCGTCGGCATAGATGCTCTCGTAGCGGGCGGCATCGGCGGCGGTGCGCGCGCCTTCGCCCAGCATGTCGAAGCTGCAGAGATAGCCCTCGCGCTTGGCACGGGCGAGCGCCGCTTCGATGGTGCGGCCGAGGACGAACTGCTCGCCCATCATCTTCACCGCCGCGCCCACCGCCTGGCGGATCACCGGCTCGCCGAGCCGCGCGGTCATGCGCTTGAGGTAACCGGGCAGATCCTTCTTCGCGGAATCGTCGACGTCGACCAGCTTGCCGGTGAGCATCAGCCCCCAGGTCGAGGCGTTGACGAACAGGCTGTCGGACTGGCCGAGATGCGCCGCCCAATCGGCCGAGCCGATTTTCTCGGCGATCAGCCGGTCGCGCGTGTCGGCGTCGGGGGTGCGCAGCAGCGCCTCGGCGAGGCACATCAGCGCCAGCCCTTCGCGCGTACCGAGCGAGAATTGCTGGAGAAAGCTTTCGACCACCCCCTGCTTCTCGGCCGAGGCGCGCGCCGCCTCGACGAGGCGGACGGCTTCGGTTTCGACCGTGCGGCGTTCGTCCAGCGAGAGCGGGTTGCGCGCGAGCAGGCTGTGGATGGCCTGCGTTTCGTCCTGATATTTCAGGTCGTCGAGGCGATCCCAATCGATGCTGCTGTTCGTCATGCGGGGGAAGTGGCGGCCAAGGCGGAGCGATGCAAGTCCTACCATCTGCTCCTCAGCATGAACGGAGATGGTAGAGGTTAGGCGACCCCGTGCTTGCGGAAATGCTCCAGCGCCCGCTTCCAGCCATCGGCGGCGGCGGCGGGATCGTAGCTCGATCGGTAATCGGCGTGGAAGCCGTGGCCGGCGTCGGGATAGACGATGATCGCGCTGTCGGTCTTGCCGGCGGCCTTGAGCGCGGCCTGCATCGCGGCGACGTCCTCCTGCGTGATGCCCTGATCCTTGCCGCCGTAGAGGCCGAGCACCGGCGCCTTCAATTCGCCGGCGCGCGCGATCAGCGGCTTGAGCTGGCCGTACCAGGCGACGCCCGCCTTGATCTCGCTGTCCAGCATCGCCGAGCGCCACACGACCGCGCCGCCCCAGCAGAAGCCGGTGATGCCGATCTTCGCCGCCGCCACGAACGGCCGCGCCTTCAGCCATGCCAGCACGGCGCGCACGTCGCCATCGACCTGATCGGGCGTGGCCTGCATCACGATCGGGCGGATCGCCGCCATGTCGCTGATCGCCGGCAGATTGACGCCCGCGCGGTAGAAGAAATCGGGTGCGATCGCGATATAGCCGAGCTTGGCGAAGCGGCGGCAGACGTCCTTGATGTAATCGTGGATGCCGAAAATCTCGTTGACGACGACGATCGTCGGGTGCGCGCCGGGCTTGGCGGGGCGCGCGACATAAGCGGGCAGGGGCTTCGGCGCCCCGTTGGGGATCAGCGCCTCCTCGATCGTCAAAACGTCGGCGGGCGTGGTGATCGGCTTGGCATCGGCGGCGAGCGCGGCGACGGCGTAGCCGGCGAAGAACAGGCTCGCGGCGGCGCGGCGGGTAAGATGCAGATCTTGCGGTTCGGAGCCTTCGGGACGGGTCAGGTTCAGCATCTCGTCTTCCTCTATTTCAGATGATCGTCGGCGAGCGCGAGCAGATAGCGGCCGTAGCGCGTTTTCTCGTAAGTCTTGCCGTGGGCGCGAAGCTGATCGACGTCGATGAACCCCTGCTCGAACGCGATTTCCTCGAGGCAGGCGACCTGCAGCCCCTGGCGATGCTGGACGGTGCGGACGAATTCACCCGCCTCGATCAGGCTGTCGTGGGTGCCGGTGTCGAGCCAGGCGTGGCCGCGCGAAAGCTGCTCCACGTAAAGCTCGCCCATTTCCATATAGAGGCGGTTGAGATCGGTGATCTCCAGCTCCCCGCGCGGGGAGGGGCGGACCTGTTTGGCGAGTTCGACGACGCGGTCGTCGTAGAAATAGAGACCGGTCACCGCCTGATGGCTCTTGGGATGCTGGGGCTTCTCCTCGATCGAGAGCGCGCGGCCCTCGTCGTCGAGTTCGACCACACCATAAGCGGTGGGATCGTCGACGCGGTAGGAGAAGACCGTCGCGCCCTTCTCGCGCGTCGCCACCCGCTGCAATCGCTCCGAGAGATCGGCGCCGAAGAAGATGTTGTCGCCCAAAACCAGAGATGCCGGGCCGACTGCGAGGAATTCCTCGCCGATGATGAACGCCTGCGCCAGCCCCTCGGGCTTGGGCTGCACCGCATAGTGGATGCGCATCCCGATCTGGCTGCCGTCGCCGAACAGGCGGGTATAATTGTCGAGATATTCGGGGCTGGAGATGATCAGCACATCCTGCAGCCCGGCGAGCATCAGCACCGACATCGGGAAATAGATCATCGGCTTGTCGTAGATCGGCAGCAACTGCTTGTTGATCGCCAGCGTCGCCGGGTGGAGGCGGGTGCCCGATCCGCCGGCCAGGATGATGCCCTTCACTTCTTGTCCCCGATCAGTTCGTCGACGATCGCATCGATCGCTTCGCGCCACGGGCGCGGTCGAATGCCGAAAGCCTGCGTGAGCTTTTCGGTCGAAAGCCTCGAATTGGCCGGGCGCTTGGCGGGCGTCGGGTAATCCGCGGTGGAGATCGCGGTGACGGTGGGATGCGGGCGGCCGTGGGTGGCGGCGCGATCGATCACCGCGCCGGCGAGGCCGCTCCAGTTGGTGTCGCCGGCGTTGACGAAATGATAGGTGCCCCACGCGGCGTCGCCCGAGACCGCCTTGTCGAGCAAAGTCAGGAGCGTACTCGCGATATCGAGCGCCGAGGTCGGGCAGCCATATTGATCGCCGACCACCCGCAATTCGGGACGATCGGCGCCGAGGCGGAGCATCGTCTTGACGAAATTGTTGCCGAACGGGCTGACCACCCACGCGGTGCGCAGGATGATGTGCCGCGGGTTGGCGGTCCGCACCGCCTGCTCGCCGCCTTCCTTCGAGGCGCCATAGACGCCGATCGGCGCGACCGGCGCATCCTCGGCGTAGAAGCCGGGCTGCGATCCATCGAACACATAATCGGTCGAGAGGTGCAGGATCGGGATGCCGGCCTTGGCGCCGGCGGCGGCGAGAGCGGCCGGGCCGATCGCGTTGGCGGTCCAGGCAGCGGTGACGTCGCCTTCGGCCTTGTCGACGGCGGTGTAGGCGCCCGCGCTGATCACGGCCGACCAATCGCGCGACGCGACCATCTCGGCGCAGGATTCGGGATCGGAGATGTCGAGCTCGGCGCGCGTCGGCAGCACCAGTTCGACGCCCTCCGGCGCCAGCCGGGCGAGCGCTTGCCCGACCTGGCCCGATCCGCCGGTGACGAGGACGGGGTTCAACCCTTCAACCCCGCGCGCGCGGTCGCGCCCTTTTCCTCGACCAGCGGGCGCCACCAGCTTTCGTTGTCGAGATACCAGCGGATCGTGCGTTCGATTCCGCTTTCGAAGCTCTCCTGCGCCGTCCAGCCGAGCGCGCGCTCCAGCTTGGAGGGGTCGATCGCGTAGCGCGCGTCATGGCCGGGGCGATCGGCGACGTAGGTGATCTGTTCCTTGTAGCTCTTGCCGTCGACGCGCGGGCGGATCGTATCGAGGCTCGCGCAGATGCGGTGGACGACCTCGAGATTGGTCTTCTCGGCGCGGCCGCCGATGATGTAGCTTTCGCCGATCGCGCCGGTCTCGAACACGGCGGTCAGCGCGCGGGCATGATCCTCGACGAACAGCCAGTCGCGCACGTTGGCGCCGGCGCCGTAGACGGGCAGCCCGTCCCCGGCGAGCGCCGTGATGATCATCAGCGGGATCAGCTTCTCGGGAAAGTGATACGGGCCGTAATTGTTCGAGCAATTGGTGACGATCACCGGCAGGCCGTACGTGTCGTGCCAGGCGCGGACAAGATGATCGGACGAGGCTTTCGACGCCGAATAAGGCGAATGCGGATCGTAGGGCGTCTCTTCGGTGAAGAAGCCGTCCTCGCCGAGCGTGCCGAACACCTCGTCGGTCGAGATATGATGGAAACGGAACCTGGCTTTCGCTTCGTCGTCCAGCCCGCGCCAGTGGATCAGCGCCGCCTGCAGCATCGAGAAGGTGCCGACGATGTTGGTCTCGATGAAGGCCGCCGGCCCGTCGATCGAGCGATCGACGTGGCTTTCTGCCGCCAGATGCGTGACGACGTCGGGCTTGAACTCCGCCATCGCCGCCGAGATTGCCGCCTGATCGCAGATATCGGCCCGAAGAAACTGATATTTCGGTGAATTGGCGATCGGTTCCAGGCTCGAAAGGTTGCCCGCGTAGGTCAGCTTGTCGATGTTCAATACGCTGTGCGGCGTGTCGCGGATCAGGTGGCGGACGAGCGCCGATCCGATGAAGCCGGCGCCGCCGGTGACGAGAATGCGCAACGGATCACGCATCGAGGGGCTCCAGCGGCTGACCGTCATAATCGAAGGGCGTCGTCGCTTCGTCGAGCGGAGTCAGGATCACGTCCTTGGGGCTGAGCTTGGGGCCTTCGGGCGGCAGCGGCCACGGCAGAGCGATCGTCGGATCGTCCCAGATCACCCCGCCCTCGCTCTCGGGTGCGTAGAGGTTGCTGCATTTATATTCGACTTCGGTGTCGGGCAGCAGCGTCACGAAGCCGTGCGCGAAGCCGATCGGCACGAAAAGCTGGTGGCCGTTCTCGGCGGTCAAGTCGGCGCCGACCCATTTGCCGAAAGTCGGCGAGCCGCGCCGCACGTCGACCGCGACATCCCAGATCGCGCCGCGCACACAGCGGACCAGCTTGTCCTGCCCATTGGGGTTCGCCTGATAGTGGAGCCCGCGCAGCGTCCCGACATCGGCGGACATCGAATGATTGTCCTGCACGAAGGTGACGGCGACGCCCAGCGACGGATAGCGACCGGCATTGTAGGTCTCGACGAACCAGCCGCGATCGTCGCCGAAGCGGCGCGGCTTGATCAACTTTACCGGCATCGAACCTCCCTGTGCGGTGCGGATGGCTTAGGATTTGGCGGCGATGCGGTCAAACCGGCGCTTCCGAAACCGTCCTTGGCGAAAACCGTCACTGGCTCTTCTTCCGGTCGCGCGCCCATTGCCACGTCATCGCGAAGATGGCGGGATCGTCGATCAGATAGCGGCGCGCGAGCCGTTTTGGATCCTGCAGCAGCCGCCATGCCCATTCCATGCCGAGTTTCTGGACGATCCGCGGCGCGCGCGCTTCCTGGCCGACGAGGAAATTGACGCTGGCACCGATGCACAGCGCGGTGCCGGTCACGCGTCCGCTCTCGCGCATTTCCAGGGCGAGCAATTCCTGCTGCGGTGCGCCGACCGCGAGCAGGAGCAACGCTGCGTCACCGGCAGCCGCGGCGTCGATCACGGCGCGCCGGGCATCGGCATCGCGCAGCAGGCCCATCGGCGGCACATGCTGCGCGAAACGCAGGTGCGGATAACGGCTGCGCAGCAGGGCCAGATGCTCCGCCGTGCCGCCGATCAGCAGAACCGACGTGTCGGCGGGCAATTTGCCACCGATCAATCGCGCCGTCAGATCGCTTCCCGGAACCAGGCTGAGATCGACGCCCGCCGCCTTCGCGAGACGCTGCAGGATGCGGCTGTCGCACAGACGGAGATCGGCCTCGGCGTACGCGCGGCGCAGTCCGTCGTCGAGGTGCCGATACCGCACCATATGATCGACGTTCGGCGTGACGATGTATGCGAAAGGTGCGCCGGCGCCGCGCCCGGCCACCCAGGCGAGCGCCTGATCGAGATCGAGCAGGTCGAACGCCAGCCCCAGGAATTCCCGCGCCGCCATCAACCGCCCAAAGCCTTCAACTGCGCGGCCGTCTTGACCGCGCATTTGTCGCCGGCATCGACGCAGAGCTGGTGGTAGATGCGCCAGGCGTCGGCGTTGCCGGGATGGGCATGGGTGAAGGTTCCGGCGATGGCGATCGCATCGGCGGCGCGCTTCTGGCGGACCAGCCAGGCCGTCCGTGCCTGAAAGATGGCGATGCTGTTGGGATTGTCGTTCTGCGCATTCCCGTAGGCCATTTCCGCCATAAGGGGGTTTTTCTTCGCGGTGTAGATTTGCGGGATCAGCAACGCCGCATCCTCATTCCGGGGGTTGCTGCTCACCGCGAGCTGCGCATCGGTAAGGGCGCCATCGTAATCGCGCTTTGCGAACGAAGTGCCTGCATGGACGACCAGCGCTTCGTCATTGACCCCATCGAAAGCGAGCGCATCCTCGGCGGCCTGACGGGCCTGCGCTGCCCGACCGACGGCGAACAACGCGCGCGCATAGGCGGCACGGACTTCCACATTGCTTTGATCGACATCGCCCTTGGTGTCGGGCTCGAGAAGGCGGACCGCGTCGGCGGCGCGCCCTTCGTCGATGAGCAGATCGCCCAGCGCCGCCTGGCTTCTTCCCGCCAGCTTCCGGATCATGTCGGCGACTTTGGCGAAGGCGGCATCGCGCGGAAGTGCCGTGAACCAATATTGGGCGATCGCCTCGATCACGTCCGGATTGCCGCGATATTGCTGCTGGAGCTGGGCGATGACCGCGTTGGCCTCGCCGTCCTGGCCCTTGGCGTGGAAGGCGCGGGCGGCTTCGAGCTTGTAGCGGGGATCGTCGGGCACCAGCTTGCTCAGGATCATCGCCGTGTCGCGGATACCCTGGCGGTTACCGGATTTCCGATAAAGGTCCATCACCTGGAGCGCGAGATCGGGGTTGGTCGGGTTGAGCGCGACCTGCTGCGCCAGCACCGTGGCAGCGGCGCCGGGCCGGCCCTGCGCCTCCAGCACATGCGCCTTGAGCGAATAGCCGCCGATGCCGGCCGGATCGACCCTGATCAGCTGATCGGCATATCTGTTCGCCTCGCGATAATCGCCTTGATACATCTTGATCGCGCCCATCGCGAGCAAGCCGGCGACATCCTCCGGCGCGAGCGACAGCAAAGGATCCACGTAGGTCCGCGCTTCCTTATACTGGCCGCCGCGCACCTCGAGGATCGCCATATTCTCCAGCCCCTCGATGTTGGCGGGGTCGAGGTCCAGCGCATGCTGATAGCTTTGCGCGGCGAGGGCATTCTGGCTCATCTGGCGTTGGATGCGCCCGAGCTTCAGCCAGCGGCGCGGCTCGTTGGAGTCATTCTTGATCGACTTCTGCATCGCCTGGGCGGCAGCAGGATAGGCCTGGGCCGTGACCAGATTGTCCGCGAGCTGCTCGTAACTGTCCGCCTTGCCGATATTCGGCCCGCAGGCGGCAAGCAGCCCGGCGAGGAAGGTAATCAATAGTGTACGAAGCCCATAGGGTACGGGCGAGGCGAGGCGGCTTGGTATATAGGTCACGATGAAGGCGCTTCTGCTCCGCCATTCAACAACACGCAACCGAACCTCCATACCCTTGTTAACAATCGTTCCTCTCGACTTATGCACAGGATTGACCCAATTGCGCCATAAAGGCCATATAAAGAACATCTGCGAACATGGGTGTCGGGGCGCGAGAACAGGAACACAACGCATGAAGACCATGATCAAAGGGGCGTTGGCGCTCTCCCTTCTTGTGCCGGTCTGCGGGGCTGTCGCGCAGATGGCGGTGACCGGCCCCGCCGCGGCGGGGCCGGCAGCCGTGTCTCCCTCCACCGCGGCGAGCTCGACCGCAGCGCCGGCGCCGCGTCAACCGCAGATCACGCCGGCGTCGTCGGTGCAGCAGGGCGCAACCTCGACCTATAAGATCAGCCCGGGCGATGCGGTCGACATCTACGTCTGGGGCGATGACCGGTTGTCGCGGACACTGACGGTGCTGCCCGACGGCACCTTTGCCTTCCCGCTTGCCGGAACGGTGATGGCCGCAGGACACAGTTCCAACGATGTCGAAGCGCAGCTTTCGCGCCTGCTGGCGCCTCAATATAAAGGTGTTCCGCCACAGGTTACGGTCTCGGTGCGCACACCGGCCGGCATGCAGATCTCCGTGATCGGCAAAGTTCATTCACCGGGTACTTTTTCGCCGACCCGCTACCTTTCGGTACTCGATGCGCTCGCATTGGCGGGCGGGCCGAATGAATTCGCCGATGTTGGAGGGATCATCATCTTGCGGAACGTCAACGGCCGCGTGACGGCGATCAAGGCGAAGCTCGGCGGGGTGCTCAAGGGCAAGCCCGACACCGATGAACTCGGCGCTCTACCGCAGCTCACTGCCGGCGATACGGTCGTCGTACCGTGATGGATCGCCGTCTCGCTCTGGTCGTCGCGACGGGCGCGATCGGCATCATTCCCGCCTCGCGCGTCAATGCCTCGATCACCGCCGGCGGTATCGTGGATGTTCATGGCGGCTATGGCAGCAACCCGTTCTTCAGCCTGAATTCGCTGGGGGGGACGCCGGTCGGGGGCGCGACGGTGACGGTCAAGGTCGTTCGTCAGGCCGGAACGTCGCGAACCGAATTGTCGGGCACCGCCGATCTGGAGCAATATGCCAAACATTATGGCTTGGCGCAGGATTATGTCGCCCGGATATTCCACAACCAGCAATTGACCGAAAAGCTCGCGGTCATGGGCGGCCTCAGTTACGAAAACAGCCTCAACCCCCAGCCGTCTTATAGTACGCGCTCGTCCGACTTGGTGCCGCTCAACGACCTGCTGACGGTCGGTCAACGGCAATATCGCTACAGTGGCGATTTGAACTTCACCTATGAGCCGAACGCGCGAAATCTTTACCAGTTCGGCTTCAACGGCACCCATTCGGGCTTCACCGGCGGGATCGGCAGCAGCTATAATCAATATGGCGGATCGCTAGGTTATCTGCGCACCATTTCCGCGCGCACCAGAATTGGTGTGCAGGGCGGCTACAGCGCCGTTCAGTCCAAGCGCTATCCGTTTTCCAGGTCGTTCAACATCGGCCTGCAGCTGATGCAGAAGATCGATACCTATTGGGAGTTCAACGGCGGCGTCAGTTACATTCTTCAGCGTCAGGGCGGGCTCTCGTTCAAGAATATCGGTTTCAACGGCTCGCTGTGCGGCAAATACCCGCGTTTTACCGTCTGTGTTCTCGGCTCGCGTCAGGCAGCGGCCAGCGGGCTGGGCGGTCAGCGCACGGATACGCAAGGCGGCCTGCGGTTCGATTACAAGGTGACCGAGCACAGCACTATCCAGCTATCCTCCACCTACGATCTGTCGCAGGCGACGGGCAGTTCGGTGCCGACACAGAAATATTACGATGCCGCGGCATCCTATCGCCGCATATTGACCCCGCGTCTCTCGGTCGGCGCTTCGGGTCGCTATCAAACCCGGGATTTCGGGAGCTTGTTGGGCGTAGGCAAGGAGAAGGCGAACTCGTATACAGGTACGCTGAACGTGACGTGGAAGTTCGGACGGGCGACGATCTGATGGCGACTTATTACGACCTTCACGAGGAGAACGGCCCCAGCCTGCTCACCACCTTGCCGGTGGTGTTGTGGCAGCGGCGCTGGCTGATCATCCTGCCGGCAATATTGATCACGATCATCGGCACCGGCGTCGCCTTCGTCCTGCCGCCGATGTATGAATCGAGCGGGACCGTCCTGATCGAATCGCAGCAGCTGCCGGTCGAGGGTGGGCAGGATACGCTCGCCGATATGGTCGATCAGCGGATCGCGCGCGCGAAGGAACGGGTGCTCAGCCGTCAGGTATTGATCCAGCTGATCCGTTCGAATGGTCTCTATCCCAAGGAGCAGGAAGAGGGCCAGGCCTTCTCCGCGATCGTCGATAAGATGCGCGACGGTGCCGCTATAACCGGCGTTGCCTCCGATGCGGGAGGGATGGCCGCTTTCATGGGGGGGAAGCGCACGATCGCGTTGCGAATCGGCTTTTCCTATCCCGATCCGATCAAGGCGCAGGCCGTCGCCCAGCAACTCGTGAACCGGTTTCTCGAAGTGGATGCGAGTGCACAGCGCGAGCAGGCCAGCGGCGCTGCCAACTTCCTCGGTGAGCAGGAAGGCAGCATTCGCCAGGAAGTGAATGATATTCAGGACAAGATCCAGAAGATCAAACAGGATAACGGATCGCTGTTGGCCTTCCAGCAGATGAGTACGGGTGATCCGATCGCCGATGCGTCGCGGATCGACTCCGATATCGGACGTCTGCAGAGCGAGAATGCGACGCTTGCCGCGCAGACCGCCGTGGGCGGCGATTCCGCCGCCGTCAGCGAAGCGCAACGCAATCTGCAGGAATTGCAGTCGCGGCTTTCCGATACCCATCCGGACGTGATCGCCGCCAAGCAGCGGCTCGCCGCGGTGCAATCCTCGGCCAAGGGCGCCTCCGTCAATCAGGTCGCGGTTGCCCAGATCAACAGCAATCGCTCGCAGATCGCTTCGCTGCAATCGGCGAAGGCTATGTTGTTGTCACAATCAGCGACGGCCAAGGCAGCGCAGGCGAAAGCCCCGGCGATCGCATCGCAGATCGACCAATTGGAAAAGCAGGCCGAGGTCAAGCGCGATCAATTGCGGATGATGGGCATGCGGACCCAGTCGGCGTCGCTGAACGCGCGCATGGAAACCGAATCAAAGGGCGAGCGACTTACCCTCGCCGATCCGCCGGTCGTGCCCGACACGCCCTTCAAGCCCAATCGCAAGGTCTTGATCGGGGGGGCGGCGGCTGCCGGGATCGGTGTCGGTCTTGCGCTCACCCTGTTGCTCGAATTGATCATGCGTCCGATCCGGGGCGTGGATGCCGTGAAAGCGGCGACGGGTGTCCCGCCGCTTGCGATCATTCCCGACTACGAGCGCAAGCCCAATTTCATCCTCCGCATTCTCGAACGGCGGAGTCGTAAAAAGGCCGATCTCAAGGCCGCCAAGGCCTTGCGGCGCGGTTGATGTAGCGGCGAGAGCGAGGATTTTTCGATGAACCAGATGCTCGGCGGCTACGATTCCGCCATCCCGAAGCCGCTCTACGACGCCGAAGAGGAAATGACGCGTTGGGAGGTGTCCGAAGAGGATTTGTCCGAGCAGAACGTCTTCGGTTTCGACAACAACGATCAGCGCGGCCGCCCTTTCAAGATGTTGCGCACCCAGATCGCCAAGCGCGTCGCCGACGGGCAGCTCAAGATCGTCGGCGTGACCTCGGCCGCGCCGAACGTGGGCAAGACGTTCGTGTCTGCCAATCTCGCGGCGTCGCTTTCGCGTATCGCCGGCCTGCACGTCTGCCTGCTCGATCTCGATCTTCACCGCCCTGCGCTGGGGCCGCGTTTCGGCATCATCAACGGACATGCCGTCCATGACTATCTGTCGGGCGAGGTGCGCGACATCCGCGAAGTCGGCCGCCAGATCAACGAAGAGCGTTTGGTGACGATCCCGGGCTTCCGCCGCGATGTCGCCACGGGCGAGCTTCTCACCAGCCCGCGTGGGGATGCGCTGTTTGCCGGTTTGCGCGCCTTGCCGCCGTCGACCGTCGTCGTGATCGATATGCCGCCGATCTTCGCCGACGACGATGCCGTGATCATCGGCCATCGTATCGATGGTTTCCTGATCGTGATCGAAGACGGCAAGACGACGCGCAAGCAGGTCCAGGAGACGATCCGCATGCTGGAGCCGACGCCCCTGCTCGGCACCGTGCTGAACCGCTACAAGCAGCGCCTGTTCAACGACGAATATGGCTACGGCCACAGCTACGGTTACGGCGCTTATTATTGAGGTGCAGACCGGTGTGGCAGCACACCCATTGCCCCACGCTGTTCGTCGATACTCACTAAAGGCGTGGAGGCAAAGGCGTGGAGGCGGTGCCCCCACGAAGTGCCACCGGCAAAGTTGCAGGCATCGACGATGGAGCCATCATCATACCGCGACCGTGCCTCGTTGGTGCGGACGGCGGGACTCGAACCCGCACTCCCGATGGGAAGACGATTTTAAGTCGTCAGCGTCTACCATTCCGCCACGTCCACCTGGGATGCCGGTTAGGCGGTTTCGGGCCGTGCTGTCGAGAGGAAGACCTCCAAATCTCTGACGAGATCATGCGCCCTTGATGTTGAGCCTCGCCCGCATTTCCTTGCCGGGTTTGAAATAAGGTACGCGCTTGGCCTGCACGTCGACGGGATCGCCGGTGCGCGGGTTGCGGCCGGTGCGGCCGTCGCGGGCGCGGGTGGAGAAGGTGCCGAAGCCGCGCAGCTCGACGCGGCCGCCGGTCGACAATTGTTCGATGATCGCATCGAAGAAGCAGGCGACGATGCGCTCCACTTCGGCAGTGGAAAGATCGGGATGGTCCTGCCCGAGGGCGGCGACCAGCTCTGAACGTATCATCGCGTCAGCATACCCCCCTGGTGAGACCGAGTAATCGATGCGCAAATGAAACGATCGCGCGCTAAATCTATGCCGTTCTTAGTAACCCAGATCAATGCTGCCTGAAAAAACGGGGGCGGAAGTCGAAACTCCCGCCCCGGACCAATGACTTACTCGCTGTCGGTGTCGCGCGCCTTGAGCGCCGCGCCCAGGATATCGCCCAGCGAGGCGCCCGAATCGGACGACCCATATTGTTGAACGGCCTGCTTCTCTTCGGCGAGCTGCATCGCCTTGACCGAGAAGGTCGGCTTCTTGGAGCGATCGAAGCCGGTGACCATGGCGTCGAGCTTCTGGCCGGGCTGGAAGCGCTCGGGGCGCTGCTCGTCGCGGTCGCGGCCGAGATCGGCCCGCTTGATGAAGCCGGTCGCGCCATCGTCGCCGACCTGGACGTCGAGGCCGCCGTCGCCGGAGGCGAGCACCGTGACGGTGACGATCGCGCCCTTGTTGACGCCGCTGACCGCGCCGCCGGTGACGGCCACGCCGCCACGCTCGAGCTGCTTGATGCCGAGGCTGATACGCTCCTTCTCGGGATCGATATCCAGCACCTGCGCGCTGATCGTCTCACCCTTGTGGTGCAGCGCCAAGGCTTCCTCGCCGGTCACCCCCCAGGCGATGTCCGACATGTGGACCATGCCGTCGATATCGCCGTCGAGGCCGATGAACAGGCCGAATTCGGTGGCGTTCTTGACTTCGCCTTCCACGGTCGAGCCGACCGGGTGACGCTCGGAGAACGAATCCCACGGGTTCGACTGGGCCTGCTTGAGGCCGAGGCTGATGCGGCGCTTGTCCTCGTCGACCTCGAGGATGACGACTTCGACTTCCTGCGAGGTCGAGACGATCTTGCCGGGGTGGACGTTCTTCTTGGTCCAGCTCATCTCGGAGACGTGGACGAGGCCCTCGATGCCGCTCTCCAGCTCGACGAACGCCCCATATTCGGTGATGTTCGTGACGCGGCCGGTGAACTTGCCGTTGATCGGATATTTGGCCTGCGCGCCTTCCCACGGATCGCTCTCGAGCTGCTTCATGCCGAGGCTGATGCGCTGGGTGTCGCGGTTGATGCGGACGATCTGGACGCGGACGGTGTCACCGATGTTGATGACTTCGCTCGGATGGTTGACGCGCTTGTAGCTGATGTCGGTGACATGCAGCAGGCCGTCGATGCCGCCGAGATCGACGAACGCACCATAATCGGTGATGTTCTTGACGATGCCGTCGACGATCTGACCCTCGGCCAGGCTCTGGATGAGGCCGGTGCGCTGTTCGGCGCGGGTCTCTTCCAGCACGGCGCGGCGCGAGACGACGATGTTGCCGCGGCGGCGATCCATCTTCAGCACCTGGAAGGGCTGGGGAAGGTCCATCAGCGGCTGCACGTCGCGCACCGGGCGGATATCGACCTGCGAGCCGGGCAGGAAGGCCACGGCGCCGCTCAGGTCGACGGTGAAGCCACCCTTCACGCGGCCGAAGATCACGCCTTCGACGCGGTTGCCGGCGGCGAATTCGCCCTCCAGCTTGTCCCAGGCGGCTTCGCGGCGGGCGCGGTCGCGGCTGAGCATGGCCTCGCCATTGCTGTTCTCGACCCGATCGACATAGACTTCGACCTCGTCGCCCACCTTCAACTCGGCCTTCTGGCCGGGGGCGGGAGCGAATTCGCGAAGCGGTACGCGGCCCTCGGACTTCAGCCCGACGTCGATGACGGCGACATCATTCTCGATGGCGGTGACGGTGCCTTTGACCACGCGGCCTTCGAAGCCGTTGTTCTCGCCGCCGAGGGTATCGTTGAGGAGCGCCGCGAAATCATCGCGCGAGGGGAAAGCCGTAGTGGCCATATGTCAGAGCAATCCTTGTATCACGTTTCCGGCCATTCGGTTGGTTCCGAAGGTCTTGTGGCCGAGGTGCCGCGCAGACCCCATGTCGGCACGGCATCCGGGCGAACAGACAAGCGGAGGCACCTTAGGCACGAATGCGAAAAGGGCGCGTCGGGGAAGCATTCGCCTCGCACCGCGCGCCGACCTCCGCGAGCAAAGCCCGCCGGACGAGCGCGCCCTTAGCCGGTTAAGGCCGGCGGGGCAAGGGAGGGGATGCTCTTCAGGTTAATCCGTCGGCTCAGCCCCCAAAACGCTCTCGCTGGAAATGCCGGCACCTTCGGCCAGCCCTCCGCGGCCGGGATAGCGATCGACGTTACATCGGGGGCAAGCGGCTTCCTGCGTCTAGCGCAGCACCAGTTCGTCACCGCGGATCTGCACGGTATCGAGGCGGGCGAGCATGTCCTGCCCGACCAGGCATTGGGTGGAGCCGCCGCGCACCAGGATGGCGGGGATCGCGTGGAAGGCGCGGCCGGCGATCTCGACCGTCTCGACCCGTGTGCGGACCGCCGCGCGGCTGCCGTTGGCGGTGAGCAGGCGGCCGACCGCGCCCTCGTGGCCGGCAACGCCCATCTGCGCCGCCTCGCCGGCATCGAGCAC
>CAXTMT010000036.1:0-16087 GCA_964245355.1 uncultured Sphingomonadaceae bacterium
GCCCCGACGTGCGCGCCGCCGAGCGCAACCTTGCCGCCGCCACCGCCGATATCGGCGTCGCGGTGTCCGATCTCTTCCCCAAGCTGCAGTTGAGCGCGATGCCGCAATTGCTCTCGACCGCGCTCGGCAATCTGTTCTCCAGCGACAGCCTGCAGGTGACGGCGGCGGCGCAGGCGACCTTCCCGGTGCTCGATTTCGGCCGCCGCCGCGCGACCGTGTCGCTGCGCAAGGCGCAGGCCGACGAGGCCTATTATCACTATCAGCAGGCGGTGCTCCGCGCGCTGAAGGATGTCGAGGATGCGCTGGTCCGCGTACAGACCGATCGCGATCGTACCGATGCGCTGGCGAAGGGACTGGACGATTCAGGCCGTGCGGTGCAGGCGGTGGAGGCGCGCTATGCGACCGGGCTGGTGACCTTCGGCGAAGTGCTGAACGCGCGGCAGACCTTCCTGCAGAATCAGGATCAGCTCGCCGATGCACAGGGCGCGCAACGCCGCGATCTGCTGGCGCTGTACAAGGCGCTGGGCGGCGGCTGGGCGGCACTGCCCTTGCCCGATGTGAAGCCCGGCGCGGCGATGGGCGTCTATACGCAACCCAAGGGGCACAAGTGATGGAGCGCTGGCGAATCGGGCTGCGCTGGCTGCTGGCGCCGATTTTCTTCTACGTGGGCGTCGTCCACGTCCGCAGCCCCGATTATTTCCTGCCGATCGTGCCCGATTGGGTGCCGAGCCCACGCCTGGTGGTGATCGCGACGGGCGTTTGCGAGATGTTCGGCGCGGTCGGCCTGCTGATCCCGCGGGTGCGGCGGATCGCGGGAACCATGCTCGCGCTCTACGCGGTCTGCGTTTTCCCGGCGAACATCAAGCACGCGATCCACGATCTTTCGACCGGAACCGGACTCGGCTGGGGCTACCACGGGCCGCGCCTGCTGTTTCAGCCGGTGATCGTCTGGTGGTGCCTGTTCGCCAGCGGAGTGATCGACTGGCCGTTCAGAGGTCGAAGCCGAGTTGGCTCGCAACGACTTCCTCTCCCTCGTCGTGATTGAGCGCCGATAGCGTCAGCCCCAACAGCCGCACCCCAAGCGGCACCGGATGCAGCGCCGCCAGCAGGACATGCCCTGCCTCCCCGATTGCCTCCCGACCCGAGACGGGCAAGACAAAACTCTTCGCTCGCGTGATCTGCCGGAAATCCGCGAATTTCACCTTCAGCGTCACCGTCCGTCCGCTCGATTCGGATCGCTCGACCCGTTCCATCAGCGCATCCAGCACCATCTCCAGCGCTTCGGCGAGCGCGGCGGGGTCGCGCTTGTCCTCGAAGAAGGTGCGCTCGGCGCCGACCGATTTGCGGATGTGGTTGGCGCGCACCGGACGATCGTCGATCCCGCGCGCCGCGCCGTGAAGATAAGCGGCGAAGCTGCCGAAATGGGCTTCGAGGAAGGCGAGACTCTGCGCGGCGAGATCGGCGCCGGTCTCGATCCCCAAGCCCTTCATCCGCTCGGCGGTGCGCGGGCCGACGCCGTGGAAGCGCGACACGGGCAAGGTCTGGACGAAACGCTCGCCATGCCCGGGCGGGATGACGCACAGGCCATCGGGCTTGTTCTGGTCCGAGGCGAGCTTGGCGATGAACTTGTTGTAGCTCACCCCCGCCGAGGCGGTGAGCCCGGTCTCCGCCTTGATCCGCGCGCGGATCTCCTCTGCCACGGTCCGCGCGCTTTCGACGCCCGAGACATCGAGATAGGCTTCGTCCAGCGACAGCGGCTCGATCGCCGCGGTGAAGAGGGCGAAGATCGCGCGGATCTGCCGCGAAACCTCGGTATAGACTTCGAAGCGCGGCTTGACGAAGATCAGGTCCGGGCAGCGCCGCCGCGCCGTGACCGATGCCATCGCCGATCGCACCCCGAACACCCGTGCCTCGTAACTGGCGGCCGCGACCACGCCCCGCTCGCGCGTACCGCCGACGGCGAGGGGTTTGCCGCGCAGGTCCGGATTATCGCGCTGTTCGACCGAGGCGTAGAAGGCATCCATATCGACATGGATGATCTTGCGCGGTGGGGTTTGCTCGTCGCTCACGGAGTGCGCTCGATGGTGGAAGGCCTCGGCATCCTTCGCACTCTACCGTCATGCTGAACCTGTTTCAGCATCCACGTCGCTCCTTAGTGCCGAAGCGTATCGATGGGCGCACGGTGGATCCTGAAACACGTTCAGCATGACGATGGGCCTAGTAGCGCACCGATGCCCTTATCCCGTAGGTCGCCGGCATCCCGGTCTGCGCGATGTTCGCGGTGGTGAAGAAGTTGCGGGTCAGGTCGTATTGCTTGTTCAGGATATTGCGGCCCCATAGCGCCAGCGACCAGCGCTCGTTCGCCGGGCCGTAAGCCAGCGCCGCATTGACCAAGGCATAGCGCGGAATATCATAGCGCGTACCGAGCCAGGAGAAGCCGGTCGAGCGATAGCTGAGGCTGGCGGTGGGCGTCAGGCGATGATCGCCAAGCCGAAAGGCGTAGCTCGCGCTGCCGCCCAGCTCCACCGAGGGGAAGGGCAGGCGCTCCCCTGATTTGTCGACATACGCCGCGACATGGGTGGCGCGGCAGGCGGCGAGGTCGAGCGCCTGATAGTCGAGATAATCGCCATGCTTGTAGCTGGCATAGGCCGAGGCACCGAACGCCCCCGGCTTCCAATCGAGCGATCCCTCGACACCATAGATGCGGCTGCGCCTGGCGTTGGCGAACTTGCCGACCGGGCCGTTGGCGCCGCACACCGCGTCCAAGACCTGCTGATCGCGATAATCATAATAGAAGCCGGCACCGGCGAGGCTGAGGGTGTCCGTCACCGCCGCCTTGATGCCCAGTTCGTAGGCGTAAAGCCGCTCGGGCTTGAACGGCGCTATCCCGGAGGCGCTGCCGGTGTTGTAGGCGGTGAAGCCGCCCGATTTCACGCCCTTGCTGGCCGAGGCATAGAGCAGCACGGCCTTGATCGGCTTATATTCGAGCGAGGCCTTGCCGGTGAGCGGGGTCATGCGGGTCGAGACGTTGGTCGGCGGCAGCGCGGTGGCGCCGCCGAAGGCGCTGCCGAAACCGTCGAGGTTGCGCGTCTCGCGTTCGAAACGCAGTCCGCCGATCGCCTTGAGCTGCGGGGTGAGAGCGTATTCGACTTGCCCGTAGCCGCTGATCGATCGCACCCGCTGGGCATAGGTTACCCGCGCATAGGTGCCGTAATCGGCGAGGAAATCGGAAAAATAGCGTTCGTCGAGATGCTGCTCCGAGTAATAGATGCCGGCGAGCCAGGTCAGCGGGCCGTTGCCGGTCGAGGACAGGCGCGCCTCCTGCGAGAAGACGTGGACGCGGCTGCCGAAGAAGACGTCGCCCTCGATCGACGGGGAGGCGTCGTAATCGCCATATTCGCGGCGGTTCAGCTTATCGTAGGCAGTGATGCTGGCGAGCTTCACCCCGCCGAGATCGAGCGCGACGTCGAGCGAGGTGCCCCAGCCGAAATTGCGCCGGCCGGGCTTGTCGCTCGTCCACCCCGAATCGCGCGCCAGCAGCGGTGAGATGCTCCAGCCGGTGCGCGAGCGATCCCTGTCGGCCGGGATCACCGGGCCGGGGACGCCGGGGCTCAAGGAGGTGTGGAGATCGTCGAGCAGGTAGAGGCCGACATTCTCGCTGTGATCGCGCCCGGCATGGACATCGAGCGTCGCGGTGAAATCGGCGCGGTCGTAGGCAAGCAGCGCGCGGCCGGCGCGCTTGTCGGCATCGCCCAGCGATTGGCCGGTCGCGCGATTGTGCTGGAAGGCGCCGCCTTCTTCGCTGCCCACCGCGATCCGTGCCGACAGCCCCTCGGCGAGCGGGCCGGTGACATAGGCCTCGCCCTTGAACGCGCCGTAACGCCCAACTTCCACCGTCGCGCCGGCGCCGAAGTGCGCGGCGGGGCGATTGGTGACGATGTTGATCGCGCCGCCGGTGGTGTTGCGGCCGTAGAGGGTGCCCTGCGGCCCGCGCAGCACCTCGATCCGCGCGATGTCGAACAGCAGCCCCTGCGTCATCACCGGGACGGGATAAGCGATCTCGTTGACGTAAAGGCCGACGGTCGGGCTGTTGTTGCTGGCATAATCCTGGAAGCCGACCCCGCGGATGCGGAATTGCGCCTGGGATGAGCCGAACGCCGGCTCGATCTCCAGATTGGGCACCGCCTGCTGCAACTGGTTGATGGTGGTGATGCCGCGCTGGGCGAGTTCCTGTGCGCCGGTTACGCTGAGCGCGATACCGACATCCTGCGCGGCCTGCTCGCGGCGTTGCGCGGTGACGACGATCTCGTCGGGCGCGGCCGTGGCGGCAGCGGCGAGAAGCAGCAGGGGGAAAGGCATCGCGTTCGTTCCGGCTTGCCGCAGCGCAACAAGACGCTACAGGCCGGCGCCTATAGAGTTGTTTACCCGCTAGTAAAGACTAGACTGACGGGAATCGAAACGAGGTGACCGATGCCGAAACCCCTGCGCTCGCTCCTGCTCCTCCTCGCCGGCCTCGCTGCCGTCGCCGCCTTCGCCGCGCCACAGAAGCCGGCAGCGGTACTGATCTGGGACCAGCCCAAGCGGCAGGACAGCTTCGGTCGGATGGAGACGATCTTCCCGCATCAGGTGGTTCACGCGGGCGGCAAAGTCGTGGCGCTGCCGAAGGGCAAGCCGCTCACCGTCGCCCTGCCCGGCGGGCTCGATGCCTTCATGGCGAACGACAAGACGCTCGGCCTGCTCGTACTGCAGGATGGCAAGGTGCGGCTGGAGAAATATGCCGGTTCGCTCACCCCCGATCGCCATTGGGCGGGCTTCTCGCTGACCAAATCGATCACCTCGACGCTCTACGCCATCGCGCTGCGCGATCACGCGATCCGCAGCCTCGACGATGCGGTGTCGGCCTATATCCCCGAGATGAAGGGCAGCGCGTACGACGGCGTCACCATCCGCAATTTGCTGACGATGTCTTCGGGCATCAAATGGAACGAGGATTACACCGATCCCGCCTCGGACGTGGCGCGGATGTACGGTACGCCCGGCGATCCCGGGCTCGATCCGATCACCAGCTATATGCGCAAATTGCCGCGCGAGGCGCCCGCTGGCACCAAATGGGTGTACAAGACCGGCGAGACCGATCTGGCGGGCGTCCTGCTCGTCCGCGCGACGGGGATGCCGCTGTCGCGCTACCTTTCGGAAAAGCTCTGGAAGCCGCTCGGCATGCGCCACGACGGCGTGTGGATGATCGACGAGGCGGGGATTTCGCCCGGCGGCTGCTGCCTGTCGGCGACGCTCGAAGATTGGGGACGGTTCGGGCAGTTTATCCTGGGTGGCGGCAAGGTCGGCGGCAAGGCGCTGCTCCCGGCCGACTGGCTGCCGCAGGCCACGCACAGGCAGATCGGCATCGGCCGCCCCGGCATGGGCTATGGCTATTTCTGGTGGACCAACGACGACGGCACGTTCGACGCCAAGGGCATCTTCGGCCAGATGATCCACATCGATCCGAAGCGGCATCTGGTGGTGGTGGCACTCGGCGCGTGGACGGCGGCCTACGACAAGCCGCACGCCGAAAATCGCGACGCGCTGGTGAAAGCGGTGACCGCGGCGGTGGACCGGCAGTAAGAAATACCTCCCCAGGCTATGCATGGAGAGGTACTTCTCGCACCGCTTGTTTCCCGCCTTTGCTAGGATTACCTCATCCCAATGGCCCACGTCCACACGCTTCCCAAAGGCGACGCCCTCGCCAAGGCCGCCGAAATCGCGATGGTCGCGGCGAACGAGCAATGGACCCCGATGCGCGCCGCCGTGTTCGAAGTGTTGCGCGATTTCAGCGGTGCGGCGTCGGCTTACGACATCGCCGAGGCGGTCTCGAAGCGCGAAGGGCGGCGGGTGCCGGCGAACAGCATCTACCGCATCCTCGATGTCTTCGTGGCGACGAACCTCGCCCAGCGTGTCGAAAGCGCCAATGCGTATGTCGTCAACGCGCATCCGGCGTGCCGGCACGATTGCATGTTCCTGATCTGCGACAAATGCGGCGCCGTCAGCCATGTCGACGACGACAAGGCGACGCTGGCGTTGCGCGCTGCCGCCGAACAGGCCGGATTCGCGCCGGTGCGCCCGATCATCGAGATGCGGGGTCTTTGCCCGGTTTGCGCCTGATCGGGGCCTGAGACATATCGGCATCGCCCGCGCGGCAATCCTTTTCGCAGTGCAGCATGCTTAATCTCGCGTTCAGGATGCGGGCGCCAAAACCATGATACATTGTATCAGGAAAATTGATGCCTCCCTTGCTGTCCAAATCCCGCTTGCTCGGCTCGGCCGTCTGGTCGCTTTCCCTCGCCACCGGTGCGATGGCGCAGACCGCCGCGCCGCCGCCCGCTGCCTCCGCGACCGGCCCCGATATCGTCATCACCGCGCGCAAGCTGGATGAGGCGCGCGCGTCGATCCAGCCGAGTCTGGGCGCCACCTCCTACGGCGTCACCAACGCGACGATCCAGGCGTTGCCCGGCGGCGACAACCAGCAGTTCAACCAGATCGTGCTGCAGCTTCCCGGCGTCGTCCAGGATGGCTTCGGCCAGTTCCACGTCCGCGACGATCACAACAACCTGCAATATCGCATCAACGGCACGATCCTGCCCGAGGGCGTCGCGGTGTTCGGCCAGACGCTGAGCCCGCGCCTGATCGACAGGTTCAACCTGATCACCGGCGCGCTGCCCGCCCAATATGGTCTGCGCACCGCCGGCATCATCGACATCACCACCAAGAGCGGCTTCGACAATTCGGGCCAGGTTTCTCTCTACGGCGGCAGCCACGGCATGATCGAGCCCTCCGTGGAATATGGCGGCTCCTCGGGCGCGACGAACTACTTCTTCTCGGCCGATTATCGCCACAGCCATCTCGGCATCGAGAGCGTCGACGGCGCGTCCAACCCGCTGCACGATCGCACCGATCAGGGGCAGGCGTTCGGCTATGTCGATCATATCATCGACGACGACAACCGCGTCTCGTTCGTCGGCGGCTATTCGAACCAGCATTTCGAGATCCCGAACCCGCGCGGGCTGAACGCCGCGACGGACGGCACCGGCTTCACCGTCGCCGGCGTCTCGTCCTACCCCAGCGAGGCGCTGGACGAGCGGCAGAACGAGCAGACGGCGTTCGGTCAGCTCGCCTGGCTGCACGACGGCGGCCCGCTCAAGGTGCAAAGCTCGCTGTTCGCGCGCTATTCGAAGCTGAATTACTATCCCGACGTGCTGGGCGAACTGCTGTTCAACGGCCAGGCGCAGAGCGCGATCAAGCGCGACTTCACCTTCGGCGCGCAGGTCGATGCCGCCTACAAGCTGAGCGACGCGCACACGCTGCGCTTCGGCGCGGTGGTCTCGCGCGATCGCGGCACCAGCCGCACCACCACCCAGGTCTTCCCGGTCGATGGCGACGGCAACCAGACCGGGCAGCCGTTCGGCATCGTCGACAATGGCGCCAAGACCGAGATGACTTATTCGGCCTATCTCCAGGACGAGTGGCACATACTGCCCACCGTCACGGTCAACGTCGGTGGCCGTTTCGATTATTACAAAGGCTACCGCGCCGAGCATCAGTTCAGTCCCCGCGCCAACATCGTCTGGCAGCCGACGCCGACGACGACCTTCCACCTGGGCTATGCGCGTTATTTCTCGCCGCCGCCGTTCGAGAATGTCGCCACCACCACGGTGCAGAAGTTCGACGGCACCAGCGCCGGCGCACCGAACGACCTCAACACCACGCCCTTTGCGGAGCGGCAGAACTACATTGACGCCGGGCTCCAGCAGAAGATCGGCGACAGCGGCGTCACCGTGAGCGTCGATGGTTATTATCGCCGCTCGAAGAATCTGATCGACGAAGGCCAGTTCGGCGCGCCGATCGTGCTCACCCCGTTCAACTATCGCTACGGGCGTATCCAGGGCATCGAAGGCAACGTCAATTACGCGCGCGGGCCATGGCTGATCTACGCCAATTTCGCTTATGCCAAGGCCACCGGCAAGGACATCGTCTCGAGCCAGTTCAGCTTCGATCCCGCCGATCTCGCTTACATCCAGAACCACTATATCTATCTGGATCACGACCAGACCTACACCGCCTCAGGCGGCCTGTCCTACGCCTTCAAGGAAGGCGGCTTGAGCGGACTGAAGCTCGGCGCCGATGCGATCTACGGATCGGGCCTGCGCGCCGACGGCGACGTGCCGAACGGGCGTGAACTCAAGGGCTATGTCCAGGTCAACCTGTCGGCCAGCTACAAGCTCGCCAAATCGGGCATCACTTTGCGTTTCGACGTAGTGAACGTCGCCGATCACAAATATGAGATTCGCGACGGCTCCGGCATCGGCGTCGGCGCCCCCGAATACGGCCCGCGCCGCGGCTTCTTCGGCGGCATCACCAAGGACATCTGAGGCGAACACCCCTCTCCCTCAAGGGAGAGGGCTTTCACCCAGCCTTGCCGCATTCCCCCACCGATTTGATGAACGCCCAGACCTCGCTGGAGAAAGGCGACTTCTGCTCGCCTTTCCAATGGTCGATATTGTCGTACATCTTGGTCACGCCCTGCATCATCGCCGGGCTCGCCATCTGCGTGAAGGGCGCGAGCAGGGCCTTCCATTCGCCATAGAATGCCTGCGCCTCCGCGCTCGCCGGATCCATCGGCAGCGCCGCCTCGATCCGCGCGACCAGGTCGGCCCATTTGGCGGTGTAGTCGGCCTGGTCGAAGCCCTGCGGGTAAGCGCTGGCGGCGAAATCGGCTTTGGCCTCCTCGCCCAGATAACGATCGCTGACGGTCTTCCAATTTTCCTGTTCCATGCACGTATCTCCGGTTCTGATGAGCGAGCAGAGGGTCGCGGCGTCGAGCGGCTCGCCACGGTCGACGCGGGACTTCGCGGATTGGAGCAGACGGACGGCCTCGGCGATCTGCCCGGCCTGGGTTTCGAGCGCCTCCAATTGTGCGGCGATCATCCGGCCGAGGTCGATCGGCCGTCGCGCGAGCAGGGCGCCGATGTCGGCGAGGCTGAACCCCGCCGCTTTGAGCGTCACCACCTGATTGAGCCGCGCCAGTTCGCCCGCGCCGTAAAGCCGGCGGCCCGATGCGGTGCGCAAGGGCGCCACCAGACCCCGCGCTTCATAGAAGCGCAGCGCGCGGGCGCTCAAACCCGTGCGGCGGACGACTTCTGATATGTCGAGCGGCTGTTCCATGATTCGGATGTGTAGCGCTTGACGCTACGTCAGCTTCAAGCCCCCATGTGCGGGAGGGGATGACAGATGGCGCGGAGCCGTTACGCTGCCAGCATGGACACAGCCCGCCCGATCCCTCGCTCGCTCTTCGTCATCGCGCTCTTTTACGGTGGCATGGTCTGCATCGCGGGTGTGCTGGGGGTGAAGCAGGTGGCGATCGGGCCGCTGGCGGTGGAGGCCGGGATCTTCGCCTTCCTGCTGCTCGTCGCGATGGGCAGCGCGGTGACCGAATTGTTCGGCCAGTCGACCGCCACCGCGCTCGTCCGCTGGGGTTTCGTACCGATGCTGACGGCCGTGGTGCTGATCCAGCTGGTGCTGGCCCTGCCCGAAGACCCGGGCATGTTTGAGCCCGCCAAGAAGGCTTTCCCGATCGTCGTCGGCCAGGGCGCGCGGATGATGCTCGCTGGCTTCATCTCCTACGGCACCTCGCAGACGCTGAACGTGCTGATCTTCTCGAAGCTCAAGAACAGCGAGGGGGAAGGCAAGCTCGTCTGGCTGCGCGGCATGATCGCCAGCGTCGTCAGCCAGATCGTCGATACCGTGCTGTTCATCACGATCAGCTTCTACGGCGAGCGGCCGATCGTGGGGCTGATGGCCGGGCAGATGGCGACCAAGGTGATCCTCTCGATCGTGCTGGTGCCGCTGCTGATCACCGGGTTCGTGGCGCCGGGGCGACGGAAACGGAATGACGTCCCCGCCTTAGCCCGCTAAAGGCGCCGCCATGACCGACAATTCCCCCGATCCCGCGCTGCTCGCCAAGGCGGAGACGCTGGCCGAGGCTTTGCCTTACCTGCAGCGCTACGCCGGCGCGACCTTCGTCGTGAAATATGGCGGCCACGCAATGGGCGATGCCGATGCGGCCGAGGATTTCGCCGAGGATGTCGTGCTGCTGAAGCATGTCGGCATCAATCCGATCGTCGTCCACGGCGGCGGGCCGCAGATCGGCGCGGCGCTGAAGGCACAGGGCATCGAGAGCCGTTTCGTCAACGGGCTGCGCGTCACCGACAAGGCGACGATGAAGGTGGCCGAGATGGTCCTGTCGGGATCGATCAACAAGGAGATCGTCTCGTGGATCGCCGCCGAGGGCGGCCGCGCGGTCGGCATTTCGGGCAAGGACGGGCGGCTCGTCACCGTCTCCCGGATCAACGACGATCTGGGCTATGTCGGCGAACCCGAGGATGTCGACACGCGCATCCTCGACACGATTTCCAGGGCGGGGATGATCCCGGTCGTGGCACCGGTCGGCGTCGGGCCGGATGGCGAGACCTACAATATCAACGCCGATACGATGGCCGGGGCGCTGGCGATCGCGACAGGCGCGGAGCGGCTGTTCCTGCTGACCGACGTGCCAGGTGTGCTGGATAATGAGAAGCGCCTGATCACCGATCTCACCCCGGCGGATATCACGCTGCTCCGGAAGAACGGCATCGTCACCGGCGGCATGATCCCCAAACTGCAGACCTGCATCGATGCGGTCGAGGGCGGGGTCGACGCGGCGGTCATCCTCGACGGGCGGGTGCCGCACGCGATGCTGATGGAAATCTTCACCCGGCAGGGCGCGGGTACGCTGGTGCGGATGGGTTGATCTCCGGCACCAGCGTTCTAAGTTACTAACACACCTTTTTCGACGAGGCCGACTGCCATGATCATGCTGCTCCAGATCATCGACCTGCTGCTCAGCGTGGTCATGTGGATCATCGTCATCCAGGCGATCCTGTCGTGGCTGGTGGCGTTCAACGTGGTCAACACCTCGAACGATTTCGTCCGCCAGTCGCTCTACGCGCTCGATCGGATGACCGAGCCGCTCTATCGGCCGATCCGCCGGGTGATGCCCGATTTCGGCGCGCTCGATCTGTCGCCGATGGTCGTGCTGCTGCTGATCTACATCTTGCGCAATATCGTTTTGCCCCGCCTGTTTCTGGAAGCAGCAGGGCTGGGCTGATGACCGCGCGGATCATCGACGGCAAGGCGCGCGCAGAGGCGTTGCGCGCCAAGGTCGGCGAACAGCATAAGGCGTTCGAGGCGACATCGGGGCGGAAGGCCGGGCTCGCCGTGGTGCTGGTCGGCGAGGATCCGGCGAGCGCGGTCTATGTCCGCTCGAAGGGCAAGGCGACCGAGGCGGCCGGCATGGCGAGCTTCACCCATCGCCTGCCACCCGAGACCACGCAGGACGAATTGCTGAGCGTCGTCCGCCATTTGAATGCCGACGGGCAAGTGGACGGCATTCTCGTCCAGCTCCCCCTTCCCAAACAGATCAACGAAGATGCGGTGATCGCCGCGATCGATCCGGACAAGGATGTCGACGGCTTCCATCCCGTCAACGCCGGCCGGCTGGCGAGCGGGCTGCACGGCTTCGTTCCCTGTACGCCCTTGGGCTGTCTGATGCTGCTCAAGGAGGAGCTGGGCGACCTGAGCGGGCTCGACGCCGTCGTGATCGGCCGTTCGAACATCGTCGGCAAGCCGATGGCGCACTTGCTGCTCGGTGAAAGCTGCACGGTGACGATCGCCCATTCGAAGACCCGCAACCTGCCTGCCCGCGTCCGCGCCGCCGACATCGTCGTCGCGGCGGTCGGCCGGGCGGAAATGGTGAAGGGCGACTGGATCAAGCCGGGCGCGGCGGTGATCGACGTCGGCATCAACCGCGTCGATAACGGTACGGGCGGCACGAAGCTGGTCGGCGACGTGGATTTCGCGAGCGCGGTGGAAGTGGCGGGCGCGATCACCCCGGTGCCGGGCGGCGTCGGGCCGATGACGATCGCGGTCCTGCTGCGCAACACGCTGGTGGCGGCGCACCGCAATGCGGGCGTTGCTTACGACAAGGACGGTCTTTGACCGCTCTCTTCCTCTCGGCCTTCGTCACCTTCTTCGTCGTGATCGATCCGCCCGGCTGCGCGCCGATCTTCGCGGGGCTCACGCGCGGCGGCTCGGTGCAGTGGCGGCGGGCGATGGCGCTGCGGTCGGTCGGCATCGCGGCGGTGGTGCTCTTGCTGTTCGCACTGGTCGGCCAGCCGTTGCTCGGCGCGCTCGGCATCAGCCTCGATGCGTTCCGCACCGCCGGCGGCATCATGCTGTTCCTGATCGCGCTGGAGATGGTGTTCGAAAAGCGCACCCAACGTCGCGAGCACCGCGCCGAGGAAGTCTCGCGCCGCGCCGCCGAGGAGCACCGCGAGGCGCCGCAGGACATCAGCGTCTTCCCGATGGCGATCCCGATGATCGCCGGCCCCGGCGCGATCGCCACCGCCATGCTGACCACCTCGCGCGCGCACGGGCTTTCGCTGCTGACCGTGCTGGCGGCACTGCTGAGCGTACTGGCGCTGATGCTCGCCTCGCTGCTCGCCGCCGGGCCGATCATGCGTGTGCTGGGCGACAAGCTGGAAGCGATGATCACCCGCATCCTGGGCGTATTGCTCGCCGCGCTGGCCGCCCAATATGTGATCGACGGCCTGAAAGCGAGTTTTGCCTGACCGAACTCCCTCTCCCATTTTGGGAGAGGGCTGGGGTGAGGGGCGAGCCGCAGGCGAGCACCTGTCCTAGCGAGGGCAGGCCACCCTCACCCAACCCTCTCCCTCAAGGGACAGGGCTTTCAGTCCACCCGCTGCCACAGCTTGAACGGCGAACTCGGCGGCAACGGTAGCGGCTTCAGCCACGCCGGCACCTTGCCATCCTTCAACTGCACGTAGAAGCCCTTGGGGTTCTCGCTCTGGTAGATCGTCGATTCCGACATGCCGGGGCAGAGCAGCAGCAGGGTCGCGCCATGCCGCCGCATAACCTCGTGCGCGACCTCGGGATTATCGGCGCGGAAGGCGTGCTGGACGTCGAGAATGTCGCCCCCGGCGCGGTGGTACGGCCCGGCGATCGCGCTGTGGTGGGTGACCGAGATCAGGCGGGGGCCGAGATCGACGAAGGTCATCACCGTCGTCGCCGGCAACTTGTCGATCGGCGCGAGCGCGGGGAGCGTCGGACAGCGTCGGTTGGCCAAGCTGACCTGCTGGCGATATTTGCTCTCGTGCCGCGGGATATAGTTCGCGAGCAGTTGCGCGAACGATCCCGAGACGGCGAGGAAGCCGAGTGCCGATCCGATCGCCTTCACCGCGAAACTGCGATGATCGAGCGTCCAGCGCAGCAGCGGCTGGCCGATCGCGGTGGCGCCCAGCACGCCCATCAGTTGTGAGGCCGGGCCGGCGCGTGTCTGCCAGAGGAGCAGCAATGTCGAGAAGAAGGAAAGCAACGCCACCAGCAGCCACGGCATCGCCTTCTCGGTGCCCTTCGCCATGTGATGGGCGAGCGCGCTGCCGCCGAGGCCGATCACCGACAGCGCGACGATCGGCAGCGAGATGCGCCAATCATGCTCGTAGAGCGGCTTGGCCTCCTTGATGTAGCGGAACCAGAGATGGTCGAGCTCGGGGCTGATATGCTCGGGCCGGCCGAGGCATTGCGGCCAGCTCGCCGCGTAGACGCCGAGGATGATGGCACCCACCGCGGCGGCGGCGGCAGCCCGTTGCCACAGAGCGCCGAAGCGAAGCATCGACAGGATCAACACCGCTGCTCCCGCCTCCAGCAGGGTCGAAAGATAGACCGGGGTCAGCGCGTCGCAGAGCGGCTGGGCATTGTCGAACGAGGCGAACAGGGCGTAACCCAGCGCCGCTCCGCCCGCGAGCGAGATGCCGTACGCGCGCAGGCGATCGGCCTGATCGCGCTCCAGCACCCACCACAAGGCGATCAGCGCCCCGGCGGTGGCGAGATAGGGCAGCAGCTCCAGCCCGATCGACAGGCTGATCGCGGTCGACAGCCCCGAGATCACCCCGCCGCGCGTCCGCCTGGAATCGGACATGCCGACCACCGCGAACATCAGCGTCGCCAGCTGCCAGCCGTGGTGATCGATGCGCAGCGGCATGAACATGCCCATCGTGCTCGGCGCGCACATCAATATCGCCCAGGCGAGCAGGAAGGCCCAGGGCTCGACCAGCCGCCGCACCACCAGCATCAGCCCGTAAAGCGCGACGCCCATCGGGATCAGCGGCGCCACCGCGCACGCCCAGCGCGCCGCCAGCGCCCCGCCGACGAACGGCTGGAACAGCAGGATCAGCCCGGCGATCGGCAGATCGACGATGCGCGACCAGTGGATCGAAATGCCGTTCGGCGGGTCCATCCGGTGCTGGCGCAGATCGTACCAGCCCTGGCCGCCGAGCCACGCGCGGACCTGAGCGAAACGCATATTGTCGTCGGTATCGCCGAGCGCGAACCAGTGGATGCGGCCGCTGTTCTGATAGAGCAGCCACACGCATGAGCCGAGCCACAAGGCGAGGAACCACCAGCGCCACGCGCCGGGCACGAACAGCCGACGCTCGATCGCGGCTTCCCATGCGGCGAGGCGCCCCGCGCCCCTGGTCCCGTACTTGCGCTCCACCCTGCTTCCCTCGACTTTGCGCGGGGTCTAGGCAGGTACGAATAAAGCGCAAGGAGGCACGCGACGGATGGCGACTGGGGTGGAGCCTACGGGTGCGGAGAAGCGGCGCGCGTTACTGGGCCAGTTGATCCGCTACGGGGTGCTCGGCCTGTTCGTCACTTTGTGCGGGCAATCGGCCTTCGTCGCGCTCGACACGTTCACGTCCGCCGCGCCGCAGCTCTGTAACGTCGTCGCGTTCCTCGTGTCGCTGGTGATCGGCTACAATCTGCACAGCCGCTACACGTTCAAGGATCAGGGCGAGCGCGGCTGGCGCGCGTTCCTGCGCTTCTTCCTCGCCGCGCTGCCGAGCTATGCGGTCAACGCCTTCTGGACGTGGCTGATCATCACCGAATTGCGGTTCGATCACATCTTCGTGCAGATCCCGATCTTCTTCGTCACCCCGTTCATGATCTTCGCGATCAACCGCTGGTGGGTGTTCAAATAAGCTAGGCCCGGCTCTGTCCCGGCACCCACAGCACGTCGCCCGCCCCCGCCGCCGCGACGAGGCGGGCCAGTACGAACAGATGGTCCGATAGCCGGTTGATATAGGCCAGCGCCTGCGGGTTGAGGGCCACATCGGCGTTGGCGCGGACCATCGCCCGCTCGGCGCGGCGTGAAACTGCACGGGCGAGGTGAAGCGCGGCGACGGCCTGGCTGCCGCCGGGCAGAATGAAGGAGGTGAGCGGGCCGAGCCCTTCGTTCATCCGATCGATCTCGCCCTCCAGCCGCTCCACCTGCACCGCCGTGATGCGGAGCGCCCTCTCATTCGGCGTGAAATCCTCGCCGGGGGTGGCGACGTCGGCGCCCAGATCGAACAATTCGTTCTGGATGCGGGCGAGCATCTCGCGCTCGGGCGCGTCGTCGGGATCGAGCGCGGCGATGGCGATGCCGATCGTACAGTTGGTCTCGTCGATATCGCCGATCGCGCGCATCCGCGGATCGAATTTGGCGACCCGGCTGCCGTCGACGAGGCCGGTCGTGCCCTGATCGCCGGTGCGCGTGTAGATCCTGTTGAGCTTGACCATCGGCCTCGCCTCAGGCCGCGTGGCCGCGCGCCATCAGCAGCAGCACGACGACGAAGACGATCGCCAGCGCCTGGAACTGGATGCGCCGCCACATCATCCGGTTCTGCGCGAGGCCGCTTTCGATCGGGCTGTTCGGCCCGTGGACGGAATCGTGCTGGGTGCGCAGGAATTGCACGACACCGCGCACCACCGAGACGAGCGCGCCGAGCGCGCAGAGGATGATCAGGACGAAAAGGACGGTTTGCATGGAGCCGATCTAATCCTTCGGTGCCGTGAATCCAATGGGTACGCGGCCGGCGCGCAGATCGGCCACCAGCGCCCGGGGATCGGCCCCGGCGGCGCGCAGATCGGCGAGGCTGGGGCT
>CAXTMT010000037.1:0-16050 GCA_964245355.1 uncultured Sphingomonadaceae bacterium
GCATCTCGATCAGCGGCTATCACATGCAGGAAGCCGGCGCGACGCAGGTGCAGGAACTCGCCTTCACCATCGCCGACGGCATGGAATATGTGAAATACGGCGTCGCCTCGGGCCTCGATATCGACAAGTTCGCCGGGCGCCTCTCCTTCTTCTTCGCGATCGGCATGAACTTCTTCATGGAGGTCGCCAAACTGCGCGCCGCGCGCGTATTGTGGCACCGGGTGATGACGCAGTTGGGCGCCAGGGACGAGCGCTCGAAGATGCTGCGCACCCACTGCCAGACGTCGGGCGTCAGCCTCACCGAGAAGGACCCCTATAACAACGTCATGCGCACGACGATCGAGGCGATGGCGGCGATGCTGGGCGGCACCCAGTCGCTCCACACCAACGCGCTCGACGAGGCGATCGCGCTGCCGACCGATTTCTCCGCCCGCATCGCGCGCAACACCCAGCTGGTCATCCAGGAGGAGACCGGTATGTGCAACGTCGTCGATCCGCTGGGCGGCTCCTATTATGTCGAGAGCCTGACCCAGCAGCTCGTCGATGCCGCGTGGGAGATCATCGAGAAGGTCGAGGCCGAAGGCGGCATGGCCAAGGCGGTCGCCGCCGGCTGGCCCAAGGCGATGATCGAGGAGGCTTCGGCCGCCAAGGCGGCGCGCGTCGATCGCGTCGAGGAGGTCGTCGTCGGCGTCAACAAATATGCCAAGGACAAGGAAGACCCGATCGACATCCTCGATGTCGACAATGTCGCCGTCCGCGAGGCGCAGATCCGCCGGATCCAGAAGGTGAAGGCCGGGCGCGACGAGACGGCATGTCAGGCGGCGCTGGATGCCTTGCGCGAGGGGGCGAGAGCCGGTCACGTTCCTCCCCTGCAAGGGGAGGGGGACCAGCCGCAGGCTGGTGGAGGGGTATCACCCCCCGCTGATGGCGACACCCCTCCGTCATCGCTTCGCGATGCCACCTCCCCTTCCAGGGGAGGATCAAGGGAAACTAACCTCCTCGCGCTCGCCGTGGAAGCGGCACGCAAGCGCGCAACGCTCGGCGAGATCAGCCTGGCGATGGAGGACGTCTTCGGCCGCTACGGCACCAGCCCGACCCCGGTGAAGGGCATTTACGGCGGCGCTTACGGCGAGGACGCGCGCTGGGCGAACCTGAAGGACGGCGTCGTCGCGGTCGGCCGCGCCAAGGGCCGCAGCCCGAAGATGTTCGTCGCCAAAATGGGTCAGGACGGCCACGATCGCGGCGCCAACCTCGTCAGCTCGGCGTTCGGCGACCTCGGTTTCGAAGTCCTCGCCGGCCCGCTCTTCCAGACGCCGCGCGAGGCGGCCGAGATGGCGATCAAGGCCGATGTCGACGTCGTCGGCGCCTCGTCGCTCGCGGCCGGCCACAAGACGCTCATCCCCGAACTGATCGGCCACCTGCGCGACGCCGGCCGCAGCGACATCAAGGTGATCGCCGGCGGCGTCATCCCCGCGCAGGATTACCAGACATTGCGCGACGCCGGCGTCCAGGCGATCTTCGGCCCCGGCACGAACCTTGTGCTGGCGGCCGAAGAAGTCCTCCGCCTGCTCGGCCACAACATGCCGCCCGAAGGGCTGGAGGCGGCGGAGTGATCTATCGCACAGAATACCCGCGGGAAAGCGACGTAGCGGATCGCTTGCTAGTGCTGCTTTTTGAAAGGGGCGGCGCGATGAAGTCGAGCGACACCTATCAGCCGCTGGCCCAAACGCTTAAGCTTTCCGAGGACCTCCGAACGAAGCTACTCGAAGACGGTAGTGGTAGACGCGAGTGGAACAACAAAGTTCAGTGGGCTCGGAACGACCTGCGAAAAAGCGGTTGGCTCGACGGATCTGAGCATAGCGTCTGGAAACTAACCGAAAGCGGCCGGATTCGGGCTGAAAGATTGCAGAGCAATCAAAGCGTTGCTCGCCCAGCTATTCCGAAAACTGACTCTGCTAATCAACCTAAGGCTGACATGTTCAAGAAAATCCTGATCGCCAACCGTGGCGAGATCGCCTGCCGCGTCATTCGCACCGCCAAAAAGATGGGCATCAAGACCGTCGCGGTTTACTCCGATGCCGATGCGCGCGCGCCGCATGTCGCGATGGCGGACGAGGCGGTGCATCTCGGCCCGCCGCCTGCCAGCGAATCCTATCTGATCGCCGACAAGATCATCGAAGCCTGCAGGCAGACGGGTGCCGAGGCGGTCCACCCCGGCTACGGCTTCCTCTCAGAGCGCACCTCGTTCGCGCAGGCGCTCGACGATACCGGCATCGCCTTCATCGGGCCGCCGATCAACGCGATCGCCGCGATGGGCGACAAGATCGAATCGAAGAAACTCGCCAAGGCGGCGGGCGTCAACGTCGTCCCCGGTTTCCTCGGCGAGATCGCCGATACCGAGGAGGCGGTGAAGATCGCCGGCGATATCGGTTATCCGGTGATGATGAAGGCCTCGGCCGGCGGCGGCGGCAAGGGCATGCGTCTCGCCTGGTCCGAAACGGACGTGCGCGAAGGCTTCGAGGCGACCAAGCGCGAAGGCCTCGCCAGCTTCGGCGACGACCGCGTGTTCATCGAGAAGTTCATCGAGAGCCCGCGCCACATCGAGATCCAGCTGCTCGGCGACAAGCATGGCAACATCGTCTACCTCAACGAGCGCGAATGCTCGGTGCAGCGCCGCCACCAGAAGGTGGTGGAGGAGGCGCCCTCGCCCTTCGTCACGCCCGCGATGCGGAAAGCGATGGGCGAGCAGGCGGTCGCGCTGGCGCGGGCCGTGGGCTATTACAGCGCGGGCACAGTCGAGCTGATCGTCTCGGGCGCGGACAAGACCGGCAAGGGCTTCTACTTCCTCGAGATGAATACCCGCCTGCAGGTGGAGCATCCGGTCACCGAATATATCACCGGGCTCGATCTGGTCGAGCAGATGATCCGCGTCGCCTACGGCCAGCCTCTCGGCTTCACCCAGGCCGACGTGCGGCTGGAAGGCTGGGCGATCGAGAATCGCGTCTATGCCGAGGACCCCTATCGCGGCTTCCTGCCCTCGACCGGCCGCCTCGTCCGCTATCGCCCGCCCGCCGAGAGCGGCGCCGAAAACCGTGGCGTCCGCGTCGACGATGGCGTGTACGAGGGCAGCGAGATTTCGATGTTCTACGATCCGATGATCGCCAAGCTCGTCACCTATGGCGACACGCGCGAGGCGGCGATCGACGAGCAGATCGCCGCGCTCGATCGCTTCGAGATCGACGGCATCGGCCACAATGTGGATTTCCTCTCGGCGCTGATGCAGCACCCGCGCTTCCGCGCCGGCGCGCTCACCACCGGCTTCATCGCCGAGGAATATCCGGAAGGCTTCTCGGGCGCCGCGATGCCCAAGGGGCTGGGCGCCAAGCTCGCCGCCGTCGCCGCGCTGGCCGCCTCGGCCGAGGCACTGCGCGCCGCGCAGATCGACGGGCGGCTCAACGGCGCGATCACGCCGTCACCCGAATGGATCGTCAGCTTTCTCGGCGAGGAGGACAAGGCCGCGCATCATGTGCTGATCGAGGCCGAAGCGGTGAGCATCGACGGCACCGCCGTGGTGGTCGACGCGCCCTACATCCCCGGCCAGCGGCTGATCGAAGCGACGAT
The DNA here is from genome assembly GCA_964245355.1 of uncultured Sphingomonadaceae bacterium. Lineage (GTDB taxonomy): Bacteria > Pseudomonadota > Alphaproteobacteria > Sphingomonadales > Sphingomonadaceae > Sphingomonas_I. The sequence goes on from CAXTMT010000037.1 coordinate 3,622, forward strand.
CGACGGCGAGGAACTGTCGGTTCGCGTCGAACGCTTTCGCGCCCACTGGCGGCTGACCACGCGCGGCCGCAGCCATAAGGTCCGGGTCCTGGCGCCGCACGTCGCCGCGCTGCAGGTCCACATGATCGAGAAGATCCCGCCGGACCTGTCGCGCTTCCTGCTCTGCCCGATGCCGGGGCTGATCACGCGGATCGACGTGGCCGAGGGCGACAAGGTCGAGGCCGGCCAGCCGCTCGCCGTGGTGGAAGCGATGAAGATGGAGAATATCCTCCGCGCCGAAAAGACCGGAACGGTGAAGAGCGTCAGCGCCAAGGCGGGCGAGAGCCTGGCCGTGGACGCGGTGATCCTCGAATTCGAATGAACCCGGAAGGCCGGAAAGGACATCCCCCGGCCACAAGCCGCAAGGCCAAACGGCCGCCCGGCCCCGCGCAGCGGGGAGGATAACCAAGCGGGCGGATGCCCGCGCCCGGCGCCTGAGGCAAGACAAAGACTGAGGGTTGCCTCCCGCGCCCCGCTCGACTAGGGAGCCACCTCCCAAGCGCCCGTAGCTCAGCTGGATAGAGCATCAGACTACGAATCTGAGGGTCGGACGTTCGAATCGTTCCGGGCGCACCATTTTTCCACATATCGCCGAAATGCTACCCGCGGTGGTAGAGGTGCGCCGTCGCGGCCGCGTCCAGGAGGGGCGCGAACAGGTTTAGAAATAGCCACAGCGCCTGTCTCTGTCCTGAAACCCGGAATCGCTAGCGATGGGATCGCCGCAAGATCGGCATACATCCGCCCGACCGGTTGACACTGCGACCGGGGCTTCACATATGCGCATTGGCACTCATTCGATGTGAGTGCCAACAGACATTCGCGCTGCTGGTCCCTGCCGATTTCGGATGGGCGCCCGGCGAGTATAGGAAAGGGTATCAGATATGGGTTTTCGACCGCTGCACGATCGTGTGCTGGTGAAGCGCCTCGAGGCCGAGGAAAAGACCGCCGGCGGCATCATCATCCCCGACACCGCCAAGGAAAAGCCGCAGGAGGGCGAAGTCGTCGCCACCGGCAGCGGGCTGCGCGCCGAAGACGGCAAGATCACCCCGCTGGACGTCAAGGCCGGCGACAAGATCCTGTTCGGCAAATGGTCCGGCACCGAGGTCAAGGTCGATGGCCAGGATCTGCTGATCATGAAGGAAAGCGACATCCTGGGGATCGTCGGCTGAAGCCGGCTTGATCCCATCGGATAGCAATCCTCAACTTCCTCAACTTCGTATTCTGAAAGGGTAGCCAAGATGGCAGCCAAGGACGTGAAATTCAGCCGCGACGCGCGCGAGCGCATTCTGCGCGGCGTCGACATCCTCGCCGATGCGGTGAAGGTGACGCTCGGCCCCAAGGGCCGCAACGTCGTCATCGACAAGAGCTTCGGTGCGCCCCGCATCACCAAGGACGGCGTCACCGTCGCCAAGGAGATCGAGCTCAAGGACAAGTTCGAGAACATGGGCGCGCAGATGCTGCGCGAGGTCGCCTCCAAGACCAACGACGTCGCCGGTGACGGCACCACCACCGCCACCGTGCTCGCCCAGGCGATCGTGCGCGAGGGCATGAAGTCGGTCGCCGCCGGCATGAACCCGATGGACCTGAAGCGCGGCATCGATCTCGCCGTGCTGAAGGTCGTCGAGGACGTGAAGTCGCGTTCGAAGCCGGTTTCGGGTTCGGCCGAAGTCGCGCAGGTCGGCATCATCTCGGCCAATGGCGATACCGTCGTCGGCGAGAAGATCGCCGAAGCGATGGAGCGCGTCGGCAAGGAAGGCGTGATCACCGTCGAGGAAGCCAAGGGTCTCGATTTCGAGCTCGACGTCGTCGAGGGCATGCAGTTCGATCGCGGCTATCTGTCGCCCTACTTCGTCACCAACCCGGAGAAGATGACGGTCGAGCTCGCCGATCCGTACATCCTGATCCACGAGAAGAAGCTGTCGAACCTGCAGGCGATCCTGCCGATCCTCGAAGCCGTGGTGCAGAGCGGCCGTCCGCTGCTGATCATCGCCGAGGATATCGAGGGTGAGGCGCTCGCCACGCTCGTCGTCAACAAGCTGCGGGGCGGCCTGAAGGTCGCCGCCGTCAAGGCGCCGGGCTTCGGCGATCGTCGCAAGGCGATGCTGGAAGACATCGCGATCCTCACCAAGGGTGAAGTGATCTCGGAAGACCTCGGCATCAAGCTCGAGAACGTCACGCTCGGCATGCTCGGCACCGCCAAGCGCGTCTCGATCGACAAGGACAACACCACCATCGTCGATGGCGCCGGTGATGCCGATTCGATCAAGGGCCGCGTCGAGGCGATCCGCAAGCAGATCGAGAACACCACCAGCGACTATGACAAGGAGAAGCTCCAGGAGCGTCTCGCCAAGCTCGCCGGCGGCGTGGCCGTGATCAAGGTCGGCGGTTCGTCCGAGGTCGAGGTCAAGGAGCGCAAGGATCGCGTCGACGACGCGCTTCACGCGACCCGCGCCGCGGTCGAAGAGGGCATCGTTCCCGGCGGCGGTACGGCGCTGCTGTACGCCACCAAGGCGCTCGACGGCCTGACCGGTGCCAACGACGACCAGACCCGCGGCATCGACATCATCCGCAAGTCGCTGACCGCGCTGGTGCGCCAGATCGCTCAGAATGCGGGCCATGACGGTGCGGTGGTTTCGGGCAAGCTGCTCGAGAGCAACGATCCGACGCTCGGCTTCAACGCCCAGACCGACAAATATGAGAACCTCGTCGCCGCCGGCGTGATCGACCCGACCAAGGTCGTCCGCACCGCGCTGCAGAACGCGGCCTCGGTCGCCGGCCTGCTGATCACCACCGAAGCCGCCGTCTCCGACGCGCCTGCCGACGACAAGGGCGGTGCCGGCGGCATGCCCGGTGGCGGCATGGGTGGAATGGGCGGCATGGGCGGTATGGACTTCTGATGTCGCACCGGCGCAGCGCAGGCTGCGCCGGGCACGAATATCGGAACGACACACAGCCCCTTTACACACGGTTCGCCGGCGGATTTTCGTTGGTGGCCAAAGACCGGCAGGCGACACGGGATTCCCTCCCGTGTCGTTTTGCTGGGACGATTAGAACATCAAAACGGTTTGACGATCACCAGCACGACGATCGCCGCGGCGGCGATGCCGGGGATTTCGTTCATCAGCCGCAGCGCTTTGCCGCTCACCGGCCGCGCGCCGCGCGCGAGTTTCCTGCCGTAGCCGACCATATAACCGTGATAGCCCGACAGACCGAGCACCAGCAGCAGCTTCGCGCCAAGCCAGCCCGCCGCCCACCAATGGCCGATCGTCGCCAGCGTGATGCCGAAGATCCAGACGAGGATCATCGCCGGGGTCAGGATGATGTCGCGCAATTTCTGCTCGCGATCGATCCAGCGCTGCTCCTCGGCCGAGCCGGGGGCGCTTTCCTGGTGATAGATGTAATAGCGCGGCAGCATGAACAGGCCTGCGATCCAGAAGATCACGAAAATCACGTGGCCGGCCTTGATCCATTGGTAGGTCAATGTGAGCGCGGCCTCCAGGTGGGTGAGCGTCATGCCCGCAATCTAGCGAGCAATCGTTCGACATGCACTAGCGGCGTTTCGGGCAGGATACCGTGGCCGAGGTTGAAGATATGCGGGCGCCGGCCAAGCGCCGCGCGGATGCGATCGATCGAGGCATCGAGCGCGTCGCCGCCCGCGATCAGCGCGAGCGGATCGAGGTTGCCCTGCACCGGCAGATCCTTGGGCAGATTGGCATCGGCCCACACCGGATCGATCGTCTCGTCCAGCCCGATCGCATCGGCCTTCGTGCCGGCGGCATAGTCGGGCAATTTCTCGCCGATGCCCTTGGGAAAGCCGATCACCGGCACGTCGGGGCGGCGCGCCTTGAGTTCGGCGATGATCTTCGCGTTGGGCTCGATCACCCAGCGGCGGAATTGATCGGGCGCGAGACTGCCCGCCCAGCTGTCGAACAATTGCACCGCCTGCACGCCGACATCGATCTGGCCGACGAGATACTCGACGGTGAGCGTGACGATCGCGTCGAGCAGCCCCCCGAACGCCGCCGGATCGCGATACGCCAGCCGCCGCGCCGCGCCCTGATCCTTCGATCCCTGGCCCGCAACCATGTAGGTGGCCACCGTCCACGGGCTGCCGGCAAAGCCCAGCATCGTCGTCTCGGCCGGCAGATCGGCGACGACGCGCCGCACCGTTTCGTAGATCGGGGTCAGGCGCTCGGCCACCGCTGTGAGCCCCTCCAGCAGCCCGTCAAGCAACGGCGGGGCAAGGCGGGGGCCTTCGCCCACCTCGAACCACAACTCCTGCCCCAGGGCGTGTGGGATGACGAGAATGTCCGAGAAGAGGATCGCGCCGTCGAAACCGAAGCGGCGGATCGGCTGAAGCGTAATTTCCGCGGCCGAAGCAGGATCGTAGCAAAGTTCGAGGAACCCGCCCTTCTCGGCCCGCAGTGCGCGATATTCGGGGAGATAACGCCCCGCCTGACGCATGAGCCACACCGGCGGCGGATCGCGACGCTCCCCCCGCAGTACCGCGAGCAGGGGACGATTATCGGACGAACCGACGGGACTTTTCTCGGACGGGGAATGCAACCTTCTAAGATCCTGTAGTTTTAAGAGGATTCTGTAGTTATCAGTAGGCCGCCGCGCAGCGGGGCTTATCCGCGCCGGCCTTTTTTGCCAACAGCTTGACTCATCGGAAGTGCCGGAAAGCGCGCGAGTCTTTGGCGCCTTTCCCATTATCCACAAGCCCTAGCCGATTGTTGATCCCCTGTGGAGAAAAGCCGGAGCGCTTTTGGCAAGGCGGGGATGCATCGCAAGCCTTGTCGCAGCCCACGCCCTTCCGCTAGCGCTGCCCCCATGCTTTTCCACAGGCGAGGTTAGAGCCCCAACCGTGCGTTTGCACCTGCACCTCCTGTCGGATTCGACCGGCGAGACGCTGGAGGCGATCGCCAAGGCCGCGATCGCGGTGTTCGACAATGTCGAGACGATCAAACATTATTGGCCGATGGTCCGCTCCGAAGGCCATCTCGATCGTGTGCTGACCGAGATCCTGCAGAAACCCGGCCTGATCATCTACACCCTGGTCAATTCGGATGTGCGGACGACGCTCGAGCATCGCTGCCGGCTCTCAGGCCTGCCCCATGTCGCCGCGCTCGATCCGGTGACCGATGCCCTGCAGCGTCTGCTCGGCCAGGAGGCGAAGAAACGGCCGGGGCGCCAGCATGTGCTCGACGCGGCCTATTTCGCGCGGGTCGATGCCATCCATTACACCATCGCGCACGACGACGGCATCGCGCCCGAGGAATGGGAGGAAGCCGATGTCGTGCTCGCCGGCGTCTCGCGCTCGTCCAAGACGCCGACCAGCATCTATCTCGCCAACCGCGGCTATAAGGTCGCCAACATCCCGCTGGTGATCGAATCGCCGCCGCCGCCCGAACTCTTCCAGCTGCAGCGGCCGCTGGTCGTCGGCCTCACCACCAGCCCCGATCGCCTGATCCAGATCCGCCGCAATCGGCTGCTCTCGCTCAACGAGCAGACCCAGACCGATTATGTCGATCAGGAAGTGGTGGCGCGCGAGCTGGCGATGGCGCGGCGGATCTTCGCCGATCAGGAATGGCCGGTGATCGACGTCACCCGCCGATCGATCGAGGAGACGGCGGCGGCGGTGATCAATCTGCTCGGCGAGCGCAAATCGTGAGCGGCCTGATCCTTGCCTCGCAGTCCGTCTCGCGCCGGGCGATGTTGACCGCGGCAGGAGTGCCGTTCCGCGCGATGTCGCCGGGGGTGGACGAGGACGCCGCCAAGGCTTCGCTCGCCGCAGATCGTCTCGACGGGCGCGCGCTGGCCGATGCTTTGGCCGAGCTGAAGGCGACCAAACTCTCGCGGCAAAACCCGCAGGCGCTGGTGCTGGGCTGCGATACGACGGTCGAGACCGCTGACGGGCGTCTGCTCGACAAGGCCGAGACGCGCGAGGAAGCCGCCGAGCAATTGCGCAGTCTCGCCGGAACGCGCCATCTGCTCCATTCGGCGGCGGTGATCGCCGAGGGCGGGGTGCCGGTGTGGCGGCATGTCGATCGGGTGAAGCTGACGATGCGACCGTTCGGCGAGGGGTTCCTGCAATCCTATCTCGACGCCGAATGGCCGGCGATCGCCGGCTGCGTCGGCAATTATCGGATCGAGGGGCCGGGCGCGCAGCTCTTCGCGCGGATCGAGGGAAGCCAGTTCACCATCCTGGGGTTGCCGCTGCTGCCGCTGCTGGACTGGCTGCGGGTGCGGGGGGTGATGCCGTCGTGACCCTTCATTCCGAGGTGATCGGCGATCCGATCGCCCATTCCAAATCGCCACTGCTGCACGGTTTCTGGATCGAGCAGCTTGGCCTCGACGCCGATTATGCCAAGACCCGGGTGGCGGGCGACGACCTTGGCGGTTTTCTTACGCAGCGCGCCGCCGATCCGAACTGGCGGGGCTGCAACGTCACCATCCCGCACAAACTGGCGGTGATGCCGCACCTCTCGCGCGTCGATCCGATCGCGCAGCGGATCGGCGCGGTGAACACGGTGGTGGCGATGCCCGACGGGCTGGTCGGCCACAACAGCGACGCCGCCGGCTTCCTCGCCCCGCTCCGGCCGTCGCTCGCCGAAAAGCATCTGCTGCGCACCGCGCGGATCTTCGGCGCGGGCGGCGCGGCGCGGGCGATCGCCCATGCTCTGTGGGGCGAGGGATTCACCCTGATCATCGCGGCGCGCAATCCCGAGTCCGCCGCCGCGCTCGCCGCCGATTTCGATGCGGCGCACGTCCATGTCGCGCCGCTCGCGCAGTTCGCCGAACCGCTTGCCTTCGATTGGGGCGAGGGCGGCGACCGGCTCGATCTCATCGTCAACGCCACCTCGCTCGGCATGACCGGCCAGCCGCCGCTCGACGTCGATTTCTCCCGCTTCCCGCCCAATGCCGTCGTCTACGATGCCGTCTACGCACCGCTCGAAACGCCTTTGCTGGCCGAGGCGCGAAAGCGGGGCCTGCGCACGATCGATGGCCTGTCGATGCTGATCGGCCAGGCGCGCATAGCCTTCGAAATCTTCTTCGGCGTCGCGCCGCCTTCGGACGCCGAATCGGACGCGCGGTTGCGGGCGTTGCTCACCGCATGATCGTCGGCCTCACCGGATCGATCGGCATGGGCAAGTCGACCGTCGCGGCGATGCTGCGCAAGGCCGGCATCCCCGTGTTCGATGCCGATGCCGAGGTGCGGCGGCTGCAGGGGCCGGGCGGTGCGCTGCTGACCGCGATCGAATCGCTGTTTCCCAGCACTACCGGACCCAGCGGCGTCGATCGCGTCGCGCTCGGCGCGGCGGTGTTCGGGGACCGCACCGCACTCCGCCAACTCGAAGCACTGATCCACCCCGCCGTCGGCCGCGCGCGCGACCGCTTCCTGCGCCGCCACCGGTCGCGCCCGATCGCGGTGCTCGACATTCCCCTGCTGTTCGAGACTCACCGCCATCATCGCAGTCTGGGCGCGGTGATCGTCGTCTCGGCGGCGGCATGGCAGCAGCGCAGGCGCGTCCTCACCCGCCCCGGCATGACCTCCGCCAAATTCGCCCGCATCCGCCGCCTGCAGATACCCGACGCAAAGAAGCGGCAGCTCGCCGATTTCGTCATCTCGACCGGGGGCGGTTTCGACTCCACGCGCGCCGGATTACGTGCCGTGCTCGCTTGCCTGGAGGCGCGGAGAGGACGATAACATCGCCATGCGCGAAATCGCCTTCGATACCGAAACCACCGGCCTCAGCGCCCAGAATGGCGATCGCCTCGTCGAGATCGGCTGCGTCGAGCTGATCAACCGGGTCGAAACCGGCGTCGTCTGGCACCGCTACATCAACCCCGATCGATCGATGCCGAGCGAAGCCGAGGCGATCCACGGCCTCTCGTCGCTCTTCCTATCCGACAAGCAGTATTTCCACGAGGTGGCGCTCGAGTTCATCGCGTTCGTCGGCGACAGCCCGCTCGTCGCGCACAACGCCCATTTCGATTTCGGCTTCATCAATGCCGAGCTTGCCGCCTGCGGCCACGATCCGATTTGTCTCAGCCGGATGATCGACACGATGGCGATGGCGCGCACCCGCCATCCCGGCGCCAAGCATAGCCTGGACGCGCTCTGCAGCCGGTATGGCGTCGATCGATCGAGCCGGATCAAGCATGGCGCGCTGCTCGACGCGCAATTGCTGGCGCAGGTCTATGTCGAGCTCGCCGGCGGGCGCCAGATCGGCCTGTCGCTTGCGGCCGAGCCATTGGCCGGATCGGCGACGCTCGCGTCGTTCGCACAACGGCGCGCGGCCCGGCCGGTGCGCCCGATCCGCCCGCATTCTGCATCGCATGAGGAACTACAGGCGCACGCCGCGCTTCTTTCCACTATGGTCGATCCGCTTTGGGCCAGTCTGTCCGAAGCGGCCTGATCAGGCCTTCGCCCGCACGCCGAGAGGCTGTTCAAGGGCGGCACTCAAGGAGAGTATAAGATGGATATCCGGGTCTCTGGCCATCAGGTCGACACCGGCGACGCGCTGCGCGCCCATGTCGAGGAACGGTTGCAGACGATCGCCGAGAAATATTTCTCGCGCAGCATCTCGGCGCACGTCACCTTCGGCCACGGACCGCACGCTGCTTTCACCTGCGATATCGTCGCCCATGTGATGCAGGGCGTGATCCTGAAGGGATCGGGGCAGGGCAGCGAGGCGCACCCCGCCTTCGATCAGGCGGCCGAGCGGATCGAAACCCAGTTGCGCCGCTACATGCGCCGCCTGAAGAACAAGCACGGCGCCAACGGCGTCGCGATCGAAGGTGGCGGCAACGGTATCGACGACAATGCCGGCTACACCGTATTCAACGGCGCGCCCGAAGAAGAGGAAGCCGGCGAGCATCCGCTGATCGTCGCCGAGACCCGCGTCGACGTGCCCGAGTCGAGCGTGTCCGATGCGGTGATGATGCTCGACCTGCGCAACACCAACGCGTTGCTCTTCAAAAATTCGAGTACCGGAACCTTCAATATGGTGTATCGGCGCGGCGACGGCACGATCGGCTGGGTGGAGCCCCAGCGCGCGGCCTGATCCCCTAACCATCGATAAATGTTCGTGGATTGTGTTGAATGGACGATTTCGTCGACATGTTGGCGCCCGAGGCGGTCCTCGCCGGCCTTGCCGTACCGAACAAAAAGATACTGTTCCAGCAACTCGCCGCCGTCGCCGGTAAAGCCACCGGCGTCGACGCGCGCGTGATCGTCGAACGGCTGGTCGAGCGCGAGCGGCTGGGCTCGACCGGCTTCGGCGGCGGCATCGCCATCCCGCACGGCAAGCTCGACGGCATTTCGCATGTCGTCGGCGTGTTCGCGCGGTTGGGCGTACCGATCGATTTCCAGGCGATCGACGATCTCCCGGTGGATATTGTCTTCCTTTTGCTCTCGCCGCCGGAAGCGGGGGTCGAGCATCTGAAGGCGCTCGCCCGGGTCAGCCGCAAGCTGCGCGACCGCACTTTCGTCGCCAAGCTGCGCGGCGCCGCCTCGCCCGATGCACTCTATGCGCTGTTCGTCCACACCGACGCGCGCGACGCCGCCTGACATGACCGAAGCCCGGCCCGCCGCCGGGCTGCTCGTCTCGGCGCTGATCCGCACGATCGAGGCCGAGGGCGGGCATGGGGTGGTGCTGGCGAAGGGCGATGCGACCGCTGGGGCGATCCTGCTGCTGATCGCCGATCGCGGGGTGCCGCAGGTGTTGCTGGAGCGGAGCTTCGGCATCTGGGCTGAATCGGGGCCGGCCGATGCGGGGGAGCGCGATGCATATCTGGCCAGGCGGCGCCGCAACGATCCGGATATCTGGGTAGTGGAGCTGGATCATCCGCGCGCGCAGGACATCGCGTTGGAGCTCTTGAACTGATGCCTTACTATGCCGTCATGCCGATGCGGATCAGCATCCATTCGGAACTGCATGAGAGGTAGTGCGACTGGATTCCGGCCTTCGCCGGAAGGACGTTTCACCCGTGATGGCTGGCACTCGTTCCGCTCTTGTTCTATCATGAGATCATGGCGACTGAGCCCAAATGCTTCGAAGACGCTCCCCTCGCCGCCGCTGACGTGGCGCGCGGTGTCGCCCGCCTGCTGTTTCGCCAGGATCTGATCGCCTTGTGCGAGGTGCCGCTCGGCAATGGGCGCCGCGCCGATCTGATGGCGCTCGATGCCAAGGGCTGCATCACCATCGTCGAGATCAAGGTCAGCCGCGCCGATCTGCGCGGCGACATGAAGTGGCGCGACTATCTCGATTATTGCGACCGTTTCTATTGGGCGGTGCCCGGCGGCTTCGCACTGGAGCCCTTCGAGGAGGAATGGTTTCTGCCCGAGGTCTGCGGCCTGATCGTCGCCGACCGTTATGATGCGGCGGTGCTGCGCGAACCCGCGCATCGGCCGCTTGCCGGGGCGCGGCGGAAGACCGAGACCTTGCGGTTTGCCCGCCGGGCGGCGCGGCGGCTGCTGGGAAGCCTCGATCCGGGGCTGGCTGGGTTGGACTGAAGGAATCCCCCTTTCTCGCAGGGAGGGAGTGCGAGCGTCAATGCAGCACCGGCCCCGACACCTTCTTCGGCGGCCCCTTGGGCTTCGCCTCCGCCAGAATGCGCTGGAGGGGCACCGCGCGCGGATCTTCGCGGGCATAATCCTCGGCGCTCTTGCCGGCGAGCGTGTCGCGCAGCCGCGGGTCGGCACCGTTGCTGACGAGCAGGCGCGTAGCCGCCTGATCGTGGGCGTGGATTGCCAGGATCAGCGGGCTTTCGCCATTGTTGTTCACCACATTGATATTGGCGCCATAGCTCAGCAATGGCGTGATCATCTCGGTATCGCCGGTCGCCGCGGCGATATGCAGCGGGGTATTGCCGAGCCGATCCTTCACGTTCGGCGAGGCGCCGTGGGCGAGCAGGAAGGCGAGCCACTGATCGTCGTGGCGCTTGACCACCATGTGCAGCGCGGTCTCGCCGGTCTCGCTATCCTTGGCATCGACCGGGGGCGAGGGCTTGTTGATCAGGTCGGTCGCTTTCTGCCCGTCGCGGCTCTTCACCGCCTGCAGGAAATTATAGCTGTCCGAGAATTGCGCCATCGCCGACGTCGCCAGCGCGAGGCTGAGCGCGACAGGGATGGAAAAGCGAGGCCAGGCCCCCATATGATGCTCCGCTGATGCCCGCTTGTTCGATACGCGGCTTGAAGCGCACGTCCTAGCAAAGCATGGTTGATCCCGCCATGAACAAACCGAAACTTGCGCTCCTCGCCGCGCTCCTCGCGCTCACCCCGGCCTGCCACCGCTCGCCGGCATCCGAACCCGCGCCGCTCGCCGGTGCCGCGATCGGCGGGTCCTTCACGCTGACCGATCAGGACGGGCATCTTTTCTCCAGCGCGAGCCTGAAGGGGCGCTACCCCATCGTCTATTTCGGCTATACCTTTTGCCCCGATGTCTGCCCGACCGACATGCTGGTGCTGGGCAAGGGGCTGAAGGCGTTCGAGGCGCAGGATGCCGCCCGCGCCGCCAAGGTCCAGCCGCTCTTCATCACCGTCGATCCGGCGCGCGATACGCCGGCGGTGCTGAAGCAATTCGTGTCGGCCTTCCATCCCCGGCTGATCGGCCTGACCGGCAGCGATGCCCAGATCGCCTCGGTCGCCAAGGACTATGCCGCGCCGTACAGCAAGCAGGCGCCGGCCAAGGGCAGCAGCGGCTATCTGATGCAGCATTCGAGCGCGGCGATCCTGTTCGGCCCCGATGGCAAGCCGATCGCGCTGGTGCCGGTCGATGCCGATGCGACGCAGGTTGCCGATACGCTCGGCAAGTGGGTGCGATGAGCCGCTTTTGGGAAGCGAAACCGCTCTCCGCGCTGAACCGCGACGAGTGGGAATCCTTGTGCGACGGTTGCGGCAAATGCTGCCTGCACAAGCTGGAGGATGAGGAGACCGGCGAGGTCTTTCCCACCAACGTCGCCTGCCGCCTGCTCGATCGCCGCAACGGCACCTGCAAGGATTACAGGAACCGCAAGACCTTCGTGCCCGATTGCGTCCAGCTCACCCCCGCCAAATTGGGCGAACTCGAATGGCTGCCGACGACTTGCGCCTATCGCCTCGTCGCCGATGGCCAGCCGCTCTATGAGTGGCACCATCTGATCAGCGGCAGCCGCGAGACCGTCCACGAAGCCGGCGTCTCGACGCGCGGCTGGACCGTGTCCGAAGACGATGCCGGCGAGCTCGAATATCATCTTGTCGACCGCGCGCTCTGATCTGCGCTTCGAAGGCGGCGGGCGCGTCCGTCCGCTGACCGTGCGGCGTTCGGCGCAGGCGCGGACGATGCGCCTCGCGGTCGATCCGCGCGACGGAGCGGTGAAGCTGACCCTGCCGGCCCGCGCGAG
>CAXTMT010000038.1:0-16043 GCA_964245355.1 uncultured Sphingomonadaceae bacterium
GGGGCGGCACGCCGAGCGGGTTCCTGGCGTCGCCCTTCGCTGCGGGCGCAGGTTTTGGACCGGCCGGCGCGGCGTTGAGCGAGTCCGGCGTCGCCCCCAGGATGGCCTTGCTGAGCATATCGCCGACCAGGCGTTCGGAGAAACCCGCAGCGAACGCGATCACGATAGCGATCGAAAAGCTTTTCGATTCCGGGTTCGGGTCAGGCATGCCGGCGTAGAAAGTATCGCCGAGTTCGTTGCCGATCGTCGGCGAACCCCCAAAGCTGAAATCGACGAGCCCGCTGCGCAACATGCAGTAGAGGATGCCAGCCGAAATGGTGCCGATCACGATGCGCAGGATCGAATCGACGATGTTGTTGCGGCTCTCGATATCGAGACTCACCTGGCGGCTACTGATCCCCAGCGCGATCGAAAAGAATGCGCCGAGCGCACCGATCCCCGCGGACGCCCAGATATGGGTCGCGAAGCCGATCCACGTCCGATCCTTGGCGGGCACATCGAACCGCCAGAGCAACCAGAACAACGCCATCGTAACCGCGGCCGTAATCGCCGCCATCCAGAGATACTTCGCGCGGGCGATCGCGGTACGCTCGGCAACCAGCGCCGTTTTGACCGCGGCAAGGCGCGCTATGCCATCGGGGGCATCCCCCTCGAGACCGACCTCCAGCGCATCGGCGACCCCCCGATCGTAAAGGCTGGCGCGTGCGGTCGCTTTTGGATCGGCACTGCTGCGCCATCCGTCGATCAGGCCGTTGATATCTCCCTTGATGGGATTCAGCCCGATCAAGGCCTGCCGCTGATCCGAGGCGAGCTTCAGATCGTCGGCATATTGGATTACCACGCGCCGATCGGTTGCATAGACCGCATAGAGCGGTGGGACCTTGGTATACACCTCTTCGATTGGCGCGCCGGTGCTGTCGCTCCGCCCTTTCATCACGTCGGCAACCGTAAATGTGTCCATCGCCCCCTCCGACTCGACCACCGAAAGGCTATCGCGATTTCATTTCGTCTGCGAGATGATTCTGGACGGTTTTGGTCTTGATCGGAGCTTCGCCGCTTTCGCCTTGCCTCTTCAGCCCCCGCCACTCATCTTGGGCAGGTGCTGCGCCAATATGAGCTTGTCGATCGGGTATTGAGCTACGATCCTGACGCCGACGAGGCGTTGCTCAACCGCGCCTATGTCTTCTCGATGGCGGCGCACGGCAGCCAGAAGCGCGCCTCGGGCGATCCTTATTTCAGCCATCCGATCGAGGTGGCGGGCATCCTCACCGATCTCCAGCTCGACGCCGAGACGATCGCCACCGCCATCCTCCACGATACGATCGAGGATACGGTCGCCACGCCGGAGGAGATCGAGAAGCGCTTCGGAGCCTCGGTGGCGCGGCTCGTCGACGGCGTCACCAAGCTCTCGAAGATCGAGGCGCAGAGCGAAACAACGCGCGCGGCGGAGAACCTCCGCAAATTCCTGCTCGCCATGTCGGACGATATCCGCGTGTTGCTGGTCAAGCTGGCCGACCGGCTGCACAACATGCGGACGCTGCACTTCATCCCCAATCCGGAGAAGCGCCGCCGAATCGCCCGCGAGACGATGGAAATCTATGCGCCGCTTGCCGAGCGGATCGGCATGTACGAATTCATGAAGGAGATGCAGACGCTCGCCTTCCGCGAGCTGGAGCCCGAGGCCTACGATTCGATCACCAAGCGGATCGAACAGTTGCGCGAAGGCGGCGGCGACCGGGTGTCGCGCATCTCCTCGGGCATCCGACTGCTGCTGGGGCAGAAGGGCATCAAGGCCGAGGTCGAGGGGCGAGAGAAGCATCCCTTCTCGATCTGGCGCAAGATGAGCGAGCGCCACATCAGCTTCGAGCAATTGTCGGACATCATGGCGTTCCGCGTGATCGTCGACGATGTCGAGCAATGCTACCGCGCGCTGGGGCTGATCCACGAGCGCTGGCCGATGGTGCCGGGGCGCTTCAAGGATTATATCTCGACGCCCAAGCGCAACGGTTACCGTTCGCTCCACACCGCCGTGATCCATACCGAACGGGTGCGCATCGAGGTGCAGATCCGCACCCAGGCGATGCATGCCGAGGCCGAATATGGCGTCGCCGCGCACTGGGCCTACAAGCAGGGCGCGCCGCTCCGGGCCGAGGCGTACGGTAGCTGGATCAAGGACCTCGTCGAGATCCTCGACCATGCCGAGAGCCCCGAGGAACTGCTCGAACACACCCGCATGGCGATGTACCAGGATCGCATCTTCGCCTTCACACCGGGCGGCGAACTGATCCAGCTGCCCAAGGGATCGACCCCGGTCGACTTCGCCTATCAGGTCCACACCGATCTCGGCGACCAGACCGTGGGCGCCAAGATCAACGGCCGCGTCGTGCCCTTGCGCACCGTCATCCAGAACGGCGATCAGGTGCAGATCCTGCGCTCGAAGGGGCAGGAACCGCAGGCCGCGTGGCTGAGCTTCGCCGTCACCGGCAAGGCGCGCGCCGAGGTGCGCCGCTACGTCCGCAAGAAGGAGCAGACCGATACCGTCGCGCTCGGTCGCCAGCTCTACGAAGGCATCGCCGCCCGCCTGCCCACGCAACTCGCTGCGGGCGCGCTCGAACAGGCGCTGAAGCGGCTGCGCTACAACGATCCCGCCAAGCTGATGGAGGCGATCGCGCGCCGCAAGGTGACCGACGAGGCGGTGATGGAGGCGCTGATGCCGGGCTCGACGGCCGAGGGCGCGCCGGCGCTGCGCGCGTCGGCTCCGCGCGCGATCTCGATGAAGGGGCTGACCCCGGGGGTGAGCTTCACCCTCGCGCCCTGCTGTACGCCGGTGCCGGGGGATCGTATCGTCGGTGTGCGCCGGCCGCATGCGCCGGTCGAGGTCCACGCCATCGAATGCCCGGTGCTGGCCGAAAGCGACGACGATCAATGGGTCGATCTCGCATGGGGCGACGGCAGCGAGGGCGGCACCGCACGGCTCGCGATCGTGGTGAAGAACGAACCCGGCTCGCTCGGCACGATGGCCAGCGTCCTCGGCAGCCAGGGCGCCAACATCGTCAACCTGATCCTCGCCGAGCGCGACCAGAGCTTTCACACCTTCCAGGTGCTGATCGAAGTCCACGATCTCCAGCATCTGATGCGCATCCTCGCGGGCTTGCGCGCCGCCGATGCGATCGTGCAGGCGGAGCGCGTGGAGGCGCGGGTGACGCCGACGGTGGAAGCGGCGGAATAGCGCCGCCCGACATTCGCCAAAGTGGCCGCCCTATGCTAGGAGCGGCGCATCGTCGGGTTCTCGCTGTAAGCACCGTCGGCTGGGAGACATTGCGCTCCCGCTTACCTGCAGGATAATACGCCATGTCGCGAGCATTCAATATCAAAGCCACGCAGGACCACGTGCGCGCTTCCTGCGAAAAGCACGATGCCGCGATCAGCGCGATCGAGACATTGCCGGGCGGCATCACCCGCGTCGTCCTGCGCAGCGCCGACGCCGCCGCGATCATCCAGCGCGTCTACAAGACCAGCATCGTCACCACGCCCGTCGCCCGGACCCCGCTCTCGATCGCCGCGCGCGGTGTGCCGATGACGCAGGACCTGACCTCGTCGCCCACGCAGCACGCAGCCTACACCAAGTCGCGCTGATCCTCTGCCGCGCCCCAATGCCTGGGAATCGCGGGCGGTGCGGATCGCGACGGTGCTGTCCTGGCGTCTCGGCCAGGACGCGCTGCGCTGCGCGCAGACGCGCCGCCGCGAGGCGGAGGCGGCCGGCGACCACATCAACGCCGATCTCTATCGCGGCGTGAGCACGGTCATCGCCGATCGCGGCGGCGTGTTCGGGCGTTCGCGCGTAAGGTAATCAAGCCGCGCGCGGGGTGATGCGATCGAGCTCTGCGGCATGCAGCCGTTTAGCCTCTTCGAGATCGAAATCGGCCTGCAGGCCGAGGAAAAAGCCGTCCGACATGCCGAAATAGCGGGCGAGGCGCAGATCGACATCGGCATCGACCGAGGCGGAGCGATCGAGGATCGTCTCCATACGGGTACGCCCGATCCCCGCCTTCAACGCAACTTCGGCGAGCGGTATCTCACCCCCGATCAGGAAATCATGGCGCAGGATATCGCCCGGATGCACGTTCGGCAGCCGCTCGCTCTCTTCAATGATCATCCTCGATCCGGTCATTCTCCGCGCCTCGCTCGGACCAGGTGACTTGGCTCGCTTACGCAGCCGCGTAAATGGCCGGGCGATAGCGGGGTTCGGGGATCACGAAGCCGCGGTCGCGGGCGACATCGAGCCACAATTCGATTGCAACACCGGCCTCGGCGACGGCCTCCGCTGGCGTGTCGCCATGCGCAGAGCAGGGCTTGAGATCCGGCACATCGGCGATCCAGCAATCGTCGATCGCCGACCAAAAGACGTTGATGTGGTATTTCGGCTCAATCATGGGTCGATGCTCAATCCGCAAGCCTCGATCATATCGAGAAACTCGACGACTTGATAGGGCTTCGCCTTACCGTCCTTGCGCGGCTGGACGATCATCGGCCGAGGCGCCTGCGGGTGTACATAAGCCTTGTGACTGCCGCGCTGGCGATCGAACGTGAAGCCGAATGCGATGAGCAGCGCTTCAAAATCGCGGAACGACAGCGATGACCGGGGTTTGGCGAGGACGCTGGAATAGAGCTTGGCGATGCGGGTCATAATCGATCCTTTCGCCAATAACTTGTCGCAACAATAGCTCGATTTGAATCAGATGCCCCGCTCGATCAGCTTCGCCCAACTACCGCCGACCGCCGCCCCGCTTCTCCGCGCGGACCTGCTTGGCCTTGCCATAACGGGTCTGCCGTGTGCCCGCCTTCCCCAAGGTAGAATTCCCCCGCACCGGCGCGACCTGCTGATCGACCGGCAGCCCCAGTTCGTTCGCCTCCATCCGCCGGATTTCGTCGCGCAACCGCCCGGCCTCCTCGAATTCCAGATCGGCGGCGGCGGCGCGCATCCTGGCTTCCAGTTCCTCGATATAGCCGCGCAGATTGTGGCCGACGAGGTTGTTGCGGCCCTCCGCGTCGATCTCGACGGTCACCTGATCCTTCGACGATAGGTGGCTGACGATATCGGCGACGTCGCGGCGCACCGTCTCTGGCGTGATGCCGTGCGCGACATTGTAGGCGGTCTGCTTCTCGCGGCGGCGCTCGGTCTCGGCCATCGCGCGTTCCATCGATCCGGTGATGGTATCGGCGTAGAGGATCACCTTGCCGTCGATGTTGCGCGCGGCGCGGCCGATCGTCTGGATCAGCGAGGTCTCGGAGCGCAGGAAGCCCTCCTTGTCCGCATCGAGGATCGCGACCAGCCCGCATTCGGGGATATCGAGCCCCTCGCGCAGCAGGTTGATGCCGACCAGCACATCATAGACGCCCAGCCGCAGATCGCGGATCAGCTCGATCCGCTCCAGCGTCTCGACGTCCGAATGCATGTAGCGGACTTTCAGCCCCGCCTCGTGCAGATATTCGGTCAGATCCTCGGCCATGCGCTTGGTGAGCGTGGTGACGAGGCTGCGGTAGCCGTTCGCCGCAACCAATTTGCACTCGTGGACGAGATCGTCGACCTGGCTCTCGATCGGGCGGATCTCGACCGGCGGATCGATCAGGCCGGTCGGGCGGATCACCTGTTCGGCGAAGACGCCGCCGGTCTGGTTCATCTCCCACGGGCCGGGCGTCGCCGAGACATAGACCGTCTGCGGGCGCATCGCTTCCCATTCGTTGAAGCGCAGCGGCCGGTTGTCGATCGCGGACGGGAGCCGGAAGCCGTATTCCGCGAGCGTGATCTTCCGCCGGTGATCGCCGCGCGACATGCCGTTGATCTGGCCGATCGTCTGGTGGCTCTCGTCGACGAACAACAGGGCGTTCTCGGGCAGATATTCGAACAGGGTCGGCGGCGGCTCGCCGGGCAGGCGGCCGGTGAGGAAACGGCTGTAATTCTCGATGCCCGCGCAACTGCCGGTGGCGGCGATCATCTCGAGGTCGAAATTGGTGCGCTGTTCCAGCCGCTGCGCCTCCAGCAGCTTGCCCTCGATCTGGAGTTCCTTGAGCCGCTCGGTCAGCTCGAAACGGATCGCCTCCATCGCCTGCTTCATCGTCGGACCCGGCGTCACATAGTGCGAGTTGGCGTAGACGCGCACCTCGTTGAGGCTCGCGCTGGTCTTGCCGGTCAGCGGATCGAATTCGCTGATCTGCTCGATCTCGTCACCGAAGAAGCTGATCCGCCACGCGGCATCGTCGAGGTGGCTGGGGAACAGCTCCAGATTGTCGCCGCGTACGCGGAACGTGCCGCGGTTGAACGCCTGATCGTTGCGTTTGTATTGGAGCGCGACGAGCTTGCGGACGATCTCGCGCTGATCGACCGTCTGGCCCTTCTTCAGATCGAAGATCATCGCCGAATAGGTTTCGACCGAGCCGATGCCGTAGAGGCACGAGACCGAGGCGACGATCAGCACGTCGTCGCGCTCCAGCAGCGATCGGGTCGCCGAATGGCGCATCCGGTCGATCGTCTCGTTCACCGAGCTTTCCTTCTCGATGTAGGTATCGGTGCGCGCGACATAGGCTTCGGGCTGGTAATAATCGTAATAGCTGACGAAGAATTCCACCGCATTGTCGGGGAAGAAGCTCTTGAACTCGCCGTAAAGCTGCGCGGCGAGGATTTTGTTGGGGGCGAGCACCAGCGCCGGGCGCTGCATCTTCTCGACCACCTTGGCCATCGTGAAGGTCTTGCCCGAACCGGTGACGCCGAGCAGCACCTGATCGCGCTCGCCCGCCCAAGCCTGCTCGACGAGCTCGGCGATCGCGGTCGGCTGATCGCCCGCGGGTTCGTAATCGGAGACGATGCGGAACGGCTTGCCGCCCTGGCTTTTCTCGGGCCGCTCGGGACGATGGGGAACGAAAGTCTCGCCGGTCTCGGGCTCGTCCAGACTCGTGCGGATGGTGATGGCCATCGTCGCGATATCGGCATTCGCGGCGGTCGCCGCAACCGCACGGCTTGCCAGTCCGCAAACTATCCTCCAGCATAAATGGCTGCCGGCGGGAGGGAATGGGGATGAAGCGCGCACTTGCGGGATATCTGCTGTCTGGCGAATTCCAGAACAGCGTCTGGGCGAAGCCGTTTCGAAAGCTCGTGCGGAGCAGCCGGCGGCGGTACGATTTCTCGCCGGAGTTCCTGCTCGACACCCAGAGCATCGATCGGCCGCATTATGCCTATTGCATGCTGAACGCGGCGCGCCTCGCGCAGCGCCTTGGCCACAAGCGCATCTCGGCGATCGAATTCGGTGTCGCGGGTGGCAATGGCCTCGCCTTCATGTGTCGCTTTGCCAAGGATGTGGAGCGCGTCACCGGCGTGACCGTCGATTGCTATGGCTTCGATACCGGCCGGGGCATGCCTCCGCCTGAAGGCCCGACCGACCTGCCTTACTGGTTTCAGGAGGCGCAATATCGGATGGACGAGCCTGCCCTGCGCGCCAGGCTGCCCGAAGCGCATCTCATCATCGGCGACATCCGCGATACGATCGCGAGCTTCATCGATCAGCATGATCCGGCGCCGATCGGCGCGATCATGAACGACACCGATTATCATTCCTCGACGCGCGAAAGCTTTCGCCTGTTCGATTACGCCAAGGACCATCCCCAGAATTTCCTGCCGCGCATGTTCCTATATTTCGACGATATCATCGGCACCGCGTGGGAAATGTACGGCAGCCACAACGGGCAGCTCGCCGCCATCGAGGATCTCAATCGCGCGCAGGAAAATATCCGTGTGCACCTCAATCAGAATCTGATCTCGCAAACGCATATCGGATACCGTTACCAAATCTATTATGCGCATCTGTTCGAGCATCCGCTCTACGGCCGTTATATCGGCAACGAGCAGCAGGATGGGCTCGAAGCGGCCTTGAAGCTGAAATAGGCGCATCGGAGCGATCGTGAGTATTCTTAACCTCGTAAATCTAGACGGCTATCTTCACTTCGATCGCGCGCAGTGCATCGAGGAAGGCGCCGCGCGCGCGTCGGACTATCAGGCCGCCAGGCCCTTCCCGCACATCGTGATGGAGGATTTCCTCGATCCGGCCGTGCTGCGCGAAGTGGCGGCCGGCTATCCGACGCGCGACGGACGTACCTTCTTCGATCGCGATCAGGAGCGGTTCAAATATCAATATGATCCGAACACGGTCGAAAGCTTCCGCGTCCGCAACATCCTGAACGAACTCAACAGCGAACCCTTCCTCGCCTTCCTGTCGGAAATGACCGGGATCGATGGCCTGATCCCCGATCCCTATTTCTCGGGCGGCGGGCTGCATGAGACGCTTTCGGGCGGGCATCTGAGCGTACACGCCGATTTCAACATCCACGGCGAGATGCGGCTGGAGCGGCGGCTCAATCTGCTGATCTACCTCAACGAGGATTGGCCCGAGAGCTACGGCGGCAATCTGGAGCTGTGGGACGATAAGATGACGGTGCGCGAAGCCTCGATCCTGCCGGTGATGGGCCGCGCGGTCGTCTTCAACACCACGCTGAACAGCTATCACGGCCAGCCCGATCCGGTGCGCTGCCCGCCCGATCGCGCGCGCCGCTCGATCGCGACCTATTATTACACCGCGCTGCCGGCCGACACCAAACTGCCGACGCGCACCACGACCTTCCAGACGCGCCCCGAAAGCGCCGACAGGAAGGACTGGAAGGTCAGCTACGGCCACTTCGTCCAGGATTGGGTGCCCAAGCGGCTGCAGCGTTACGCGATGAGGCTGGTGCGCTGAGCGGCTTCGATCTCGACGCCTATCTGGAGCGTATCCGTCTGCCGCTGGCGTCGACCCCGGATGCCGAGGGGCTGGCGATCCTCCAGCGCGCGCACCGGCTGGCGATCCCGTTCGAGAATCTCGACGTCATCCTCGGGCGCGGCATCGCGATCGACAGCGAGAGCGTCTTCGCCAAGCTGGTGACGACGCGGCGCGGCGGCTATTGCTTCGAGCAGGGGCGGTTGTTCCTCGATGCTCTGGAGGCGCTGGGCTTCGAGGCGCGGCCGTTGCTGGCGCGGGTGTGGCTGGGTCCTCCGCTCGGAGTGCCACCCAAGACGCACACGCTCGCGCTGGTCACCATCGATGGACAGGAGTGGATCGCCGACGCCGGGTTCGGCGGCAGCTATGCCCCGCCGATGCCGCTGGTCGATGGCGAAGAAGCCGATGCACCCGATGGCGCGCGCTACGCTTTGGCGCGTGATCCCGAATGGGGCTGGATGCTCAGCCGGATCGGCGATCCCGCCAGCACCGACGGCCGCTCGCCGACGCGCGATTGGTCGCCGCAATATAGCGTCACGCTGGATCCGGTGTTCCCCGCCGATCTGGAGATGGGCAACCATTTCGTCTCGACCCTGCCCGGCCACCGCTTCACGACGATCCGCCTAGTCAACGTCCCCCTGCCGCGCGGCTTCGCGCAGCTAGAAGGCACACACTACCGCCGCCGCAACGGCGACCAGGCCACCGAGGCCGACATCACCGATCCCCGTGTCTATCGGATGCGGCTGAGCATGATGTTCGGCATCGACCTGAGCGAGGCGGATGTGGCGGCGCTGGGGCTGTTCGGGTGAGGGGTGCAATCTTCATCCTCCCCCGCCAGGGGGAGGTGGCGTCGGAGGGGGAGGTAATCCGCCACCCCTCTGTTAAAGTGCTTCCTCCCCCTCCGTCAGCTGCGCTGACACCTCCCCCTTGCGGGGGAGGATATTGCCTATGACCCGCGTCCGCTCGATCCTCGGGGGTTCGGCGGGCAATCTGGTCGAATGGTTCGATTGGTACGTCTATTCGGCCTTCTCGCTCTATTTCGCGAGCGAGTTCTTCCCCGGCGGCGATCCGGCGGCGCAGTTCATCAAGACCAGCGGCATCTTCTGGGCGGGCTTCCTGATGCGGCCGGTCGGCGGCTGGCTGCTCGGCCGCGTCGCCGACCGTCACGGGCGCCGCACCGCGCTGGCGCTTTCGGTGGGGCTGATGGGCGGCGGGAGCCTGCTGCTCGCCGCCATCCCTTCCTATGCGTCGATCGGGGTGGCGGCGCCGGCGTTGCTGCTGCTCGCCCGGCTGATCCAGGGGCTGAGCCTCGGCGGCGAATATGGCGCGGCGGCGGCGTATCTGTCCGAGGTCGCAGCGCCCAGGACGCGCGGGCTGTGGTCGAGCTTCCAGTACGTCACGCTCTACGGCGGGCAATTGCTGGCGCTGGCGCTGCTGCTGGTGATCGAACTGTGCTCGACGGTGGTGGTGATGGCGAGCGGTCAGGTCGTCGCTGTCGGGTCGCCCGACGACGTCAGCCGCGACCCCGCCGCCCTCGCCGCTTACCTCGGCGCCAGCGATGCCGCGCTGGCGACGTGGGGCTGGCGCGTCGCCTTCGTCGCGTCTGGCGCGCTCGCCCTCGTCGTCTTCTGGATCCGGCGCGGGATCGAGGAGACCCCCGCCTTCGCCGCCGAAAATCCCGCCGAGCGTCGCCGCGGCAGCATCGCCGAACTCTGGTCCGATCATCGCCGCGCGGTGCTGATCGCCTTCGCCTTCGCGATGGGCAGCAACGTGATCTTCTACACCTTCACCACCTACATGCAGAAATATCTCGTGGTGTCGGGCGGGATGGGCAAGGCGGGCGCGAGCCGGATCTGCGCCGCCGCCATCTTCCTCGCGATGATCGCCCAACCGGCGATCGGGGCATTGTCCGATCGGATCGGGCGCAAGCCGCTGCAACTGGCGTTCGGCATCGGCGGGCTCTTGTTTACGACGCCGCTGATGCTCGCGATCGGCGCGGCGCACCATCCCAAGGAGGCGTTCCTGCTGCTGCTCGTCGGCCTCGCGATCCTCAGCTGCTCGACCGCGACCAATGCGGCGGTGAAGTCCGAACTCTTCCCCGTCCACCTGCGCGCGCTCGGCATCGGGCTCCCTTACGCGCTCAGCCAATCGATCTTCGGCGGCTCGGCGGAGGCGCTGGCGCTCAGCCTCAAGCAGGCCGGGCACGAGGCGTGGTATTTCTATTATGCCAGCGCAATGGCCGGCATCGCGCTGATCGGCGCCCTGTTCCTGCACGAGACCGCCCCGCGCCGCACCGGGAGGCCCTGATGCCCACCCTCTCTACGCCCATCCCTCAATCCCCTCCTTTGCAGGGAGGGGAAGCGACCTACACAGCCTCGCCGCTCGCGACGATCGCCTCGATCGCGTCACTCACTTCGCCGATATCCGCCATGCCATCGACCCGCCCTACCAGGCCCTTGGCCTCGTAATAGGGCAGGATCGGCGCGGTCTTGCCGCGATATTCGGCGAGGCGGGCGCGGACGGTATCGGCATTGTCGTCCGGCCGGCGCTTGAACTCGGTCGAGCCGCAGACGTCGCAGACGCCTTCGATCTTCGGCAGCTTGAAGGTATCGTGATAGCCTTCGTTGCACCTGGCGCAGGTGAAGCGGCCCGAGATACGGCTGACCAGCGCTTCCTCGTCCACCGCCAGCTCGATGACGTGATCGAGCTTCATGCCGTGCTTCGCGAGCAGCGCGTCCAGCGATTCGGCCTGGGCCTGGGTGCGCGGATAGCCGTCGAAGATGAAGCCCGGCGCATGCGCCTCGAACTCCAGCCGGCTCTCGATCAGCGACGTCACCACGTCGTCGGGGACGAGCTGGCCCGCCTTCATGATCGACTCCGCCTTGCGGCCGATCTCGGATCCCGCCTTCACCGCAGCGCGCAGCATGTCGCCGGTCGATAGCTGGACCAGGCCGTGGCGGGTCATCAAGGATTGTGCCTGCGTGCCCTTACCCGCCCCCGGCGGTCCGAGCAGAATCAGGATTTTCACCGACGCATACCTCCCTTGAGCTTCGCCTTCTTGATCAGATCGCCATATTGATGGGCGAGAAGGTGGCTCTGAATCTGGGTTACCGTATCAATCGTCACATTGACAACAATCAGCAGGCTGGTGCCGCCGAAACCAACGAGATGCCGCGGGATGAACATCTCGGGCAGGACGCAGATGATCGTGAGGTACGCCGCACCGAGCACCGTGATCCGGGTCAGCACATAATCGAGATAGGTCTCGGTGCTCTTGCCGGGGCGGATGCCGGGGATGAAGCCGCCGTGGCGCTTCAGATTGTCGGCGGTCTCTTCCGGGTTGAAGACGACGGCGGTGTAGAAGAACGAGAAGAAGATGATGCCGGCCGCGTAGAGCACGAAATACAGCGGCGTATCCTGGCCGATCCACTGGTTCAGCCCGATCACGAAATCGCCCCAGCGGCTCTCGCCGTTGATATGCTTGCCGGCGAACTGCGTGATCGTCAGCGGCAGCGCGAGCAGCGACGAGGCGACGATCGGCGGGATCACGTTGGCGGTGTTGATCTTCAGCGGCAGGAAGCTGCGATCGCCCTGCTGCATGCCGCGCGCGGTCTGGCGCTTGGGATATTGGATCAGCACGCGGCGGGTGGCGCGCTCCATGAAGCAGATGCCCAGGATCAGCGCGATCACGAAGACGAAGCCGCCGATCACCATCAGCGGTGAGGTGGCACCGGTGCGCGCCTGATCGAGCGCGTTGACGATCGTCGTCGGCAGCTGCGCGACGATGCCCGCCATGATGATCAGGCTCACACCATTGCCGATGCCGCGGCTGGTGATCTGCTCGCCGATCCACATCAGGAACATCGTGCCGCCGACCAGCGTGATCACCGTCGTCACGCGGAAGAGATAGGGATCGACCACCACCGCCGACTGGCCGGCGCTCGCCCCCCAGGCGGAAAGCCCCACGGCGATGAAATAGCCCTGGATCGCGGTCAGGCCGACGGTGCCGTAGCGGGTATATTGGTTGAGCTTCTTGCGCCCGCTCTCGCCTTCCTTCTTGATCGCCGCCAGCGCGGGGCTGAGCGAGGTCGACAATTGCACCACGATCGAGGCGGTGATGTAAGGCATCACGCCCAGCGCCACGATCGACATGCGGGTCAAAGCGCCGCCGGTGAAGGTGTTGAAGAAATCCATCACCCCGCCCTTCGTGGTATCGAAGAGCGTGGCGAGCGCGCGCGGATCGATCCCCGGCAGCGGCACATAGGAGAGCAGGCGGAAGACGATCAGCGCGCCCAGCGTGAACCAGATGCGCTTCTTGAGATCGGTCGCCTTGGCGAATTGCGAGAGGCTGGCGTTGGCAGCCAGTTGTTCTGCGGCGGAGGGCATTGGTTTATTCTGTACCCCGAAAACGATAAAGGCGACGGGCCTGAGGGACAAAAATCCCCCGCACCCGTCGCCCATATAGTGACTAATCAGCTTCCGCCACCCTCGCCAACCCCGTCCGTCCTGAGCGAAGTCGAAGGACGTGCTGCGAGGACCAGCGCCTGGAGCACGTGCTTCGACTTCGCTCAGCACGGACGGTGAAAGCTGGGCTTAGGTTAAGCGCGGGCAGCCTTCTTGGCAGCCTGCGTCGTGCGGTGCTTGGCCTTGTGCTTGTCGGCGGCGGCCACGACCTCGATCACCTCGACCGATCCGCCGGCCTTCTCGATCGCTTCGCGCGCCGCGGCGGAAACGCCGGCGACCTTGAGCGCGATCTTTGACGACAGACTGCCCTTGGCGAGGACGCGAACGCCATCCTTGCCGCCACGTGCGACACCCGCCGCCTTCAGCGCGGCATGATCGATCGTGCCGTCGGTCGAAAGCGTACCCGCCTCGACCAGCTTCTGGATCTGGCCGAGATTGATCTCGGCATAATCCTTGGCGAAGATGTTGTTGAAGCCGCGCTTCGGGATCCGCATGTGGAGCGGCATCTGGCCGCCCTCGAAGCCGGCGATCGAGACACCTTCGCGGCTCTTCTGGCCCTTCTGGCCGCGACCCGCGGTCTTGCCCTTGCCCGAGCCGATGCCGCGTCCGACGCGCATCTTGCCCTTGCGGGCGCCTTCGTTGTCGGTGATTTCGTGAAGTTTCATGATCTGCACTCGCTTTCGCTATGTTCGCGCATTATTGGGAAGCGGCGGCGCTTAGCGGGAGCGGGCTGCTTTGTCGACTCCCGTTTCAGCGACCTCAGGTCCTCTCACGCGCCTGCTTCAGGACCAGCTTGCCGATCAATCGGGGCGCCATCAGCTCAAGCCAGCGGGCTTCGAACTCAACAAGTCATCGGCCGTCGTTCTGGCGGCTTTCTTCCCGGCCGACATTCGTTCAGAAGAAAGCCGCGATCACCGGGGGAAGAATGCTGGAAGAGACTGCGCTCGATCGTCCGCGGATGAGCACACAGCGAGCGTATATCCCGACACTCGATGGCTGGCGCGCTTTGGCCGTCCTGCTGGTCATCGGAACGCATTGCCAACCCATGCTGCGCAACAGCGGCTATCGGATTGCGCAACTGTTGGCCGATGTCCTGGCGCATTCCGGCTTCGGCGTTGATGTGTTCTTCACGCTCAGCGGCTTTCTGATCGGCGGTCAGCTGATCGATGAGAAGGACAGTTTCGGCACAATCTCACTGAAGCGATTTTATCTGCGCCGAATCTTTCGCATCCTGCCGCCGATGATTTTCTATCTGGCGGTGATCAGCGCGCTGGGCATCACGGGTCTGTTGCCGATCGTCGCTTGGCGGGAGGTATTGGTCTCGATCACCTTCATTCGGAATTACGTCCCGACATCCTGGTACACCGGCCACTTCTGGTCGCTCTCGATCGAAGAGCATTTCTACGCCTTCATGCCTCTGCTGATCTTGATGACGCGAAGGCGGTTCCTGCTGATCGCGATGCTGGTTTTGATTGCGGCATGCTGCACGATCCGCGCCTGGGAATTGGCCCATCTGGATTCGCTCAGCGCGGTCCAGTTTCGAACCGAAAGCCGTATCGACGGCCTGTTGTGGGGGGCGGTGATGGCGCTCACCTTCCGAAATGCGACCGTCCACAATTGGCTACGGTCTCACCTTGATGGCAAGATGATCGTGTTGCTGCTCGCAGGTGTCATCCTGATATCGGCTCTGTTGACCGGTCAGGGTGCACGACGTACGCTGATAGCCTTTACCTTGCCCTTCTTCATCGGCTTCACGATCCTGCACCCCGAAAGCTGGGTTGGGCGTGTGCTGGAACAGAAGCCTGTGCGGATGATCGGCCGGCTCTCCTACAGTCTGTATATCTGGCAAATGGCTTTTCTGGTGCCGGATCCACGCTCGTTGGGCGCGTTCCAAGCCTTCCCGCTGGCGCTGATCACGCCGGTCGTGCTGGCGATAGCCAGCTACAACCTCTTGGAAAAACCGATGATCCGAATAGGGCATCGGATCGCCGGCCGCAGGCTTCCTTCCGGCGGCCCCGCGCAATAAAAAACTGCGAGCAGAGATTTCTCTACCCGCAGTCCTTAACCGTAGAGGCAAAGGGGCTTTAACCCTCGACCTTCACCATATGTGCGACCTTCTTGATCATGCCGCGCACCTCGGGGGTGTCGACGAGTTCGCGGGTCTTGTGCATCTTGTTGAGGCCGAGGCCGATCAGCGTCGCGCGCTGGTCGGCGGTGCGGCGGATCGGGCTGCCGGTCTGGGTGATCTTGACGGTTGGCATGTTGCTTACTCCACCACGGCCGCGGCATCGGCTTCGGCGACCTCGACGGAGGCTCTGCCGCGACGCAGCAGGTCGGCGATCTTCTTGCCGCGACGCTGGGCCACCGAGCGCGGGCTCGTCTGGTCCTTGAGCGCCTCGAAGGTCGCGCGGATCATGTTGTAGGGATTGCTGGTGCCGACCGACTTGGTGACCACGTCGTGGACGCCGAGGCTCTCGAACACGGCGCGCATCGGGCCGCCGGCGATGATGCCGGTGCCGGCCGGTGCCGAGCGGACGGTGACGCGGCCCGCCCCGAAATGGCCGAGGCCATCATGGTGGAGTGTGCGGCCGTCTTTCAGCGCGACGCGGATCATCGACTTCTTGGCCGCAGCCGTCGCCTTGGAGATCGCCTCGGGGACCTCGCGGGCCTTGCCGTGGCCGAAGCCGACGCGGCCCGAGCCGTCACCGACGACGACGAGTGCCGCAAAGCCGAAGCGCTTGCCGCCCTTCACCGTCTTGGAGACGCGGTTGATGTGGA
>CAXTMT010000039.1:0-16039 GCA_964245355.1 uncultured Sphingomonadaceae bacterium
GGTCCACCCCCTCCGCCAGCCGCAGCCCCATCAGCAGAGCCTCCGCCCGCCGCGTACCCGCATCCAGCGCCGTCTCCTCCTCGGTCCCGTCCCCCCGCGCATCGATCCGCGCGCGCCAATTCTCCGGTTTCTTCGCGCGCTGGGTGGCGAAGCCGCCGCGGCGGCCGTGGGCGCCGGGGCCGATGCCGGCATAATCGCCGTAACGCCAGTAGGTGAGATTGTGCCGACTCTCGGCGCCGGGGCGGGCGTGGTTGGAGACTTCGTAGGCGGGGAGGCCGGCGGCGGCGGTCTGCGCGCGGGTCCGTTCGAACATCCGCGCCTGACGGTCGGCATCCATCTCGGTCAGCTTGCCCTGCGCGGCGAGCGTGGCGAAGCGGGTGCCGGGCTCGATCGTCAATTGGTAGAGCGAGAGATGCTCGGTGCCGAAGCCGATCGCGCGGGCGAGATCGGCTTCCCACGCCGCCTCGCTCTGGCCGGGCAGCGCGTAGATCAGATCGACGCTGGTGCGGGCGAAGTGCGTCTGGGCGATGTCGAGCGCGCGCATCGCCTCCGCGACATCATGCGCCCGGCCGAGGAAGCGCAGGCTCGCATCGTCGAGCGCCTGCAGGCCGAGGCTGAGGCGATTGACCCCCGCCGCCGCCAGATCGGCGAAGCGCGCCGCCTCGACCGAGGAGGGATTGGCCTCCAGCGTGATCTCGATCCCCGGCGCGAAGCCCCACGCCCGCTCCGCCGCCGCCAGCAGCGCCGCGACGGTGACGGGCGGCATCAGCGAGGGCGTACCGCCGCCGAAGAAGATCGAGGTGAGGCGCTTGCCCGGCGTCCGCGCCGCTTCGTGCGCGAGATCGGCGAGCAAAGCATCGCGCCAGCGCGCCTGATCGACCTGCTCGCGGACGTGGCTGTTGAAGTCGCAATAGGGGCATTTCGAGACGCAGAACGGCCAGTGGATGTAGAGCGCCAAGGGCTCCCCCTCCCCTGAAGGGGAGGGGCTTGTCACAGCACCGCCGCGACCAGCTTGGCGAAGGCATCCGCCCGGTGGCTGATCGCATGTTTGTCGGCCGGATCGAGCTCGGCGAAGGTGCGGGTGTCGCCCAACGGCACGAACACCGGATCGTAGCCGAAGCCCACCGTCCCGCGTGGCGGCCACACCAGAGTGCCCTCCACACGCCCCTCGAAGCTTTCGACGTGCCCATCGGGCCAGCATAGCGACAACACGCAGACGAAATGCGCGTCACGCCCCGCCTCTTCGCCCTTGGCGGCGATCGCGTCGTTCACCTTGGCCATCGCCATCGCCCAATCGCGCGTGCCGTCCGCCGTCTCGGCCCAGTTCGCCGTATAGACGCCCGGATCGCCGCCCAGCGCATCGACGCACAGCCCGCTGTCGTCGGCCAGCGCGACCAGCCCCGACAGATCGGCCGAATAGCGCGCCTTCAGTTCGGCATTGGCGAAGAAGGTCGTGCCCGTCTCCTCGGGCTCGGGGATGCCGAACGATCCGGCCGAGACCGGTTCGATCCCGTAGGGCTTCAGCAATTCGCGGATTTCGCGGATCTTGCCCTCGTTGTGG
Source organism: uncultured Sphingomonadaceae bacterium (assembly GCA_964245355.1). GTDB lineage: Bacteria > Pseudomonadota > Alphaproteobacteria > Sphingomonadales > Sphingomonadaceae > Sphingomonas_I. The sequence goes on from CAXTMT010000039.1 coordinate 1,562, forward strand.
CTGGCGATGACGAGCTTGCCCGGCGCCAGCTTGCGGTGCGGCACCGGCGTGGGCTCGTCGTCGACCAGCGCGATGCTCATTTGGCGGTGGCCTGGATCTGCGCGGCGAAGATATCGTTGCAGCCGATGCGCGCGAGGCGGAGCAGGCGCAACAGCGCCTCCTCGTCATAGGTCGCGCCCTCGGCGGTGGCCTGCGCCTCGGCGATGTTGCCGTCCGAGAGCAGGACGAAATTCGCGTCGGCATGCGCGTTCGAATCCTCGATATAATCGAGATCGAGCACCGGCGTACCCTCGTAGATGCCGCACGAGACGGCGGCGACCTGCGCCTTGATCGGATCGGCGGCGAGCAGGTCTTTGGTCAGCAGCTTATCCACGGCGATGCGCAGCGCCACCCAGGCGCCCGAGATCGAGGCGGTGCGGGTGCCGCCGTCGGCCTGGATGACGTCGCAGTCCAAAACGATCTGGCGCTCGCCGAGCAAGGTCATGTCGACCACGGCGCGCAGCGATCGGCCGATCAGCCGCTGGATCTCCTGCGTCCGGCCCGACTGCTTGCCCTTGGCGGCCTCGCGCGAACCGCGGGTGTGGGTGGCGCGCGGCAGCATGCCGTATTCGGCGGTGATCCAGCCCTGGCCCTTGCCGCGCAGGAACGGCGGCACCTTCTCCTCGACCGAGGCGGTGACGAGCACCTTGGTATCGCCGAAGCCGATCAGCACGCTGCCCTCGGCATGGATGGTGAAGGCGGGCTGGATGCTGATCGCGCGCATCTGATCGGGGGCGCGGCCGGATGGGCGCATGGTCATAAATCCTTGTGGTTCGCGCCGCCCTCTACCCGGCCATTGCCGAGCGCGCCAGCGGGCCTTAGGGATTCGCCGTCGGTGGTCGATCGCGCCGGCTCACGCATCGTAAGGACTGCGATGATTTCTTATCTGCTGATGGTCGTGAAGGTCTGGATCGTCCTCTGGGTCGCGACCATGATCTTCTGCCGGCTGATCCTGCCGGAACATGCCAAATGGGCACAAACCCGCGCACTGCCGATGATGATGACTTTCTATGGGGTCGGCATGCTCGGCCATTTCGTGTGGGCACTGTACATCACCCTGATCGCCTATATCCCCCTGGCTTCGCGCAACCGCGCGGAGGGCGCGGCGCTGTTCATCGTCGCGCTGGGATCGGTGCCCGATCTGCAGACCGGGGTCTTCATCGGCGGCGCGGCGTTCATCAGCTTCGACAAATATGTGTGCCTGGCGATCGGCCTGCTCATCACCTTCTTCAAGGAGCCGCGTAACGGGCTGCGCTTCTCCTGGCGCTTCGACCTGCCCTATGCCTTGCTGGTCGCGATCGAGTTCGTACAGGCGCGCGGGCTCAATTTAACCAGCACGATACGGTCGCTCCTATCGACGACCCTGTCGATGGCGGTCCCTTATCTGACCTTCAGCCGCTCCCTGACCAAGGCGGAAGACGTCCGGCGTGTTATGGTCGCCTTCACCTACATCGGGTTCATGCTGGGGCTGCTCGGCATCTTCGAGTCCGTCACGCACTTCTTCATCTATCAGCAGATGTACGGCGCGTTGAATGTCGCGGGTATGGGCGGTCAGATCTACAAGATGCGCGGCGGCCTGTTGCGTCCGGTGACGTCTTTCGGGGACGCGACCTCCTTCTCACTGTTCCTCGCGATCGCGTTCGGCGGGGCGATGGCCTGCCGCTTCAGCTTCCGCTCGACGAGCAAGCTCGCCATCGCCCTCGCCATCATCGCGGGCGGAATCTTCTGCACCAGCTCCCGCAATGCCTGGATCGCGCTGCTCATCATGGTGCTCATGTTCGATTTCTATCGGCGCCGTTACCTGGCTCTGCTCGGCAAAGGCGCGGTGCTGGGCGGAATCCTGGCGGTGCTGATGCTGGCCGCGGAATTCTCGCCTTACGTTTCGACGATGATGGGCAACAGCGCCGATACGGCGAGCACGTCCGACTACCGCAGCATGCTGCTCAAACGCGGCATGGAGGAATTCTGGAAGCATCCGACGATCGGCATCGATTCCGCGACCATCATGCTGAACATGCAGGATCTGAGACAGGGCGAAGGCATCATCGACTTCGTCAATGGCTATCTGTTCTACGCTCTGACCTGTGGCTTCGGCGGTATCCTGGCGCTGCTGGGTGCCTTTGTGGGGCCGCCGATCGCCATGTTGGCCAGCCGCAAGGCGTTGGCGCGACATCCCTTCACCCTCGAACGATATGCCGCATTCGTCTTCGGCAGCGGCCTGACCTACATGATCACCATCGCCTTCACGGCCTTCGGGGGTCGCGGCGCGATCTACCTGGGGGTCGTCATGGCGATCGGCGGCGTACTGTTCGCCTGGCGCAAGCTGCCGTTCGAGCTGATCGCCGAGTCCGATCCCCTGGCCCCCGGGCTCAAGCGCGGCCTGCCCAAGGTGGCGGAGCAGGAGATCGGACCGATCGCGCCCGCTGTGCGGCGGCAGCGATCATCGCAGTGGCGCTGACCGCCAGGCTCCGCACCGGTGCGCGATAGCCCGATGGCACGGTGAGGGAATAGGATGGGCGTCCGGCCATGGCGGGAGCATCGTTTCAGCCCTGGTTTTGCCGGACACAAAAGGTTGAGCCGGCGGCATCGCGGCCCTACCCTCACCGGATGACGCCGCCGATCAGCGAACTTTCCGCCCGCGCCCGCGAGGTGTTCCGCCAGGTGGTCGAAGGCTATCTGGAGAGCGGCGGACCGGTGGGATCGCGGACCATCGCCCGGTTCGGCGGGCTGAGCCTCTCGCCCGCTTCGATCCGCAACGTGATGCAGGATCTGGAGGAGATGGGCCTGCTCGCCGCCCCGCACCACAGCGCCGGCCGGATGCCCACGGAGGGGGGGCTGCGCCTCTTCGTCGACGGCATGATGCAGGCGAGCGTACCGACCGAGGCCGAGCGCGCGGCGATCGAGGCCAATGCGCGGGGCGGCGGCCCGGTCGAGGATGCACTTGCCGCGACCAGCGCCGCTCTTTCCGGTCTTTCCGCCTGCGCCGGCATCGTGCTGGTGCCGCGTACCGAGCCGGTGCTGCGCCAGCTGAGTTTCGTGCCGCTCGATCACAATCGCGCGGTGGCGATCCTCGTCGGTGCCGATGGGACGGTGGAAAATCGCGTCGTCGACCTGCCGATCGGTACGCCGCCCTCGGCGCTGGTCGAGGCCGCGAACTATATCACGCGCGCCCTCGGCGGGCTGACTTTGGCCGAGGCGCAGGTTCGCCTGTCCGACGATCTCGCCGGCGGTCATGCCGCGCTGGATGCCGCCGCCGAGCGGCTGGTCGCGCGCGGCCTCGCGCTCTGGTCCGAGGACGGATCGCGCCGGCCGGTGATGATCGTGCGCGGCGCCGCCAATCTGCTCGATCCCGCCGCCACCGCCGATCTCGATCGCGTCCGCCAGTTGCTCGACGAAATCGAGGGCAAGGAGGAGATCGCGCGCCTGCTCGACAGCGCCCGCGGCGCCCGCGCGATGAAGATCTTCATCGGCGCCGAGAACAAGCTGTTCGCGCTTTCCGGCTCGTCGGTGATCGCCGCACCCTATCATGGCGCCGATGGTCGGGTGGTCGGCGTGGTGGGCGTGATCGGGCCGACGCGGTTGAACTATGCGCGCGTGATACCCATGGTGGATTTCACCGCACAGACACTGACGAGATTGATGGCATGACCGACGATATTTCCGCGCCCGAAGACCTTCTCCCGGAAAGCCTGAGGAACGAGACCGCCGACGCCGCGCCCGAGGTGGCCGAGCACGACCGTGCCGCCGCGCTGGAGGCCGAGGTCGCCGATCTGAAGAAGCAAATCCTCTATGCCCAGGCCGAAGCCCAGAACATCCGCCGCCGCGCCGAAAAGGAAGCGCAGGACGCACGTGCCTATGGCGCTACCAATTTCGCCCGCGACATCCTCTCGGTCGCCGACAATCTGTCGCGGGCGCTGGCCGGCATCCCCGCCGCCGCACGCGAGGACGAGACGCTGAAGCCCTTCGTTACCGGCATCGAAATGACCGGCAAGGAACTGGAGAATATCTTCCAGCGCAACGGCATCACCCGCATCGAATCGGTCGGCGCGAAGCTCGATCCCAACAAGCATCAGGCGATGGTCGAAATCCCGAGCGACCAGGAGCCCGGCACGATCGTGCAGGAGATGCAGGCCGGCTACATGATCAAGGATCGCCTGCTGCGCCCGGCGATGGTGGGGGTGGCGAAGGCCGGATAATCCGCAATGGACGCCGCGCGGCGTCTGGCAGTAGCCCCCGCATTCCGCTAGCGTATTTGCGGGGCAGGATTTTGATCGAGCGCATCTTCTACGCATCGGCCGGCAACGCCGACATCATCGCCTCGCACCGCGCATGGGCCGAGGGCCAGCATCTGCCGACCGAGGTCTCGATCACCTTTTCGGGGCAGATCGAGCAATTGTGCGCCGATCTCGGCGCGCGCGGCCTGCTGATCTCGACCCGCGACGATGGGCAGGTGTTCGAGGACGGCGCGATCCGGCTCGAACATATCGGCAAGCAGGCGCGCGAGGGGATCGGCTACCATCTCGAGGAATTGCGGTACGCGCGGCTGCTCGTGCGCCGGGCCAAGGAATTCGGCGCCGATGTCGCGCTGGTCGATTCGGGCGTCATCCAATTCTATCTGATGGGGCTGTTTGCCCGCGCTGGCATCCCGGTGATCCCGATCCTCCACAATTGCATCTGGGCGCACGGCTACCGGCCGACCTCGCCCGGCCAGAAGCTGATCCAGTGGCTCGACGGGCGCTTCTGGCGACGCACCGCGCTGGCCACGATCGCCGTCTCGCCCGAGGCGGCGCGCCAGGTCGACGAGATCGCCGGCCCGGTGCACACGCCGGTCCACGAAATCCGCGCGCAATTTCACCGCGCCTACTTCAGCGACATCCCGCCCGCCGATCCCGAGCGCACACCGTTCGAGGTGATGTTCATCGGCCGTGTGACGCGCGAGAAGGGCGTACTCGACATTCCCGACATGGCGCGCTTCGTCGAGGACAAGGCCCCCGGCCTCGTTCGCTGGACGGTGTGCGGACGCGGCGATGCGCTGGAGGGCGTGCGCGCGAAGATTGCCGATCTGAAGCTGGAAGGCGTGGTCGATGCGATCGGCTGGGTGTCGCTCGACGATCTGAAAGGCCTCTACGCGCGCAGCCATGCCTGGATCATCCCCACCCGCAGCGGCTTCGCCGAAGGGCTGGCGATGACGGCGGCGGAATCGATCATGGCCGGGCGCCCGATCGTCTCCAACCCGATCGTCCCCGCGCTGGAGATATTGGCCGATGCCGGCGTCGCCGCGCGCTCGAACGACTGGCAGAGCCATGCCGAGGCGGTGTTGAAGCTCGCCAGCGATCCGGCGCTCTATCGCACGCTTCAGGCCCGATGCGCGCCGCTCACCGAACAATTCTTCGATCGCAGCCGCGGCCTCACCGCAGTCCTGGCCTCGATCCTGACCAAGAACGCGCATTGACTCTTCGCAGCGGCGATTTCGCGGGTTAAGCCGTCACGGGGAAATACGGGAACGGGCATGACCGCCGAGACTACGCTTTGCACCGCGATCGAATCCGGGCCGCTCGAACAGCAGGTGCTGCTGGTCGCGGATTCGCTGCGCCATTTCGGCGGATCGCGCGCCAACCTGCCACTCGTCGCGGTGCGGCCGCGCGCCGGGCCGGCGATCAGCGCCTCCACCCGCCGCCGCCTGGCCGAACTCGACGTCACGCTCGTCGAGGACGAGAAGCTCAGCGTCGCTTATTCCTGGTGGGCGATGGCCAACAAGCCGGCGGCGCTCGGCTGGGTCGAGGAGCATTGCGACACGCCCAACGTCACCTGGATCGATGGCGACATGATGATCCTCGACGATCTCCAGTCGTTCGCGCCGCCCGAAGGCTATGATTTCATCGCCCGTGCCGGCGAGGCGCACGACGTCGCTTCCAACGGACAGGGCGAAAAGGCCGAATTCTGGAATCGGCTGTGCGCCAAGCTGGATCTGGATTTCCAGGCCTTTCCGGATATCGTCTCGTTCCCCGACGAGAAGCCGATCAAGGCTTACTGGCAAGGCGGCCTGATCACCTACCGCCGCGACACGCGCTGGTCGCAGACCTTCCGCAAGGTCTATGAGATGGTGCTCGATGGCGACATCGCCTCGAAACATTCAGGCACCTATCATGCCGATCAGGTATCGGTGGCGCTGGCCGTTCAGCTCGCTGGCTTCCGTGCAGCGCAATACAGCCCGCTGATGAACTTCAACGTCAACCCGCTCGACAAGGTTTCCTCGGCCAAGATCCCGATCGAGGACGTGCTGATGATGCAATATCATGGGTCGCTCTGGACCGAGGATTATCACGGCTGGACGCGCGGCTTCCTCGCCGGGCTCCCCGCCGACCGGCTCGCGCTGCTCGATCGCTATGCGCCGCTCAGGAAGCCGGGGTTCTTCACCCAGCTAAAGCGCAAGGCCTATCAATATCGGCGCAACCCCAAGATCAAGGCCTATGAGGCGCGCACCGTCCGATACTGACGCTCAGTAAGGCGCATCCTCCCCTGCCGCGACGGTCTTGGCCTCCGCCTCGGTCGTCGTGCCATCGGCGAAACCGAACCGCAGCGGCACCGCCGTCCCCGGCTTCACCGCCGGATCGAGTCCGAACAGCATCAGATGCTTGCCCGAAGGCGCGAAGCTCACCGTGCCGCCCGACGGCACCGCCAGGCGGTCGAGCGGCTTCATCGTCATCATGCCCCCTGCACCCGCCATGCTTTCGTGCATCTCGATCCGCCCGACCAGCGCGCTCTCGACCCGCACCAGCGCGGCCGCCTTCCTGCCCCCGGTCAGCGTCAGATACGCAGCGGCGGGCGCACCGGCGACGGCAGGCAAGCGCACCCAGGCGCGTGTGGCGACCGGCTCTTTGGCGGATTGATGGCAGGCGGCGAGCAGCGCCAGGGCGACGAGCGGAACGGCGATTTTCATGCGCCGTCGCCTACGCTGCATTGCGGCTCCTGAAAATCCCCTCCTCCACCGTCGCGTTGACTGAGACGCATTTCGTAGCTACATAATATCCGTGGAGATCGACTATGATCCGGCGAAGAACGAGAGGAACATCGCAAAGCATGGCATCTCGCTTGCAGACGCAGCCGAAATGGAGGTGCTTGCGGTGATCGAGGATCATCGCTTCGCCGAACCGCGTTTTCGCCTCTACGGACTGTTCGCCGGCCAGCCGCACTGCCTTGCCGCCACCCTGAACGACGGCATCGTGCGCGCGATCAGCTTTCGCCGTGCGCACCGGAAGGAGTATCGCCGCCATGTCCGATAAGATGCCGCAAGATCCCGTGTTCGACGACGACAATCCCGAATGGACCGATGCGGACTTCGCGCGTGCCAAGCCCTTGAGCGCGTTTCCCGAGCTGGAGAAAGCGTTCCGGAAAGTCGGCCGCCCGAGCCAGGACAAGCAACTCGTTTCGCTAAGAATCGATCGCGCGGTGCTCGATCTATTCAAGGCGGGTGGCCCCGGCTGGCAGACGCGCATTAACGAGGTTCTCAAGCGCTCGTTCGGATAGCTGACCGCGCCGCGCGTCGCTCTCTTGCGAGCGCCTGAAGCATACCTATATCGCCCAGGCAACTGTCGATGGTCATGGTCGCCCGCCTGTTGAGGGAGCGGCCGTCCGCGGCGAACGAACCATATTTGAAGAGGACTACAATGGCCAAAGTCATCGGCATTGATCTGGGTACCACCAACAGCTGCGTCGCGGTCATGGAAGGCGGCAAGCCCAAGGTTATCGAAAATGCGGAAGGGGCGCGCACCACGCCGTCGATCGTCGCCTTCGCCAAGGATGGCGAGCGGCTGATCGGTCAGCCGGCCAAGCGCCAGGCGGTGACCAACCCCGACAACACGATCTTCGCGGTGAAGCGCCTGATCGGCCGCCGGTTCGACGATCCGATCACCAAGAAGGATACCGAACTCGTCCCCTACACGATCGTGAAGGGCCAGAACGGCGATGCCTGGGTGCAGGCCGGCGGCGAGGAGTATTCGCCCAGCCAGATCTCCGCCTTCACGCTGCAGAAGATGAAGGAAACCGCCGAATCCTATCTCGGCGAGACCGTGACGCAGGCCGTGATCACCGTGCCCGCTTACTTCAACGATGCGCAGCGCCAGGCGACCAAGGACGCCGGCAAGATCGCGGGTCTTGAGGTTCTCCGCATCATCAACGAGCCGACCGCGGCCGCGCTGGCCTACGGCCTCGAGAAGAACGACGGCAAGACTATCGCGGTCTACGATCTCGGCGGCGGCACGTTCGACGTGTCCGTGCTCGAGATCGGCGACGGCGTGTTTGAGGTGAAATCCACGAACGGCGACACGTTCCTGGGCGGTGAGGATTTCGACAACAAGCTCGTCGAGTTCCTCGCACAGAGCTTCAAGGCGTCGGAGGGCATCGATCTCACCAAGGATCGCCTCGCCCTGCAGCGCCTGAAGGAAGCCGCGGAAAAGGCGAAGATCGAGCTTTCGTCGACCCAGTCGACCGAGGTCAACCTGCCCTTCATCACCGCCGATGCGACCGGCCCCAAGCATCTCGTCAAGTCGATCACCCGCGCCGATCTGGAGCGTCTCGTCGAGTCGCTGATCACGCGCACGATCGAGCCGATGAAGAAGGCGCTCGCCGATGCCGGGCTGAAGCCCGACCAGATCGACGAGGTCGTCCTCGTCGGCGGCATGACGCGCATGCCCAAGGTCCGCGAAGCGGTGAAGGCCTTCTTCGGCAAGGAGCCGCACACCGGCGTCAATCCGGATGAAGTCGTCGCGATCGGCGCGGCGGTGCAGGCCGGCGTACTGCAGGGCGACGTCAAGGACGTGCTGCTGCTCGACGTGACCCCGCTCAGCCTCGGCATCGAGACGCTCGGCGGCATCATGACCAAGATGATCGACCGCAACACGACGATCCCGACCAAGAAGAGCCAGGTCTATTCGACCGCCGACGACAATCAGAATGCCGTCACCATCCGCGTCTTCCAGGGCGAGCGCGAGATGGCGGGCGACAACAAGATGCTCGGCCAGTTCGACCTGATCGGCATCCCCCCGGCGCCGCGCGGTGTGCCGCAGATCGAGGTCACGTTCGACATCGACGCGAACGGCATCGTCAACGTCAGCGCCAAGGACAAGGGCACCGGCAAGGAGCAGCAGATCAAGATCCAGGCGTCGGGCGGTCTTTCCGACACCGACATCGATCAGATGGTCCGCGATGCGGAAGCCTTCGCCGAAGAGGACAAGAAACGTCGCGCCGCCGCCGAAGCGAAGAACAACGCCGAGAGCCTCATCCACTCGACCGAGCAGCAGCTCCGCGAGCATGGCGAGGCGATCGACGCAGGCCTGAAGACCGAGATCGAGGGTGCGATCGTCGAGGCGCGCGCCGCCGTCGAAGCCGGCGATCCCGAGAAGATGACCGAGAAGACCAATGCGCTGATGCAGAGCTCGATGAAGATGGGCCAGGCCATCTACGAGAAGCAGCAGGCCGAGGGCGCGGCGGCGGGTGCGGGTGCTGCTCCGGGTGCCGAAGCCGGCGCGCACGAAGACGTGGTCGACGCGGAATTCTCCGAGGTCGACGAGAAGTAAGGGAATATGGGGGTTGCCGGGGGATCGAAAGATCGAATGGCAACCCTCAACTTCCTCAACTTCGTGTGTGATTTGATTTGTAAACTGTCCGCCCTGAGCCTGTCGAAGGGCCGCTCTTCTTCCTAACAGCCGGAAGAAAAATACGGTGCTTCGACAAGCTCAGCACGAACGGATTTTGGCTTGGGGGCGGGTCGGAACGCGAATGGCTGAAACGGACTATTACGAACTGCTCGAGATCGAGCGCACCGCCGACGACAAGACGATCAAGACCTCTTATCGGCGCCTGGCGATGCAATGCCATCCGGATCGCAATCCGGGCTGCGAAGTGTCCGAGGCGAAGTTCAAGTCGATCAGCCAAGCCTATGATGTCCTGAAGGATCCGCAGAAGCGCGCCGCCTACGATCGCTACGGCCATGCCGCCTTCCAGCAGGGTGCGGGCGGCGGACAGGGCGCCGGCTTCGAAGGCTTTTCGGACATCTTCGAAAGCGTGTTCGGCGAATTCATGGGCGGCGGACGCGGGCGCGGCGGCGGCAATTCGGCGCTACGCGGCGCCGATCTGCGCTACGATCTGGAGATCAGTCTCGACGATGCCTATCACGGCACGACCGAGCAGATCCGCATCGATGTCGCCGCCGCCTGCGAGGTGTGCAACGGCTCGGGCGCGAACGACGGCACATCGGCCAAGGGTTGTCCGACCTGTCAGGGCCACGGCAAGGTCCGCGCCCAGCAAGGTTTCTTCGTCGTCGAGCGCACCTGCCCGACCTGCCACGGGCGCGGTCAGGTGATCGCCGATCCGTGCCGCGCCTGCCACGGCGAGGGCCGGGTCGAGAAAGCGAAGACGCTGGAATTGAAGGTGCCCAAGGGCGTCGACGAAGGTACGCGCATCCGCATGAGCGGTCACGGCGAGGCGGGGGCGCGCGGCGGGCCGCCGGGCGACTTGTACGTGTTCCTCCACGTCCAGCGCCACGATCTGTTTCAGCGCGACGGCACGACCTTGTTCGCGCATGCGCCGATCAGCATCACGACGGCGGCTCTGGGCGGCACGATCACCGTGCCCGGGCTCGACGGCGTCGGCCACGAAATCCGCATCCCGGCGGGCATCCAGCCGGGCAAGCAATTGCGTCAGCGCGGCGCCGGAATGCCGGTGCTCAACGGACGCGGCCAGGGGGACATGGTCATCCAGATCGACGTCGAAACGCCGACCCACCTCACTGCGCGACAGAAGGAATTGCTGGAGGAATTCCGCGCCACCGAAACGGGCAAGGAATGCCCGCAGTCGAGCGGCTTTTTCCAGCGGCTGAAGGAGAAACTGGGCGGGGAGTGAGCTCAGGCCCCGAACATGATCCCGTAGCTCAGTACACCCGTGGCCAGCATGAGGCAGAAGCTGGCGAGCCCTTCGAACTTCAACATGATCAGTCTCCAATTGCATTAGTGATTAAGCTCATAATAAGCATGCTTGGTATATTGTCAAGCCAAATTGCGCAGGCGCGCTTGTTCGCATGCGCAATATGGAAAAAGACCGACGGGGCAGGCTGCGCCCACCCCACACCGATCGATCAGAGTGCCAGAACGACCCCGACGGCGATCACCTGAACGGCGAAAGCGAGAAGCAGGGTCGTGGCGGCTTCAAAACGTGCCATCGGTCTACCCTTTCGGATCCGCACTTTATTGTGCGGCGCAATGCAAATGGGCGTCGTAAGGATCGATCGCAACTGCGTAATTTAATTACATGATTGCAGATTATGCAACCAGCCTCATGCAAGGAGTTCGAGGATCGCGGCCGCGCAACCGGCAGGCGCGGAGCCGCTCGTGTCTCCGAGCGACGCAGCCGCGAACTCCACTTGCCGCTCCCGATAAACGATGTGCCGCGCTTCGGCCGTCTCCAGGGCCTCAGGCAATGCTTCGAGCCGGTCGACCACATCGCCGCATTCCCAGAAGCCATGATCCTTGGTCGCCCGCCAGTCGATCGCCTGCGGGTTGAGGAAAATGCATGCGCGCGGGGCGGCCAGATATTCGACGATCTGGCTGGAGGTATCACCGAGATAGATATCCGCCGCCGCCATGTAGCTGCCGTCGACCATCGCGAAGCTTTCGGTATCCACATGCACGTTGGGCAAGCCCGCCACGTCGGCGAGCACAGTACGCACACCGGGCTCGGTCTCGACGAGGCGCTGGTGGGGCGCGAGGATAAGGTTGAACCGCTGCTGCGCGGCGAGCATCGCCACCACCTCCCGCCCCCAATCCCACCACGACGAGCGCTTGCGCTGCCAGTGCGGGGCATAGACGACGATTGGCTTATCTTCCGCAAACAGGTCGCGGGCCGGGGTGCGATGGGCAAAGCTCGCCTTGACATAGCCGGTCGCGCGAACCCGCTCCGGCGCGAACCCGCGTTGGAGATAGGTTGCGCGCTCCAACTCGCTCGGCACCAGCATCAGCGCCGCCGCCCGCCGCCGCCGATCGTCGCGCGCACTCATCGACCCCGCGCCGTGAGAGGTCTTGATGAATCGCGTGGGGTGAAAGGGCAGGATCGTCGGAATCCACAGGCTCGTCTGCTCGGCACAGACGGCGATCTTGGTGCGGAGAAGTAGCGGCGCGAGCCGGGCAAGCAGGGGCAGCTTTGCGGGAAGCGGCGGGTTATGGCCGTTCTCCGGGTTGGCGACTGTCTTGAAGCCGGGGGCACGGCGCAGGCGGACGTTGGGGAGGTTGGCGCTCCACCGGCCGAGCAGCGCTTCGTGAACCGAGGTGGCGATCCAGCACTCGATCCGCACATCCGGTGCAGCGGCGCTCAGCGCCTCGACGATCGGCCAGAGGTGCGGGATCAGCAGTGTCTCGCCCAGGAAGAGGAAGGCGACCTTCGGCTGTTTCACCCTACACCGTCATTCCCGCGAAGGCGAGAATCCAGACGCACGGCGTGGTGAAGAAATAGCCGGTGCGGGGTATAGGGATCCCCGCTTTCGCGGGGATGACGACGGACAGGACGAGGGCACGAGGCAGGGCTATTCCCCCTGCCACAGCGCGATATCCTCGGGCCGGTCGATTTCCGCCCAGCCCGGCCCGCCGCTCGGCAGCGCGGTGACGAGGCCGTCCCACGCCAGCCGGTCGACGATCGCATGATGGAAGCGGCCGTAGCCGCCCTCGGCGCAGATCACCTCCTCAAGCGCGGCGAGATAGGCCTGCGGACCGCCGCCCCTCGCGATGATGAAGCCGAGCGAGCGGTGCGCCGCCGTCCCCTCCTCCAGCGTCTTGCCGACCGCGCGCACCTTCGTGCCGTCGACCGCGACCAGCATGTCGTCGAGCTGGAAATCCTGCGTTTCCTCGACGAGCAGGCTCACCCCCGCACCCGCTGCCGCCAGTGCCGGCGCGACCAGATCGGCGGCGAAGATCGTATCACCGTTCAAAAGGCAGAAATCGCCCTCCATCTGGAAGCGCGCGGTCCACACGCTGCTGATCGAATTGGCGACCGGCCAGAAGGGATTGCAGAGCAGGCCGGGCCGGGAGCGCGCCGGCATCTGGGACAGATGCTGCTCCAGCCGATCGATCCGATAGCCACCGACGATCACTATATCACCGACTCCGCTCGCGCGCAGCACATCGAGCTGGTGATCGAGAATCGCCTTGCCGCCGACCGGCACGAGACATTTGGGATGATCGCGGGTGAAGGGGAGAAGGCGCGTGCCCTGCCCTGCGGCGAGGATGATCGCGCGCAAACCCTGAGCTCAATTCTCGAACGAGAAGCCGACTTCGAGGAAGCTCGGGATCGGCCCGTTCCAGCCGACATCGGGGCCGTCATCGCGATCCCGATCGCGGCCACGGCCACCATCGCGGCGATCGTCGCGGCGGGGACGCTCGGCCCTCTCCTCGCGGCGCGCGCGCTCTTCGCGTCGGGGCTCCGCACGGGGGGCTTCTTCGCGGGGAGCGGCTTCAGGAGCGATGGCTTCGGGTGCGCGTTCCGCGCGCTTCGGCCGCTCGACCTTTTCCGTACGCGGCGCACGGGCCTCGCGCTTCGCCGGCTTCGCTTCGGGCACAGGTTCGGCCTCTGCCTTTTCGGGCACACCGAGACGCGGAATCTTGGTCTTGGTCAGCTTCTCGATATTATCGATCGCTTCGGCATCGTCGGGCGTGACCAGCGTGAACGCCTTGCCTGTGGCGCCGGCGCGACCGGTACGGCCGATGCGGTGGACATAATCATCCGGATGCCAGGGTACGTCGAAGTTGAAGACGTGGCTGACGCCCTTGATGTCGAGCCCCCGCGCGGCGACATCGGACGCAACGAGCACGTTGATGTCGCCGGACTTGAAGCGATCGAGTTCGCGGATGCGCTCGGACTGCTCCATGTCGCCATGGATCTGGCTGGCGGCAAAGCCGCTCTTGCGCAGCGACTCGGCCAGTTCGCGGACGGTCGTCTTGCGGTTCGAGAAGACGATCGCGGTTTTAACGTCCTCGGCGCCAAGCAGACGGCGCAATGTCTCGCGCTTGCCACGGCTCGTCGTCTCGACCAGCGCCTGTTCGATCAGCGCATTGGCCGATGCCGCACGCGCGACCTCGACCTGCTTGGGGTTCGAGAGGAATTTGTCGGCCAGCTTCTTGATCACCGGCGGCATCGTCGCCGAGAAGAGCAAGGTCTGGCGGCTGGCGGGCAGCTTGGTGCAGATTTCCTCGATGTCGGGGATGAAGCCCATGTCGAGCATCCGATCCGCCTCGTCGATCACCAGCAGATTGCAGCCGGTGAGCAATATCTTGCCACGGCCGAACAGGTCCATCAGCCGGCCCGGCGTGGCGATGAGGACGTCGACGCCCTTCTGCAGCGCCTTCACCTGATCGCCCATCTGCACGCCGCCGATCAGCAGCGCCATCGAGAGCTTGT
>CAXTMT010000040.1:0-15778 GCA_964245355.1 uncultured Sphingomonadaceae bacterium
CGCCATTACGGCGAGCTCGCCCTCATGCGCCGTCATCCAATTTTGCAGTGCGTTCGTCACCGAGGCTGCGTCCGGCGGCGACCACCAGCCTTTTAGGCGGTCCAGCCAGGACGTCGCATCCGCCGGTGCGCTGATCGCGGCCTGCAGCGCAGCGGTCGCCCATTGTGCGGGCTTGCCGGTTGCCGGATCCTTCGGCAGCGCCTGGAGCAACGACGTATAAGCGTGGCTGTTGAGCGCTGACACGGCGTTGCTCACTGCCGCGCCGACCGTGCTGTCATAGATCTTCGCAGGTGCCGTCGCGTTGGCGCTCTTGGCGAGTGCGACCTGCGCCTTGACACCCGCGGCGTTGGTCGTCCGGATCTGGGTGGCGGCGGCGTTGGCGGAGGAAGCGGCGAGCAGGTTGCTTGCGTAGAGGGCGTTGCCGAAGGCGTAGGTCGGCGCGACGAGGGTCAGGCGGAGCGCCCCTTCGGCGGGATTATAGTAAGGCGGAGGCGTCTGCCGCGCGATACCCGGCACCGCGAGCTGCGAGGTCGCGAGAACATCCGTCGCGGGATCGGGCGGCAGGGCCGCAGGCCCGGTCACGCTGCCGCTGGTCTGGAAGAGGTAGAGCGGAACTGCGGAATTGAGCGTCCACAGGCCCGCCCCGACGATCCCGAACGATACGAGAAAGCTGGCGTTATCGAACAGGGGTTGCACAGCGGGCACGCCGTCGGCGTCGATCGTATAGCCGCGATAATAACCTTCGAAGCCAGTGGTTGTGACGGGCAGCCCCGCCCAGCCGATCGTGGCTGTCAGGTTGGTGATCGATTTCACGAAGAATTCGGGCGCGGTGAATTCCAGCGCGGAATATTGTGCGGGGATCAGTCCGAAGGGCGCGAAGCTCTGGCTGGGATCGATCTTCCCGCTCGGGCTGGAAAGGATCGGCGGCACGAAACCCGCGACGTTCACGGCCACGTCGATCGTATCGACCGTCATCGTGGCGAGCAGCGCATAAATGTTCGTGCTGACCGCCGTGTCGCCCATCGCCGCTTCGGTCGCCTCGTTCTCCTCGAACAGTGCAACGACGACGGTCGGCCGTTCGGTCAAATCCTTATAGGCAGCGGCTGGCAGGGTCGGCGGCAAGGCGTTGGGGAGCGGCTTGACCGATGCGGGCGCGAGTGGCGGCGCCCCGGCGGGCAACGTGAAGCCGATCCCGACCGCCTGCGTCTGCCCGGCGGTGTCGGTCGAGAGGTGCATCGCGGGCTGCTCTACTTTCACCCAGCCGCCCGGCGTCGAATAATAGAGGCGGAAGGCGGTGACGATCGTCGGCGCGGTCGTGACCGCCAGCATGCGACCGGCGGGAAGCGCAACGAATGAAAATGGGTTTAGCGGCTTCGAGGCGACAGACTTCTCCGGGGCGGTCGGCGAAGGGCGCGGGGGCGGGTTCAGCGCGATCGTGACGGTGCGCTCCCCGCCTGCGAGTAGCAGCGTGGGGCTTTCGATGACGAAGCCGAGGCTCGCCGGGATCATCGTCAGCCCGCCGTGCGTGCCGACGTCCGAACTGCCGAATAGCGGGAAGGGGAGGAAGCTGCCATCGGCCGCGATCGGCACGGTTCCGGTCAGCACGCCGGTCGGCTCCGCGTCGGCGGCGTCGGATGCGTAAGGGACGCGGTGAACACCGAAGCCGGTGACCGTGGCCGGCCGCACCTCCAGCGAACTCGTCGCCGCATAGGTGATGGTCTCACCCTGCGTGTCGGTGCCGGCCAGGAACAGGGTGTCCCGCGCGACGGCAGCCTCGATCGCATTCTGGGCCAGAGTGAAGGTCAGGAACAGTTCGTCAGGCTGCGCGGCCCTCTCATGCTGCCTGAGCACACGGTAATAATAGAAATCGAGCAGCCGCACCGGGAAGCGGTTCATCGCGAGACGCGCTTCGTCGAACAGCATCGCGAAGGTGTTCCACAGCGCTGCCTGCGGCGGATGATCGGGCGATTGCAGCGATGTCTCGAATGCGGCCAGGGCGCTTGCCGCGCCGCGTTCCAGCTCGCCGATCAGCGCGGCGACGAGATCTTCGAGCAGCTCGATGTGCCGGCGGCGCCAGTCCCGATCGTCGTTCGCCGGGCGGCGGCGATGGTGGTGATGCCAGTCGCGGAGCGGTGTGCCGAGCGGACCTTTCCGCGGCCGGGTGGCAAGCAGTACCAGCTGGGCATCCACATCGTCATAGGTGGAGACAGTTTCGTCGAGGATCAGGATCAGCCGGACGATCACATGCTTGGCGCGGTGCTGGTGCCGGTGGCGCTCCTCGGCGTCGCGCGCGCGCTGCGCCTGGGCGAGCGCGATCCGGAGCGCTCTCTCGATCTCCGGCAGATCGAGCGCGCCGCGCACCGCCAGCGCGAGCGAGGGATCGGCGGCGAAGAAAGCCGCCCAGTCACCGTTCGCCGTGTCGGATAGATCGTAGAAGGTGACGAGTGCCCCGAAGCGCGCGCCGAACGCCACCAGCTGCGCGAGGCTGCGCCCATCGACGGGGAACAGGTCCGGCGCCGGCGCGCCGCGCACCCGATCGAACTGACTGACCGCGCCGTTCAGCACCTTCGCGCCGCGCGAATCGAAAGGCGCCGGGCTCATCCGGGCGGCGGCGGGAGGATCGGCTCCCGCGTGTAGAAGGGATAGACGAGGTTGCTGCGCGTATTCGTCTGCCGGACGAAATAGCTGATCGTGATGTCCAGCCAGCCGGAAAGCACGGCGTGGGTGACGGCTACATCCTCGACCTGGACGCGCGGCTCCCACTCGATGATCGCGTTGGAGACCATGTGCGCGATCTCGTTGGCAGTCGTCGGCGTCAGCGCCGTGAACACCTGCGACCAGAGGCTGCTGCCGAAGGTGGCGAGCATGATCCGTTCGCCGAGGTTGGTCGAAAGGATGATCCAGATGCTCTCGGCAATATCGCGATCGGCGCTCGACATGGCGACCGCGCCGGTCTGGCGATTGAAGGTCGGCGGAAAGCTCCAGCCCGATCCGAGGAAGGCGGGATAAGCCTCGATCCCCGCTCGCGGCGCAACGCCGCGCGGGTTCGGGCGCCGGGGCGGGGGCGTGACGCTCACGGGTTCAGCGCCACGCCGGCATCGCCGCTGACCTGGACGACGCCGGAGGAGGAAATGGTGACGGATGAGGTGCCGGTCGCCGAAATCTTGGTGTTCGCGGTGGCGGTAAGCCCCTTTGCCGCCGACAGGGTGATGTCGCCGGCGCTGTTGATGGTGATGCCGCTCTGGTCGAGCGTTATCGAATTGCCGTTCTTGTCGGTGATCGCGATCGAGCCGGCATCGTCGTTCAGCACCACCGACTGATTGGCGGGGGTCACGAGCTGAAGGATCTGCTTGTCCTCGATGAAATCGATGTGGAGCTTCGATTTGGACATCAGCATCTTGATGTTGTTGGTCGATTCCGGCGGGCTCGGCGGCGGATTGGCTTTGCTGTAGAGCGAGCCGAGGATCACCGGATACCGCGGGTCGCCGCTCAGGAAGGCGACCACCACCTCGTCGCCGATCTCGGGGTAGAAGCACGAACCCACCGCGTTCGAGGCATAATAAGATCCGAAGCGCGCCCACACGCCGGCGCCGCTCGCCGCCTGGAGCAAGGGCAGGACGACCAGCACCCGATATTCGCCATCCGGATCGCTATCGATCTGCTTGACGGTGCCGGTCTGCAGATTGGCCGCCGGCAACTGTCCCGAGGCGCCGGGGGCGGTCACCTGCGGCGCGACGGCCGCGAACCAGTTCGGCGAAAGGCCGAGTTCCAGCGTCGTCCGCCACAGCCCGTTCGCGATCCGGTGATGCACCTCCGAGACATAGCCGTTGCCATCGAAGCGGCTGCCCACTCCCGCAAGCGTCACCATGCAGCCGGGCACGGCGAGCGCGCTGCCCTGGAAGCGCACCGATCCGCGAAGCTTGGCGAGCTGCTGCTTGAGCAGTTCGGCCGACGACCATTGGGTGAGTTCGGCCGCGACCATAGCGCCGGCGGTCTGCTGGACGTAATTGGAGACGCCGAACACATCGGCCAGCGTCGCCGAGCTGATGTTGCCGGGGGTCGTGACGCTTGCCGAGGCGGCGCTCGACTGGACCAGTGCCTGCGTGCCCGGATCCCAGGCGAAGCTCTGGATCGCCGATGGCGTATATTGGGTCGAAGCGTCCATATCGGCACGAAAATCGAGGATCGACTGACCGTAGGTGACCGTCAGCACGGGCGATGCGCTCGTGTCCGGGGGGGCGACCGTCACCTTGCCGCCGCCGGCGACGACGACCATGCCGCTGGCCTGCGCGCGCAGCACCACCATGTCCCAGCCGGTCGCATAATATTGGACGATCGTCTCGTGGGTGACGGAGGTCGAGGTGACGTCGGCATCTAGCCCGGCGGCACCGATCAGCTTTTCGCAAAGCTGGCTGTCGGTGACGTTCTGGAACACGGCGTTGGCGCGGGCGAGCGTCATCACCATCGCCTGGTCGGTCGCCTCGACCACGAGCCGCGACGGCCCCTCGATCGAAACCTCCAGCCCCTGGCGATAGATCACGCCCGAAAAGATCTCGGTCTCGCTGCCGCTATAGCCCGCCTGGATGCTGAGCTTGGCGCCGGGGATCAGCATCTCGGTCTCGCTGATCGGGAAATCCTCGCCGGCGGCGCTCCCATCCGAAACCACGATGCGCGCCTTGGGCAATTTGTTCACGCCCGCCCAGATGTCGATCGAGACGATCTGGATGGTCGGGTCGAGTACCGTGCCGTTGGAGGTTATGGTGAAATCGACGTTGCTGGTCGCCAGATCGACCGGCGATGGCGCGCTCACGATGCGGACCCGCTCAGCGGCGGGAACAGCAGTTCGGTGCCGGGCTTCAGTGTGCGGAAGCTCAGCAGACGATTGAAGCGCGCGACCTTGGCGTAATGGCCGCTGTCGCCATAGATCCTGTAGCAGAGGTCGGGCAACGTATCGCCGGTGATGACGGTCACGATATGGGTGAGATCGGGCGAGCTTTTCTGCGTGCTTTTCGCCAGCATCGCCTCGCTGGTGAAGGAGTTGAACTGCACCGCCATCTTGGCGCGCAGCGGTACGCCGCTCGGGTTGAACAGCGTATAATCGATCTTCACGCTGGCCAGCACACACTGGAACTGGAGCTGAGCCCAGCTGAGGATCAGATAATTGGGGCTGTGGATCGTGCCCTTGAGCGTCGCCACCAGGCTCATGAATTGCTTGATCGCGTCGGAAACACCGTTGGTATAGCTCTGCCCGATCGGCACCGGCAGCACGCCGGTCGCATCGAAAACGAGCTCGAACGCGACCGTCTCCTCGCCCACGCGGGAGAATTTCGGCGAAGGGCCGGCGGCACCCTGCGCCTGCGGATCGGAATAGCAGATCTTGCGCGTATAGCTGTAGCTCGCGGGGTTGATCCATACGCTGAAGGGGTTCTTGCCCGGCGCCAGCGCCGTCGCCGGCGCGGAAAAGCCGGGATCGGTGTAAGCCATGATGCTGAGCTTGGTCGGGCCTGCATCGGGCACGTCAGCGCCCCTCCAACATGCGCAGCGTCGCCAGCACTTCGCCGACGCAGCGCCGGACCAGATCGTCGACCTGCTGTGGCGAAAGCTCCGTTCCGCAACCCCCGCCACTGCTTGCGCCGTTGTCGGCGGCGGCCTGCGCCACGGGTTCCCCGACCGCCAGTCGGACGCCGATCTCGCTGATCTGCAATGCCATGTCGTCCCCTTCCGGCGCCTATCGGCCGCCGTTATGTCCAGAAAAGGGTAAGGCGCGAACGGCCACGGGGCGGGAGGTCAACTGGCTGGAGCGCCAAGCGCGCTCGTGACCGTGCTGTAAGCGATTTCGAGCGTCTGGGTGAGCACCGACGTGCTGCTGGAAGCATCGAGGGCGCCGACTTCCCATTTGACAGGCCAGGCGTTCATGAAGGTCCAGGTGACGAGCGCCTGCTGGTTCGGCCCGAGCAGGAAGACATTGATCGTCTGGGTCTTGATCGGCGTGCCGAGCGTCGATCCCACCGATTGGGCCGCCCAGTCGGCAAGCGTCGAGGCTTGCGTCACGTAACCGCGCTTCAGCACCAGGTTCGAATGCTTGGTGACACCCGGCAACTGATGGACATAGCTGTTGAGGCCGCCTTCCTTGAGTTCTTCGAGCTCGACCTTGGGGTCGATCCCGGAGACTTCCTGGAAGGCGGCGTCGATATTCGCGGCCGTCGGCATGGTCGGCGCCGATGCGATCCCCACCGTGAAAGCGAAGGCCGGCGGCGGATAATAGCTACTCGCCATCGGCCTGTATCACGCGATCGAAATGGTCATCGTCTCGAACGCGACCTCGATGCTTTCCACCGCGACCTCGTTGCCGTCCGACTTCAGGTCGGTGCCGCTCAGCTTCACCGGGAAGGCATTGTTGAGCTGCCATTTATATTTGGCGGTGCCGGTCTGGTCGAGCAGATTCACTACGATGTTCGAACGCGCGATGGTGTTCATCTTGATCTGGTTGAACCACGTCCACAGCAGCTGATCGGTGACGAAAATGCCCTTCTTCATCGTCACGTTGCCGACCTTGGAGAGGCCCGGCATCTTGATCGGTGCGAAGGTCTTGCTGTTGCCCGCGCGATATTCGATCACCTGGACCTCGGTCTCGAGGCCGGTGACTTCCTGGAAGACCGGATTGCCCGGCATGCCGGTGACCGAGAAGTAGAATTTCGGCAACGGCCAAGTGGTGTTCTGCGTATCGCCTGCCATGATGATATCCTTGGCTGAAAGAGGAAGAAGACCGAAGCGTGAAGACCGTTAGCTGCCCATCGTCTGGGTGAACGTCAGCTCGATGAATTCGGCCGGATGGACCATCTGCAGCGTCACCGCGACGATCATGTAGCCGTCGAGTACGTTCTGCGCCGTCATCGTCGAACCGAGCCCGCACGAAACGGTGAAGGCCTCGCTCGGCTTCGCGCCCATCAGGCCGCCACTCTGCCAGAGGCCGGTGAGGAAGCTGGCGATCGCGGCCGTCACCGTTCCCCAGGTCAGGCTGTCGTTCGCGGCGAAGACGTAAGGGGCGAGAGCCAGCTTGATCGATTGCTCGACGTAGATCAGCGTCCGGCGGATCTGAATGTAGCGATAGTCGTTGCTGTTGCCGTCGAGGGTGCGGGCACCCCATACGACGTTGCCGCGGCTCGGCTGCGAGCGGACGATGTTGATCGCCTGGCCGTTGGTCGGCACGTTGAAGCCGGCCTGCTCGTCGTCGCTCATCGCGTAGAGCGGCTCGATCGCCGAGGCCAAGGCGATGTTTGCAGGGGCATTCCATACGCCGTTCCGCGAGTCGCTCGCCGACCAGACGCCGGCGAGGAAGCCACTCGGGGGCAAGATGTTCATCTGCACGGCGACCAGCGTTTCGATCTGCTTGAAGATCGGCAGGCCGCTCAGCAGCAGATTGTCGAGCCCGAGCTGCCATTGCGCCGGCGTCTGGCCGGTCGTCGCCATCGAGGGATAGGTGCCGGGATTGTTCGAATATTGCGCCGTGTTGGTGACGGCAGCACCGGCAGGCAGCGGGAAGGCCGATGCGATCGCCTGCTGCATATTGTCGAGCGCGGGCGAATCCTTGCCGTCGGGCAGGCCGTAGAGCATCACCGCTTGGGTCGTCAGGATGTTGTTGACGATGCTGTTGTCGCCCGTCTGGGCCAGATTGGTGTAGAGGATGTTGCCGGCCGTCACTACCGATGCGACGATCGCGGGAGCGTAGGCGGCACCGTAGCTCGCGGCGCTGATCGCCGGCGCGATGGCATCTGCAAACACCGCCTGGCTGGCGACGAGCGCCTTATCGGTGTCGGCGGTCAGGCAGTCCGGCAGGTCGAGGATGGCGACGCGGTCCTGCAGCACGGCGGCTTGGGTCAACATGGTCTGGACGAGCTTGCCATAATCGGCGTCGTCGAGCAGGCAGGCCTCAGGGATGACAGTCATCGTCGGCCCGATGGCGTAGCCCGCCTTGCCGAGAGCCTCTTCGAGCGCCGCTTCCTGGATGCTCTCCAGCGGCCTGCTGGCAAACACCGCGGGGTCGGGGGTCGTGGTCGGCGTTTCGTTCGGCCAATAGCTGCCGGCCGAGACGACGTAGCAGGTCGTGCCGCCGTTCGCGAAGAAGGCCATCATCGACCAGTAGAGATTGAACTGGGTGACCTCACCGGGGATCGTCTTGGGTTCCAGCAGGAAGGGGGTCATCGCCACGGCGCCGTTGGCGCCCGTGAAATTGGCATAGAAGCTGGGCGTCGGCGCGTCCGCGATCTGGCTCGATCCGCTACTGCCGCTGCCGCTGCCGCCGGAAGGCGGGCTCGGGTTCTGCTGCACCGTGACGACATAATCGGCAGGCGCCGGGCCGCCGAAATACTGGGCGTAGTCGATCATGGAGGAGATCGGCGTCGGCACGTTGTAGAGCGGTTTGCCGGTCGTCGGATCACCCGCGAATTCGGTGTAGCCGACGAAGATAGGCACCGCCGTCTGTACCCCGACGATGCCGGTGCCGAAGGCCTCGATCTCGGTGACGTAGACGCCGGGAGTCTTGCGGTTGAGGTAGGAGCTCGTGCTCGTAACGATCGTCATCGGGGACGTCCTTTCGGCTGCAGGCGGTCAGAAGGAAGAAGATTGTTATTCAGACGTAGACGAAGATTTCGGATGTGCCGGCGAGGGGGTCGTTGGCTGCCGGCCAGACCGGCATGGCTGGGGCCGCAGGCAGCGCGGCGACAGTGATGTCGTTGGTGCCGCCATTGCTCGCCAGGCGTCGTCCGCCGAGGGCGAAGGCATGCGTGGGGCGTTGGCGCAGCGGCAGCGGCGAGATGGCCGAGAACAGCACCGCCGCATCGCCGTTCGGCAACAGATCGGCGGACTTGCGGAACTTGGTGCCCTTGCCGGTGATCGTCAGATCGTCGTGCAGGGCGCCGGCGGACTGTGGCACGACGTAATATTGCCAATATGTCTCGCGTGCGGCGAATTGCGCGACCAGCCGAACGGTTTTGGGCACGATCGGCCGGGCGGCCAGCCCGGGGGGCGGTGGCGCCGGCAGCGCCGAGAGTGGGAAGGCGGAGGGCAGGCCCGTGGTTGCGTCCGGCCGGGCGAGCAGCAGATCGATCATGCCCATCGCACGCGGTGCAGGGGGTACGTAGACCACCTCCGGCGGCCCGGCATAAGCGGCTGCCGGCATCGCTTCGATCGTATAGCGATCATAGGGGAGCCCCGCGAAGCTGAGGGTAGCCGGCATGTCGCGATCCGTATCGACCGTCGCGACGGGCTGCCCGCTGATATCGAAGACGGTCACCGTTCCGGAAACGGTCGGTGGCAGCGCGATCGTCCCGTTGGTCGTCGGCCGCAGGGCATCCGCGCCCAGCCCGTCCGCGCCACCCAGCTGGAAACCGGTCTTCTTGCGACCGACATCGATAGTGTCGGCAAAGAGCGCCTGCCGGGTCGGGCTGGTGTCGATCGGCCAGGCGGTGATGCCGACGAAGCCATCGTTGTTGAGCAGCAGCAGGAACGTCAGCCGCGACCAATAGCCGCCCCCCGCCGCTCCCGAGCCATAATCCCGGGCGACGGCGTCGATCATCGCCGGCACGCGCGTCTGCGGGATGACCACGCTGAACCCGTCGTCCTGCTGGACCGTGGAGATGCCGATCCGCTTCATGAAGGCGGCCGAATCATCGGTCGGCACGGCTATAATGTCGCGGCACAGTCCGTCGGCGGCGTTATAATAATCGTGGCGGAACTGGACGGTGAACAGCGTCACCAAACCGTCGCGGGGCGCCGCAGGCTTGTCCCCGCCCACGGTCATGCGTTGGTGCTCGATACGTGGTGGCCGGCCACTGGATAGGTCCGCGCCTGCATCGCCGTCGAGACGAAGGGGATCATCCGTAGCTGATAGAAGGCGCTCGGCAGATAGCGGGTGCCGAGCATGCCCATCACGTAATTGACGTCGACCGGCGAAAGGTTTTCGAAATCCAGCGTTAGTTGATCGATCTCGGGCGATAATCCAGGGGCATTCTGGAGATTGAAAACCGGCGTCTGCTGGAAATATCCGATCAAT
Source organism: uncultured Sphingomonadaceae bacterium (assembly GCA_964245355.1). Taxonomy (GTDB): domain Bacteria; phylum Pseudomonadota; class Alphaproteobacteria; order Sphingomonadales; family Sphingomonadaceae; genus Sphingomonas_I. Next base: position 10,052 of record CAXTMT010000040.1, read on the forward strand.
CGAGACAATGCCGCTAACCCATCCGGATAGGTCTTCTCGGTGAAGTTCGCCATGAACATCAGATGCACGTCGAGGTAAAGCGGCGGTGCGACGATCGGCAGTCCTGTCGAACCACTTATTCCTGCCCCTCCCAGCAACGCCGGACTATAACTGCTCGCGAATGCCTCGCGCGTGATATTATAAACGGCCATGACAATCTTGCCGCGAGTGCCCTTGTTCAAGGAGCCATCGTGGTCAACCATACTCGTTAACGCGATCCAGGCATCCTGCCTCGGATCGATATTGTTCAGATATGAGTTAGCAAGATCACATATGGTCTGAAGGGTATTACTCAAAAGATCCATATCGCCACGAGTATCGACAGAAAACGTCATGAGTCAACGACGTTTTTAGTCATTCTGTGCAAAACTCGACCACGTCCGACCGCCGCGAGTGGCAAAGCCCCTTACGGGAAAGTAACGATATCGGGCGGTCGCTCGCCGTGCGGCCCGCTCACGCGAAAATCTCGTTCGTGCCGAGCTCGATGATCTGGCCGCGCTGCATCGCGATTCGTCCTAGGACTCGGCCTGAAGCGTTTGCGGATTGGCCATTGCGTAATTGATAACCGCGCCCAGATAATTCAGCGCGGCCTGCTGATTTGGCGGATCGAACGTGTTGAGGACCAGCGTGTGCAATTGCTGGACATGCACGGGATCCATCGGATTGAATCCCGCGCTGTGAAGAAGCTGCGCGATCTGCTGGTGATCGACGGCTTGGGCTGATCGCTGCGGATTGGTCAGCGCGCGGCGGACATAATTCATGACCAGCTCGGGCGCGGTGACCAGGCTGCCCATCCCCGGATTGACGCCGCGCTGTTGAGGCGACTGCACACCCCCGACGAATTGAGGTGCGTTTTCATTGGAGATATCGACGAATACCGTTTGGGTGCTTCCGCCCTGGTCCGTCATCGTCAGATTCAGGCCGCCATGGAGATTGGGATGGAGCCCTTGCGCCGCTGTATGGAACAGCACCGTGACTCCTTGGTACGTATACGTCACCCCGTTGGCCTGCAGCAGATTATGATAGGCGGTGGCGACATCCGGGCCGTTTTCCACCTCCAGATCGATATCGCGTGGAACGCGGCGGGCTCCCTGCAAGCGCGCGGCGAGGCTTCCGCCGAAACGATGCGGCACATTGACCATGGTCAATATGTCGCTGATCGCGTTTAAATACGCCGGCACCGTGACCAGCCGAGGATCCGCCGCACTATGCGCATTCAGTAAGGCGTCGACCCCAGCGACTAAGCGCTGCACCGGCCTCGTCCCGGATATGGCGGGCGAAGCCGCGGGGCGCGCTATCGCGGCCGCAGCCCCGCGCAGCCGCTGCACCGCGGGTGCCCCGACAAGCGCCGCGGCGGCCGCTCCGAACGCCTGCACCGGCGCGCCGTTCGAAAATGCTCCATTGGCACGGAGCCTTGCTGCGGCCGGATCGTGGCCCGTCCCGGCCCGCGTCGGACGTAGACGCTCGGCATAGTCGCTCATGGTCACGTCCTTCTCTCAGGGTGAATCATCACCATTGTCGGGCTCGAAGTCGCTTCGCCAAGTCCCTAGTCGTCATCCGATTTCTTCGATTCGCTTTCCGCAGGCGGCTGTGTTCCGAACGTAAAGGTGCTCGATCCAGAGCCGAACGTGACACCGCCCGGCACGTGCTGAGCGCCGCTCGTGGAGCCGAAGCCGGTTACCGATCCGGTGGGGGCGCCGAAGCCGAAGCCGAACCCGAACCCTATCGGCTGGCCCGAGGCGGCCGGCGACGCCACGCCCCCGCCGAATGTTGCGCCCGAGACAGCAAATCCCGCTCCCCAGCCGGTGGGCGCTTCGACGACAGGCGGCACGGCTTTCCCGCATTTGGCAACCAGGGCATCGACCGCATCCGCAAGGATTTCCCGGACCTCGTCCGCTACCGTCTCCAGGCTCTCGAAGAGGATCAACCGGCGAGGAAAATCTTGAAAATTCGCCGTGGTCACACTCGCTACCGTATAGCCAGGATGCAGAGGGGCGCTCCCGACGACTCCCGTGGCGCCGACCATATGCTCCTCGGGCATCGTCCGGCTGCGATCCTCCCACGGCGGGACCGGGGCTATCTTGACGATCTGATCCGGAATTTCGCTCGCCGCGGACTCATATTCATCCTTCAGCGCGTCTCGGACCTCGCGATGCTTGTACAAACCGGCTTCGGTAAGCTTCGCCTTGGCGGCATAGAAGAGGTAGAGCTGGAAATATTGGACATCGATGGTCGATTGCGTGTCGAGGGGCTCGAGCGAAGGCCTCTCCGCCGCAAACTCGCCACCACTGTTCGCGGTATAGCCCGCCACCAGCTTGACCTGCTGATCGATCGCGGAATCGGCTTTCGACTGTAACCACCGCGCGATCTGAAGGGCCACGGACTCGCTGGCGCCGTCCTCGCGCATCATCGCATAACAGACGCCGAGCCGAACCTCGGTGACGTCCCTGGTATGGACCGAGGCGATCGCTCCGCTGCTCGCCAGCTCATCGAGATTCCGCAGAAAGACGGGAAGGTCCAGCGACGCGAGCTTTCCGGGACTGCCGTGTCCGATGACATGGATCTTGGTGGTGTCGGTGCCGGGTGCGAGGGTCAGTCCGATCGTCGATGAAGGACCTGCCGGGAGATGCTCGCCGCTGTTCGTGAAATAGTAGACCGGGTGAGGGGCAGTGAGGCCGTTGAGGGATGCGTTATACATCGTATCGCCCTCCTGATACCCGATGACGATCGTCGTGCGCTGCGCCGGGGCGGCGAAGGCCGGCGCATAGCTTGCCCGAAGCGAACGAAAGCTATCGGACCGATCGGGCGCCAGGCTGATTGCCCGCCCGCCCATCACGTCCGCCTCGTGCTCCAGCCCGGCATCGTCGTTGATCGGCGTTCCTGCCATCAGCTGCCGCGTCGCCGCCACCCGCCCCTGCTTCTGCTGGACGACATGCCATGCCTCATGCGGCAGATGGCGTTCCTGCCCGGGCGCCAGATGGATGTCGCTTCCCTGGGCATAGGCGTGTGCCTGCAACGCCGCCGGCTTCGACGAATTACGATGCACTCGCACGTCGTCCATCGATATGCCGGATAGCGCCTCCACCCCAGCTTTCAGGCCGTCAGGCAGACCGGTCCGGTTCGGCGTGTGTGCTGCGAGCGCTCTTCCGGCGCCCTCCATCCGCTGCACCGCCGGCGCCCTGGCTAGGATCGCTGCCATCGCCTGCATCACCGCGCGCGACGGGCTGCCGTTCAGCCGTTCGGAAAGCGGCGTGGGCGTGGCTGGGAATCGCTGGGCCGGGGATCGTTGGCGCTGCGCCGCCTGGAGCGATGCGTCGCGCTTGGCTTCGGCATGTTGGGGCATCACCGCTCTCCCGCCTCGATCGCAGCGAAGAATGCCCGTTTCGCCCCGTAAAGCAAGCGAATCACCGCGCTGCTTGGCCACGAGCAAGGCGCCACGCTCGATCTTAGCTCCGCTTAGGCATGGCAGGGCATGCCCGCTCGGCGCTCCGGATGGAGCGCCAACAGTCAAAGTCAACGAGGGATCGCAAACGCCTCGTCCTACAAGCCAACCGAGATGGTGGCCTGGAACGTCCGCGGATTGAGCGGACGGAACAGGCCGTCGCCGGTCACCGTCGGTGAGAGGAAGGCACGCGCGCTCTTGTCGAAGACGCTGTCGAGGTCGAGCCGCACCTTGATATTCTTCACGGGTCCGATCGAGAAGCCGTTCCAAGGTCCCCTCGGTCGCCCGGACGTGCTGATGGATGCCGACCTCCGTCAGCATCATGAAGAAGAAAAGGCTAAGAAAACCGCCCCTTCAATTCCAGCATGGCGATCGCCGCCTTGGCCGCTTCGCCGCCCTTGTCCTTCTCGGTGCGCCGCGCGCGCGCCAGCGCCTGGGCTTCATTCTCCACGGTCAGGATGCCGTTGCCGATCGGCAGCCCGTCGAGGCTCAGCGCCATCAGCCCGCGCGCGCTTTCGCCCGCGACGATCTCGAAATGATAGGTCTCGCCCCGGATCACGACGCCAAGCGCGACATAGCCTTCGTAGCGCCCCGTCTCGGATGCCAGCGCCACCGTCGCCGGAATCTCCAGCGCGCCGGGCACGGTGATCGTTTCGTGGCTGTGGCCGGCCGCCTCCAGCGCAGCGCGCGCGCCTTCGAGGAGCAGGTCGTTCAAATGGTCGTAGAAGCGCGCCTCGACGATCAGGAACCGGGCCATATTAAACCTTCCGCAACTGTTCCATGCGGCCGAGGTAGCGGGCCAGCACGTCGATCTCGAGATTCACTTCGCGGCCCACCGCCAGCGCATCGAAGGTCGTGACCTCGGCGGTGTGCGGAATGATGTTGAGCGCGAAATGGGTGGTGCCGTCGCTCTGGTCGGCGACTTCGTTGACGGTCAGCGAGATACCGTCGACGGTGATCGATCCCTTGGCGGCGAGATAAGGCGCGAGTGCTTGTGGCGCCGAAATGCCGACCTTGAGCGAATCGCCGTCGGGGCAGACGCCGACGATCGTGCCGACGCCATCGACATGGCCGGTGACGATATGCCCGCCGAGCTCGTCGCCCACCCTCAGCGCGCGCTCCAGATTGAGCCTTTGCCCTTCGTTCCAAAGCCCCTTGGCGGTGCGCTTGACGCTCTCGCCCGAGATATCGACCGCGAACCAGCCCGGCCCCTTGTCGACCACGGTCAGGCACACGCCCGAGCAGGCGATCGACGCGCCCATATCGACGGCGGCCGTGTCGTACGTCGTGCCGATCCGCACACGCAGATCGCCGCGATGCTCGACCGCTTCGACGGTGCCGACGTCGGTGATGATGCCCGTGAACATTAGGGGCGTTCGTAGACTTCGAGCCGGTCGCTGCCAAGCGTCCGGCTGTCGGTGCGGTGCCAGCGGCCATGCGCCCCGGAAAGATCGGCGAGACCGATGTCGCCGATCGCCGCGCGGCCTTCGCCGATCAGGATCGGGGCGCGGTAAAGCAGGAGGCGATCGACCAGATCGGCGTGGAGGAACGCCGCCGCCGCGCCGGCACCGCCTTCGATGAGGAGGTGATCGACGGTGTCGAGGGTAGCGATGGCTTCGGGGGCCACGATCGTTTCCCATTCTTCTACCCCGGCTTTCACCGGGGTAGAAGTAAGGATCAGGCGGCGCGGGCTGCGGTCTTCCAGCCCCGGCAGGCGCACATCCAGCTTCGGCGCATCGGCCTCATACGTCCCGCGACCGACCAATATCGCATCGGCCCGCGCCCGCTCCAGATGCGCATGCGCCCGCGCCACCTCACCGGTAATCCAGCGGCTGCGCCCGTCAGGCAGCGCGATGCGCCCGTCGAGCGAAGTGGCGAGCTTGAGGGTGACGTGGGGGCGACCGAGGCGGCGGCGGGTGAGGAAGCCGGCCATGCTGCACCGCGCCTCGGCAGCCAACAGCCCGATCTCGACGGCAATCCCCGCCGCCTGCAACTTGGCGAATCCCTTGCCGGTCGTTCGGGGATCAGGATCTTCGAGCGCCGCCACCATCCGCGCCGGCTTTGCCGCCAGCAGCAGAGCGGTGCAGGCCGGACCTCGTGGGCTTTCATGCGCGCACGGCTCCAGCGTCGTATACACTGTGCCACCTGCGATATCGCCGGCCAGCGCCAGCGCCATCGCTTCGGCATGGGGGCGGCCGCCCGGCTGGGTCCAGCCGCGCCCGATCACCTTGCCATCGCGGACGATG
>CAXTMT010000041.1:0-2141 GCA_964245355.1 uncultured Sphingomonadaceae bacterium
CCCCAACCCCTCCCCTGAAGGGGAGGGGCTCCAGAATAAGGAAGCGAACATGAGCGACGAAGTCGAATGGTGGGAATATGAGGAGCAGGACGAGTTCGTCGATGCAGTAGCCGGCGACATCGGCTTCATCATCGAAAGCGCCCTCGACGCGCGGGGCTCGGCGGTAGTGGCGCTCTCGGGCGGCAGAACCCCGATCGCGGCGTACGAAAAGCTCGCCAAGCAGAAGCTCGACTGGAAGCATGTGACGATCATCCCGGTCGATGACCGGGTGGTGGACGTTCAGGATCCGCTGTCGAACGTCGCGATGCTGGCGAAGATCTTCCTGCCGAAAGGTGCGCGTGTGCTGCCACTGTGCGCCGGCGGTTCCGATTACAAACAGGCCGGCGCCGCCGCCGATGCGCGCCTGCAGGATGTGAGCTGGCCGCCCGATGTGCTGCTGCTCGGCATGGGCGAAGATGGCCATACCGCTTCGATCCTGCCCGGACCGGACATGGAAGCGGCGCTCGACGCCCCCAAAGCCCGGCGCGCCATAGGCGTGATGCCCGATCCGCTGCCCAAGGAAGCGCCGGTCGCGCGCGTGACGATGACCAAGGCGGCGATTCTTTCGGCCCGCTCGCTGCTGATCGCGATTACCGGCGAGAAGAAGAAAGCGCTGCTCGAGCAGGCGATCGAGGACGGCGCCTCGTCCAAGACCCCGATCGGCCGCATACTGGCCGAGGCCGAGCAGGCGATCGACATCCACTGGAGCGCCGAGTGACCTTGTATGCGATGGACGGCCGTCGGCCGACCATCGGAGACGGGAGCTGGGTCGCCCCCTCGGCCGATCTGATCGGCGAGGTGGTGCTGGGCGCGCGGGTGACGGTGCTGTTCGGCGCCGTCATCCGCGCCGACAACAGTGCGATCACGGTGGGTGACGACAGCAACGTCCAGGATGGCGCCGTGCTGCACAGCGATCCCGGTGTACCGCTCACCATCGGCGCGCGCGTGACGATCGGCCACAAGGCGATCCTCCACGGCTGCACCATCGCCGACGATGTGCTGATCGGCATGGGCGCCACCATCCTCAACCGCGCAATGATCGGCACGGACTCGCTGGTCGGCGCCAACGCGCTGGTGACCGAGGGCAAAACCTTCCCGCCCGGCAGCCTGATCATGGGCGCGCCGGCCAAGGTGGTGCGCGAGCTGAGCGCGGAGGAAAAGGCGACGCTGCGGGTGAGTGCGGCGGGCTATGTGGCGCGGGGCGCGGCTTTTGCGGAAGGCTTAACCGAAGCCTGGACGCCGTCAGCCCGGCGCAGGCCGGGATGACGATAGAGGGGTCAGGAAAGCGGCCCGGAATAATACCAGCGCCGCGTCGCCAGTGTGCGCTTGAGGACGCAACCGCAGACCTTGCAGGTCGTCTCGATCTCGCCGCTGGTCGCACGGATCGGTACGCGGCGCGCCTGATGCTGCCCATCGGCGCAGACAAAGGTCTCGATCTTCAGCTTTGTCGCCATGCAGCAGCTCCTTGCGAGAAGCGGGAATCGGCGCGTCGCGTCGCCGGAGCATTTCCGTAATGTTACGACATTGCAGCTTTCGGGCATGCGGATGAGCGGCAAACGAAACGGGCCCGGCCGAAAGGGGGGAGGCCGGGCCCGTCGTTTGAGCGGCGCCTGAGGCTGCTGCTCACGCGCCCTGGGTGAAGGGAGTCACACACCGGGCGCATCACACAGATAGGAAGCCCGTGGCGCGCTTCCAGATATTTCTGCTGAATCGCCGCGAACCGCGGGTTTCAGCGATCGAACGCGCAGTTCAGGGTCAGCGTTCGCGGAACCGCCCGATAGACGATCTCCGCACAGCGCGAGAGTCGATCGCGCGCCAGCGTCACCCACGCCTGTGCGGGCTGGGGATGGTCCGCAGCGGATACGACGATCTCGTCGGCGGCGATCGGGTCGGCGGGCAGCGGATTGTCGCCGCGGAAATCGGTGATCCGCACCGCGACGCTGGGAAAGCGAAAGCCCGCGAGCAATGGCGCCCGATCGAAGCGCAGCGTTCGTGCCGGCCGATCGATGCGGAACAGCACCGGCAACGGCGCCTCATCGCCCTCGAACCGCGCGCCATAACGCTGGGCGAGGAGCGAACCCGCCGCCGCCGTCGCCTCGGAC
>CAXTMT010000041.1:2151-3401 GCA_964245355.1 uncultured Sphingomonadaceae bacterium
GCCTCGGACCGATCGCGCATCAGCGTGAAGCGCAGCCGCACCGGCAGGGGTAGTCCGGGCGGGGTCGCGGTGAGGCCGGTCGGGCCACCGATCGTCAGCGGCAGGGTGAGGCCGTCGCTCGGCGGCGGCGCGCCTGCCCTCCGCCAGTGGATCGTCGCGAAGGGCATGATATCCGGCCCGACGATCCCGTCTGCTTCGGTCACGGCGACGCGGCCATGTTCCGCGACCACCACGGGCACCGTCTGCCCCTGCACGGCGAGGGTCGTCTCGGCCCAGCGTCCGGACAGCGTCACCCGCCCGATCTGGATATCGCGTTGCCCCTGCCACACGAGCCTGAGCCGCCGCGCCGCATCGGGATTGAGTTCGACCACATCCCATTGCGCCGGATCGACCCGGAGCCGCAGCGGCATGTCGCCGAGCCTGACCTCGATGATCGGATCGTCGGCATCGAGGACCAGAGCCGTGAGATGCGCTGGCGGGGGTATAGCGATCGGCGCGGGCGAGCGGGCGACGCACCCGCCAATGAAAAACACTGGCAATAAGGGCGCAAGGGCGGTGGCCTTTCGCCACCACCTGCGTTTAAGTGCGAATCCTCCCCCGATTTGCCGGATAGTGCGATGGACGACGCCTTCTTGAAGGGCCTGCCCAAGGCCGAGCTTCACCTCCATATCGAAGGCGGCCTGGAACCCGAGCTGATGTTCGCGCTGGCACACCGCAATCACGTCTCCATTCCCTTCGCCTCAGTGGAGGCGGTGCGCGCGGCCTACAGTTTCGCGAACCTCCAGGATTTCCTCGACATCTACTATCAGGGAGCCGCGGTGCTCCATACCGAGCGCGATTTTCACGATCTCGCCCTCGCTTACTTCCGCCGCGCGGCCGCAGACGGGGTGAAGCATGCGGAGATTTTCTTCGATCCGCAGACCCACACCGCGCGCGGCATCCCGTTTCAGGTGGTGGTGGACGGGCTACTCGCCGGCATGACGGCGGCGCAGGCGCAATTGGGCGTCACCTCACAACTCATCCTCTGCTTCCTCCGCCATCTCGACGAGGAAGATGCGTTCGTCACGCTCAAGGCGGCCGAGCCGTGGTTGGATCAGATCGCCGCCGTCGGCCTCGACTCGTCCGAGCTCGGCCATCCGCCGAGCAAGTTCGCCCGCGTCTTCGCCGCCGCCGGTGCCGCCGGGCTGAAGCGCGTCGCCCATGCCGGCGAGGAAGGGCCGCCGGCCTATATCCACGAAGCGCTCGACCTG
>CAXTMT010000041.1:3411-15576 GCA_964245355.1 uncultured Sphingomonadaceae bacterium
CTCGACCTGTTGGCGATCGACCGGCTCGATCACGGCAACCGCAGCTTGGAAGACCCCGCCCTCGTCACCCGGCTAGCGCGCGAAGCGATGACGCTGACGGTCTGCCCGCTCTCGAACCACAAATTGTGTGTGGTCGACGATCTCGCCGGCCATCCGATCGCGCAGATGCTCGACCTCGGTTTGCGCGCGACGATCAACTCGGACGATCCGGCGTATTTCGGTGGCTACATCCTCGACAATTATCGCGCGGTGGCGCCGCTGCTCGACGAAGAGAAAATGGCGACGCTCGCCCGCAACAGCTTCCTCGGCTCCTTCCTGCCCGATGCTGCCGTAACGGCGCACATCGCCGATATCGACGCCTTCGCCGCCGCCCGCTAAGGGGCCGACATGGCCGCGCCACTTCTCGTCCCGATCCCCTACGAACAATTCGTCGCCGATGTGCAGGCGATCGCCGCCGCGATCGAGGCGAGCGACTGGCAGCCCGATCATATCGTCGGCATCGGGCGGGGCGGGCTGGTGCCGGGCGCTTATCTGTCGCACCGGACGGGCATCTCGCTTCTCTCGGTCGATCACAGTTCGGGGGTGCCGGGCTTCACCGATGAATTGCTGGCGAAGCTCGCTGCGCAGACCCGCGAGGGCATTCGCATCCTGCTGATCGACGACATCAACGATTCGGGGAAGACGATCGCCACCCTGCGCGGCGCGATCCTCGCCCACGGTGGCGCGGCGGAAAACCTTCGCGTCGCGGTGCTGATCAACAACAGCCGCTCGCCCGCCGCGGTCGATTATCGCGCCCGCACGATCGATCGCGCGACCGACAAGAGCTGGTTCGTCTTCCCCTGGGAGGCGATGGCGCCCGAGACGACCCTGGTCGAGGAAGCGCTGGAAGTGCCCGAACGGCTCGCCTGAGGCGGAGCCGCCGCCCGCCCCCGTGCGTTGGTTGATCACCCTTTCGAAGGATGATCGACATGCGTAACTCCCTGATTCTAGGCGCCGCCCTGCTCGCCGCCACGGCTGCCGCAGCACAATCCTCGGGCGGCGGTGCGGCTGCAGGTGGCACGGGCACGGTAGGCGCGACCGCTGGCACGACGGGATCGCCCGGCGCCAATCCGGCGGGCGGCACTGCCGGCAGCCTGCTGCGCAGCGGAACGTCGAGCAGTTCGGGCAGCATGGGAAACACCGGCGCGGTTGCTGGCAGCGCCGCCAGCGGCAGCGGGCTCACCCTGTCCTCGCCCGGCGGATCATCGACGACCGGGGCGAGCAGCGGCGCGACCGGCGGCACCAGCGCGATGGGGATGATGAACGCACCATCCGCAACGCGAACGACCGGCGGCCGCACGGGCGGCACTTCGGCGAGCGGCGGCGCATCTGCCTCGACCAGTTCGACGACGACGGGAACGAACGCGGCCACGACGGGGGTTCAGACCCCGCCGCATTGATCTGCGAAGGCTAGGCGATCTCCACGAGGTCGCCGCGCCTCAGCCGCGGCAGCAGCGCCAGCAGTTCGCGCTTTTCGATCGCTACGCATCCTTCGGTCGGGGCGCCTTCCCTCCAGCAATGCAGGAAGATCGCGCTGCCGCGGCCCGGCTGCGGCGGGGCATCGTTATGACCGAGGACGACGATGACGTCGTACAGTTCGTCCTCGCGCCACAGCCGTTCGGCCGAGTGGCCATGGGGATGGCGGACGGGGCGATTGTAGGCGGGGTCGACGGGGTCGTCCGACCAGCCGTCGTCGGAGCGCAGCCAGCGCCACGGCAAGGCCGTGGACGGAGCCGCGACGCGATCCGGCCGCAGCAGAACCGCGCGGATCGGCCAACGCCCGAGCGGCGTGGCGCCGTCACCCTCGCGCTTGTCGGCTGCGGGAAGGGCGCCCGAGCGGCCGATACCGCAGGCGATGATCCGGTCATCGGCGTACAGTGTGTGTGCAGCGGCATCGACGTGGAGGTTCACAGGAAGTGGCCGGTCCGATCGCGCTTCACCGCGAGATAATGATCGTTGTGCGGGTTCGAGGGCAGCTTGAGCGGCAGCCGTTCGACCACCTCGATCCCCGCCGACGACAGGCCTTCGACCTTGGCGGGATTGTTGGTGAGCAGCCGGACTTTCGACTGCCCGAGCAAACGCAGCATCGCCGCTGCTACCCCAAAATCCCGCGTGTCGATCGCAAAGCCCAGCCGGAGATTCGCATCGACGGTATCGAAGCCCTGATCCTGCAGCGCATAAGCCCGCAGCTTGTTGACGAGGCCGATGCCGCGCCCCTCCTGCCGCAGATACAGCAGGATGCCCCAGCCGCTCGCCGCGATCTGCGCCAGCGCCTCGTCGAGTTGTGGGCCGCAATCGCATTTCAGGCTGCCGAGCGCATCGCCGGTCAGGCATTCGCTGTGTAGGCGGACGAGCGGGGGTTGACCGTCCGGCGCGCCGATCACCAGCGCGACATGCTCGCCGGCATCGGCGGGACCACGAAAGGCGACGATCTCGGCGGTTTCGGAGACCGCCGTCGGCAGATGGGCGCGGGTCACGATCGCGAGGACGGCGGGATCCTGCAATGCCTCGATTGCCGCGACGCTGACGGTGACGTCGCCGCCTTCGCCGGCCCGCACGAAGAAGGCCGGCAGCAGCCCGGCAAGGCGGGCGAGCGACAAGGCAGCGGCTCCCGCCTCCTCCTCGGTCAGCGAACGGGTGCGGTACGGCCCCTGCAACGGATGGGCGAGATCGCCGGCCGGATCGGCGAGCGCCACCGCCGCCGGCAGATCGAGCCATGGTACACGCTTGACCGCGACCGGATGGCCCGGTGTCGCGGCCTCGCGCTGGTTGGCGAGCTTGAGCGTCGCGGTACGCTCGGCCGACAGCAGGACGTCGGCGCTGCCATCGGGATCGAAATCGGCGAGGCGGGCATCGTCGGTCGTCTCGATCGCCAGCAGGGTCAGCGCGCCGCGTTCCCCGACGATCGTGATTGGCCAGCCGCGGCGCAGGGCATCGATCGCCCGCGCCGCATCGCGTGCGTCCTTCACACCGCGAACTCGGTGACGAGGGGGACGTGATCCGAAGGTTTCAGCCAGTTGCGGCAGGGTTCGTGGACAATGTGCGCCGTGGCCAGATCGGCCAGCGCCTTCGAGGCCCACATATGATCGAGCCGGCGCCCGCGATCGTTCACCGTCCAATCGGGGGAGCGATAGCTCCACCAGGTGTGAAGGCGCGCCGGCGCCGGATAGAAATGGCGGCCGAGATCGACCCAGTCATGCGCCGCCTTGAGCTGGTCGAGCAGATCGACCTCGACCGGCGTATGGCTGACGACATCGAGCAGCGCCTTGTGATTCCACACGTCCGACGGCAGCGGCGCGATGTTGAAATCGCCAACCACCAACGTGGGTTCGGAAAGGCATTTCGCCCATTCGATCATCCGCCCGACGAAGGCGAGCTTCTGCGCGAACTTCGGATTCACCGCCGGATCGGGCACGTCGCCACCGGCGGGAACATAGACATTCTCGAGCCGGAACTTGCCGCCCGAAGGCAGCAGCAGCCGTACGCCGACATGGCGCGCCTCGCCATTGTCCTGCCAATCGTAACGCCAGTGGCTGTCGTCGGCATCCTCGAGGGGTACGCGGCTGAGGATCGCGACGCCGTGGTGCATGCGCTGGCCGTGGAGGCGCTGGTGGACATAGCCCCATTCGCGGAACGGCTGCGCAGGGAAGACGTCGTCCGCCGCTTTGGTTTCCTGCAGGCAGAGCACGTCCGGCTTCTGCTCTTTCAGAAACCGCTCGACGATCCCGATCCGCGCGCGCACCGAATTGATGTTCCACGAGGCGATCTTGAGCGTCATCGCGGGCGATGTAGCGACGGCAGGCCGGCATTGCCAGCGAAGGGCGACATAGCGCGCCCTACTATCGTCATCCCGGCGCTGAGTGGCGATGCGAACGGCCGCCCGGACCCGCGCAGCGGCGAGGATAGCCAAGCAGGCGGATGCCTGCGCCGGCGCCTGAGGCTCTTCAGAAATGGAAAGGCCCCCGCTCCGGGGGCATGGAGCGAGGGCCGACCTGGCTTTTTCGGCTCAGGCAAGTCGCAGATCGTGTCCCGGACAACAGGGGGGAATTCCGGGAACGGCTCCGCGACCGCACGAACGCCTCTACGCGCACTTTCCTTACGCGGGAATGAACACGCGCTCAGTGCCCGCGATTTGTCGGTCGCGGATCGCGCCAGAGGAACGCCTTGTCGCTGACGGGCACGTTGAAATGCTGGTTCGACAGCATCACGCTGGAGGCATTGTTCTGCGCATCGACCACCGTCCAGCCCGCGAGCAGCAGCCCCGCCGGTGCGGCGGGATCGCGGGTGAAGCCGATGGTGATCGTCCCGAATTCGGGGTGCTTGGGATCGCGGCCCTGGACGAGCAGCCGCCCCGGCGGGCCGGGGATGGCCTGGACGTAGCGCGCGATGTCCTTCGAAGGATCGAGCAGCACCGCCAGCGGCGATTCGCCGATCGGCCAGCGCGAGACCTGCTTCACCGAATAATCGATCATGGTCAGCGCCTTGCCATCGCCGACGATCAGCAACGGTACGCTCGGCTGATATTGGAAGCGGACCTTGCCGGGCCGCTTGAGCGTCAGCGCGCCGGTGCGGGTCCGGCCGTTGCCGTCGGTCTGGGCGAAATCTGCGGTCATGCTGGTGACGGCGCGCAGATGTGCCTGCACCGCGGCAATGTCGGAGGCGGGAGTGGCGAGCGCGGGGGTTGCGAGGAGCAAAGCGAGGGGGGCGAGGAATTTCATGCGGTGGGCGGTGCTCGGGCGGCGTTGAACGGGCCGTGAACCCGCGGAGACCAAGTTCAGTGCCAGCGTGTGACCGCCATCGTCGCGGGATCGAGTGCGTAGAGATCGGTGCCGGCGACGCTGAAACCCAGCGCACCGCCTGCCGCGAAATGCAGGTCATCGATCTTGCCAGTGGGAACGGCCGGAACCGAGCGCGATTCGCCGGTGCGCGTATCGAGCAGTTTCAGCGTACCGGCGGCGACGTAAGCGACGAACTTGCCGTCGAGCGACACATCGAACGCGCCGATGCCATTCCTGTCCAGCGCGACAGGGGTGAAGAGGCCGCTGCCGAAATCGATCATGCCGAGCCGCCCGGCCAGCGTCGCCCACAGCACGCCGTCATAAGAAAAGCGCGCATCGTCATAGGCCGCCGGCTTGCCGATCGGCCGCATCGCGCCGCTCGCCACGTCCATGAAGAAAAACGCGGTTCTCGTCGGCGACAGGCGATGCGCAACGACCGCGCTGGTGCCATCGGCGGTGAAATCGCGCACCGACCAGCCGGATCCCTTCACCTGCGCCACCAGACGATCGCTTTTCGCATCCCGGGGATCGACGATGTGAAGACCTTCGTCGGGATCGTCGCGGTTGGACGTGTAGGCGAGCCAGTGGCCGTCGTGGCTCCAGGTGGGCGACGTGGCGCGGCTCTTGCCGTCGGTCAGCAGGGCAAGGCCGCTATCGCCGTGGATATAATATTGCCCACCGCGCTCCACCACGAGAACATCGCCCTTGCGCGGCGCCCAACTGGCGATCGCGACATCGGTTTCGGGCGAAAGCGGATGCGGCGCAGCGCCGGGTGCGACGATCTCGCTGATTTGCGAACCGGTGACGATCAGCGCGGCGTGGGTCTTGGCGTTCCAGCCCGCGAACAGGCCCGCGCGCCCCGCCGGCTGCGCAAGCGCGGGCGCCGCCGCGAGCATTGCCGTCAAAGCGATCGGCGCCGTCCATGCCTTCATCTTCGCGATCCTTGTTGTCGCGATCAAGGGTGGCGATCCTCGGCGCCCGGATCAAGCCTTCAGGCGCCTAAAAGCGGAAGGTCGTTCCCAGATACACCGCCTGGCTGTCGCGCTTGTCGTCGAGCAGCGACTGGAACTGATCGCGTTGCGTCTTGTAGCGGATGCCGCCCGACAGATCGAGATTGTGGGTCAGCATATAGGTGCCGCCCAAGCCCACCGACCAGCTCTGATCGATGCCGACCAGCGGATTTTCGGTTACGCGCGCGGCGGCGACGTCGAGCTTGGTCGCCCAGCGCTTGCCGCTGTAGCTGACGCCCAGATCCGCCGCCTCGTGGCGATCCTCGAGCAGCCCGCCATCGAGTTTGCTGACGTCGCCCGAAAGTGCGAAATGTTTCCAGCCGATTGAAAGGCCGAGGCTGTAGGCCGAGGGTGCGATATCGGCGCTGGCCAGCGACAATGCCTTGGCCGCATCGGCTTTGGTGACGGCCCGCGCGCGGATCGCGACGGTGATCGCGCGACGCTTGTTGCTGTTCGATGGCGTGAAACGGAAAGCACCACCGGGATTGCCGAGCCCCAGCCCACTACGCGCGAAGGCGGCGGCAAGGCGCGGATCGGCCGCGGCGGGGGTGAACGAACCGAAGCCGGCGGCGGGATCGACGGCGATATGCTGGAGACGCGAAACCGGCACATGACGCGGCTTGGCGGCCGCGACCGGCGCCAAGATCAACGACGGACACACCCCGGCGAGAAGCGCGATCGCGCCCCCAACTCCGGCCATGCGTACCCATGCACTCACGAAACGATCCCCTTATCTGTTCTAGCGCCTACCATGCAGCGCCTCCTATGTTCCAGATCGATGACGGAATCTTTTCAGTCTGTTGCCGGTTATCCACATGCGGGTGTTTTATTGATCGTTCCCGCGGATCGCCGCACCGGCCCACGATACGGCGCAGCTGGATCGCCATCGGCAACGCGACCAGCCGTGCTTGCGGGTAAGGCGGGAGCTTCTATAACGGCGCCGCTGATCTCTGCCGAAAGTCATTCGATGCGCCGTGTCTCCCTTCTTGCCCTGGTTCTCGCGCTTGGCGCCAGCGTGGGTGCCTGTGCGCACCATAAGAACAAGGTTCCGGCCGTTCGTCAGCTCGCGCCGGCGCGCATCACCACGATCGGCACCAATGCCTATCTGTGGCGCGCCGCGCTCGACACGCTGTCGTTCATGACCATCGCGACGACCGATTCCAACGGCGGCGTGATCGTCACCGAATGGTATGTGAACCCGGCGGTGCCCGGCGAGCGGATGAAGGTCTCGGTCGCGATCCTCGATCAGGAACTGCGGGCGGACGCCCTGCGCGTCTCGGCCGCGCGCCAGATCAGCCAGGGTGGCCAGTGGGTCGATAGCGCGGTGCAGGCCGGCACCAACCAGAAGCTGGAAGAGATCATCCTGCAGAAGGCGCGCGATCTGCGCCGCAACACCAGCGCCAGCGGCTGACAGCCGATCCCATGAGTGAAAGGTTCGACGCCGCATCCGCCGACGCGCGCTGGCAGGCGGAGTGGGAGGCGCGCGGCACCTTCCATGCCGATGACGCGAGCGAAAAGCCCAAGAGCTTCGTGCTCGAGATGTTTCCCTATCCCTCGGGGCGCATCCACATGGGGCACGTCCGCAATTACACGATGGGGGACGTGCTCGCCCGCTTCCGGCGGATGACCGGCTACGAAGTGCTCCACCCGATGGGCTGGGACGCGTTCGGCATGCCCGCCGAGAATGCGGCGATGGAGAAGGGCGTCCATCCCGGCGACTGGACCCGCGCCAACATCACCGCGATGCGCACCGAGCTGAAGCGCCTCGGCTTCGCGCTCGACTGGAGCCGCGAACTCGCCACCTGCGAGCCCGATTATTACGGGCAGGAACAGGCGCTGTTCCTCGACATGTACGAAGCCGGCCTCGTCTTCCGCAAGGAAAGCGCCGTGAACTGGGATCCGGTCGATAGGACCGTGCTCGCCAACGAACAGGTGATCGACGGACGCGGCTGGCGATCGGGCGCCCCGGTCGAGCGGCGCAAGCTCAGCCAATGGTTCCTGAAGATCACCGACTTCGCCGACGATCTGCTCGACGGCCTGGCGGCGCTGGAACATTGGCCCGAGAAGGTGAAACTGATGCAGGCCAATTGGATCGGCCGATCCAGGGGGCTGCGCTTCAAGTTCGCGCTCGACGGCGGCCCGCTGCCCGAGGTCGAGGTTTTCACCACCCGCCCGGACACGATCTTCGGCGCGAGCTTCGTCGCCGTGTCGGTCGATCATCCGCTGGCGCAAGGCCTGGCCGCGACCATCGAGGGCCTGCCCGCCTTCATCGGGGAATGCCGCCGCACCGGCACCGCCGCCGCCGAGGTGGAGACCGCCGAGAAGCTGGGCTTCGATACCGGCCTTTCGGCCACGCACCCGCTCGATCCGAGCTGGAAGCTGCCCGTGTTCGTCGCGAATTTCGTGCTGATGGATTATGGCACCGGCGCCGTGTTCGGTGTGCCCGGCCACGATCAGCGCGATCTCGATTTCGCGCGCAAATATATGCTGCCCGTCACCCGCGTCGTCGCCAGGACGCCCGAGGATAAGGATGCGCCGATCCACGACGAGGCCGACACCAATGGCGGCGTCGCGGTCAACTCGCGCTTCCTGGACGGGCTGGGTTCGGAGGAGGCGAAGAGCGAAGTCGTCGCGCGCGCCGAGGCCGGGGGCTGGGGTGAAGGCACCACCGTGTTCCGCCTGCGCGATTGGGGGGTGAGCCGCCAGCGTTACTGGGGTACGCCGATCCCGATCATCCATTGCGAGGCTTGCGGCCCGGTCGGCGTCCCGAAGGACCGACTGCCGATCGTGCTGCCCGAGGACGTCAGCTTCGACATCCCCGGCAACCCGCTCGATCGCCACCCGACGTGGAAGCATGTCGATTGCCCGACGTGCGGCCAACCCGCCCGGCGCGAGACCGACACGCTCGATACGTTCGCCGATTCCTCCTGGTATTTCATCCGCTTCGCCAGCGCGCCGGCGGACAAGCCGTTCGACAAATTGACCGCCGAGAAATGGCTGCCGGTCGGCCAATATATCGGCGGGGTGGAGCATGCGATCCTCCACCTGCTCTACGCCCGCTTCTGGACGCGCGCGCTGCAGCGCATCGGCAAGATCGACATCGCCGAGCCGTTCACCGGCCTGTTCACGCAGGGCATGGTGACGCACGAGACGTATAAGGATTCGGCGGGCGCATGGCTGAGCCCGGCCGAGATCTCGAACGGCATCGTCACTGCGACCGGCGAGCCGGCGACGGTCGGCCGCGTCGAGAAGATGTCGAAGTCGAAGAAGAACACCGTCGATCCGGGGCCGATCGTCGATCGCTACGGCGCGGACGCGGTGCGCTGGTTCATGCTCTCCGATTCGCCGCCCGAGCGCGATCTGCCGTGGAGCGAGGCGGGCATCGAGGGCGCCGGGCGCTTCGTGCAGCGGATCTGGAAGGTTACTAAGGTTAGGCCCGGAGAGGGTTCGGACGCCGATCTCGATCGCAAGCTGCACCGCACGATCGCCGGCGTCGCCACCGATATCGAGGACCTGTCGTTCAACAAGGCGGTGGCCAAGCTCTACGAACTGGTCGGCGCGATCGAGAAGGCGCAGCCGTCGGCTTCGCGCACCACGGCGGCGCGCACCCTGATCCTGCTCGCCGCGCCGATGGTGCCGCACATCGCCGAGGAGATGTGGGCCGAGGCCGGTGGCGAAGGCCTCGTCGCCGATGCCGCCTGGCCGGTGGTCGATCCGGCATTGCTCATCGACGACGAGGTGACGATCGCCATCCAGGTCAACGGCAAGCTGCGTGATACGTTGACCGCGCCCAAGGGCTCGTCGCGCGAGGCGCTCGAAGCGATGGCGCTCGCCAGTGCCAAGGTGCAGGCCCTGCTCTCCGGCGCCGCGCCGAAGAAGGTGATCGCCGTGCCCGATCGCCTCGTGAACGTCGTCGCATGAGCTTTGTCGGCCTCAAGCGCCGGCGCGGACATCCGTCCGCTTGGCTTTCCTCGCGCTTGACGGCGCTGCGGGCGGCCGTTTGGCCTTGCGGCCTGCGGCCGGAGATTACTGCCCTGCTGCTGGCGCTGACCGGCTGCGGGCTGCAACCGCTCTACGGCGGCGGCGCGCACGGGCCGGTGGCGAGCCTGCTCGGCGAGGTTTCGGTCGGGCCGATCGCGGGCAAGAACGGCTGGCTGGTGCGCAACGCACTCGACGACCGGCTGCACCGCGGCAACGAGGACACCAGCGCCGCGCGCTATCGCCTCGAAGTCGAGCTCGACGATCAGGTCCGGGGCTTCGGTCTCCGCACCGACAACAGCGTCAGCCGCGAACGTCGCACCCTGCGCGCGCGCTATCGCCTGATCGACGCCGAAAGCGGCAACGTGCTGCTCGATGCGACCGCCTCCTCCGATGAAGGCGTCGATGTCGTCACCTCCGAATATGCGGTGATCGCCGCCGAGCAGACCGCGCTCGAGCGCCTGTCGGGCACGGTGGCCGACCAGATCGTCACCCGCCTCGCCCTCTACAGCCACCATCTGCAGAGCAGCCGGCAACGGTGATGAAGCCCGCCCTCGCCCGGCTTGCGCGCGCGCTCGACTCGGCCGATCCGGCGATCCGCCTCTATCTGTTCCACGGCCCCGACGAAGCCGGCGCGCGCGCCTTCGCCGGACGCCTGCAGGCGGCGCTGGGCGCCGATGCCGAGCGGGTCGATCTGGCGGGCGACGTGCTCAAGAGCGATCCGGCGCGGCTGGCCGACGAAGCGGCAGCCATCTCTCTGTTCGGCGGACGGCGCTGGATTCGCGTCGATCCGGCGGGGGATGAAAGCTTCGCCGCCGTCGTTGCGCTGCTGGAGGCGCCCGCCGCCGGCAATCCGGTCGCGATCATCGCCCCCAATCTGCGCAAGGATGCCAGGCTCGTGACGCTGGCAAGCGAGAGCGATGCGGCGATCGTCGAATCCTTCTACGCGCCCGAGTGCCGGAGCGGCCGGCCACTGTCACCGGTGAGGCGCTCGATGCGCTGGGGGCCGCGCTCGACGAGGGCGATCTCGGGCGGCTGACCGGCGCGGTGTTCGCCGGCGACCCGGCCGGCGCCGACGACGAGCTCACCCAGCTCGAGGCCGAGGGGATCGAAGGCATCCCGGTGCTGCGCGCACTCGGCCGCCGCGCCTTGCTGCTCGCCCAGCTCGGTGCGCAGGTCGCCGCCGGGGACAGTGTCGACCGGGTGATGCAGACGAGCGGCAAGGCGGTGTTCTTCAAGGAGCAGGACGCGGTGCGCCGCGCCCTCTCGCGCTGGAGCCCCGATGCGATCGCCACGGCGGTGGGGCGGCTGGCCGAGGGTGAGCGCCAGGTGAAGTCGCCGGGTTACGCCGGGCCGGCGGTGGTGCAGGAAGAGGTGCTGGCGATCACACGGCGCGCGGCACGGAGACGATAACCCCCGATCCTCCCCTGCAAGGGGAGGTGGCCGCGAAGCGGACGGAGGGGTGTCGCCATCAGCGGGGATACCCCTCCGTCAGCCCTGCGGGCTGCCACCTCCCCTTGCAGGGGAGGCCCCGCCGGGCAGCATTACGAAACGCGGACGCTAGAGCGCCCCGCCGCTCAGCCGCTCAGCCGCTGGCAGATCATGTCCAGTTGATCGAGCGAGGAATAATGCAGCGCGACGGTGCCATTCCCGCCGCTGCCATGCGCGACCACGACCTTGAGCCCGATCAGATCGCCGAGCTGGCGTTCGAGCGCGGCGATGTCGGCATCGGCGGCGCGCACCGGCGGCTCGGCGCGGACTTTTCCGGGGCTTTTGCTGCGCTTGGCGAGCGCTTCTGTCTCGCGCACCGAAAGATCGCGACGAACGATTTCCTCGGCCAACGCGGCGGCATCGGGCGCGGTGACGAGGGCGCGGGCATGGCCCATGCTCAGCCGTCCATCGGCCACCATTTCGCGGACGCTTACCGGAAGATCGAGCAATCGCAACAGGTTGGCGACGTGACTTCGCGACTTGCCGACGATCCGCCCCAGGGTTTCCTGACTATGCCCGAAATCCCGCGCAAGTCTTTGATACGCATCGGCTTCTTCGATCGCGTTAAGATCGCGCCGCTGAATGTTCTCGATGATCGCCAGTTCCAGCGTCTCGCCGTCGCCGATAGTGCGGACGAGCGCCGGAATCTGATGCAATTGCGCCCGTTGCGCCGCGCGCCACCGCCGCTCGCCCGCAACGATCTCGTAACCCTGCCCTTTGGGCCGGACGATGATCGGCTGGATCAGACCCTTCTCGCGCAACGATGCGGCAAGCTCGTCGAGCCCGGCATCGTCGAAGTGGCGGCGCGGCTGATCGGGATTCGGGAAGATCGCCGCGACCGAGAGCGTCTGCACACCCTCGCCCCCGCC
>CAXTMT010000042.1:0-12585 GCA_964245355.1 uncultured Sphingomonadaceae bacterium
GCCTTCTCCGCCGCTGCCACCACCTTCGCCGAGAGCGCCTGCAACTCCGCATCGGTGAAGCTCTTCGCGCCCGGCTGGAAGGTCACCGCCAGCGCCAGCGACTTCCCGCTTTCGCCGAGGCCCGGCCCGGTGAAGACGTCGAACAACGCCACGTCGGTGATCGCCACCTTATCCGCCCCGCGCACCGCGCGCAGCAGCGTGTCCGCAGCCAGCGCCCGATCCGCCACGAAAGCGAAGTCGCGCGTCACCGGCTGCAACGCCGGCGGCGTATAGGCCGTGCGCGATCGCCCGGCGGCGCGACCAGCAGGAATCGCATCGACATAGACTTCCGCCGCCGCGACCGGCCCGTCCAGATCGAGCGCCTTGGCAAGGCGCGGGTGGAGTTCGCCGAATTCGGCCAGGACGGTCTTCGGCCCCAGGCGCAGCGATCCCGAGCGGCCGGGATGCCAGACGCCTTCCGACACCGCCTCCATCACCTGCAGCCGATCGACCGGCGCACCGGCCGCCGCGAGCAAAGCCAGCGCCTCGGCCTTGGCGTCAAAAGCGTCGAACGCTACCGCCTTGCCCGTCCGCCAGCCGCGCGGCGCGGCTGCACCGGCGAGGACGAGGCCGAGCGTCGGCCGCTCGCCCTCGGCCCGATAGCGGCGGCCGAGTTCGAACAGGCGCACACTGTCGGCGCCGCGATCCATGTTGCGCTTCGCCGCCGCGAGCAGGCCGGGGAGCAGCGACGGGCGCATCGCCTTCCTGTCCTCGCTGATCGGATTGGCGAGCGTCCACGCAGCACCGCCGAACAGCGCGGCCTGTGCGGGCGCGATGAAGCTCCACGTCACCGCTTCGTCGAGGCCGCGCGCGGCGGCCGCACGGCGCAGCGTACGCTCGGTGCGCTGCTCGGGCGTGGCGGTCGGCCTGGCGACGCCATCGGGGCGCGGCAGCGCGACCGAGGGCACCTTGTCCAGCCCTTCGACGCGGACGATCTCCTCGACGATGTCGGCGACGCCGTCGATGTCGCGGCGCCAGCTCGGCACGACGACGGTCCAGGAGCCATCGACGCCGAAGCCAAGGCGGCTGAGGATCTCGCGCTGGCGCTCAGGCGCCACCTCGATGCCGGCGATCCGCAGCGTCGCCGCCGGATCATATCTGAATATCGCGCGCGCCATCGGCGGCTCGCCGGCGCGGGTGATCGCGCTCGCCTTGCCGCCGCCATGCTCCAGCACCAGCCGTGTCGCGATGGCGAGGCCCTCGTCGAGGAAGGCGGGATCGACGCCACGCTCGAACCGCTGGCGGGCGTCGCTGGTCAGCGCCAGCGTCTGGCCGGTACGCGCGATCGCCTCGGGGGTGAAGTAGGCGCATTCGATCAGCACGTCGGTCGTCGTTTCCGACACGCCCGAATGTTCGCCGCCCATGATGCCGGCGATGTCGTGGACCTGCGCGTCGTCGGCGATCACGGTCATGCCCGCGTCGAGCGTGTAGGTCTTGCCGTTCAGCGCCACCACCTGCTCGCCGTCCTTCGCCCTGCGCGCAACCAGCGGGCCTTCCAACTTGGCGCGATCGTAGACGTGGAGCGGCCGGCCGAGATCGATCGAGACGAAATTGGTGATGTCGACGAGCAGCGAGATCGGCTTCTGCCCGATCGCCTTGAGCCTGGCCGCCATCCACTCGGGCGAAGTGCCGTTGACGACGCCGGCCACCGCCTGCGCGTAGAACGCCGGGCAGCCGTCGGTATCGAGCGTCACGACCTGCGGCGCCGGCCCGTCGCCCTGCACCGGATCGATCGACCCGCGATAGGCGTCGGCCAGCGTCTTCAACGTGCCGATCCCGGCGGCGGCGAGATCGCGGGCGATGCCGCGTACGCCCATGCAATCCTGGCGGTTGGGCGTGATGGCGATGTCGAACAAAGGATCGTCGAGCCCGGCGAACGCCGCGAAGCTCTCGCCGACCGGCGCATCCTCGGCCAGCTCGATGATGCCCTCATGCCCCTCGCCGATGCCGAGTTCGCGCGCCGAGCACATCATGCCGTTCGACTCGACACCCCGGATCGCGGCGACGCGCAATTCCATGCCGTTGGCCGGCACCACCGCGCCGGGCTTGCCGAACACGCCGACCAGCCCCGCGCGCGCGTTCGGCGCGCCGCAGACGACCTGCAGCGGAGCCCCATCATTATAATTGGCGCCCGCATCGACGGTCAGCACTTGCAATTTATCGGCCTGCGGATGCGGCGCGGCGGTGAGCACGCGCGCGATCGCGAAGCCGCCGAGCTTGGCGGCAGGATCCTCGATCCCCTCGACCTCCAAACCGAGACTGGTGAGCGCAACCGAAATCTCGTCGACCGAGGCCGCCGTCTCGAGATGCTCCTTGAGCCAGCTCAGGGTGAACTTCATGCGCCCACTCCTCCCGAGAGCGTCGGAATGTCGAGCGCGCGGAAGCCGTAGTGGCGCAACCAGCGCAGGTCGCCGTCGAAGAAGGCGCGCAGATCGTCCATGCCGTATTTGAGCATCGCCAGCCGATCGATGCCGACCCCGAAGGCGAAGCCCTGCCATTCGTTCGGATCGAGATCGCAGGCGGCGAGCACCTTGGCGTGGACCATGCCCGAGCCCAGCACCTCCATCCAGCCGCCGCCCCCGTTCTTTTGGCCCGCACCGGTAGGGTCGCCGCCGATCACGCGCCGCCCCTTCTCCCACGTGTAGCCGACGTCGACCTCCACCGACGGTTCGGTGAAAGGGAAGTAGCTGGGGCGCAGGCGCAGCACGATATCGTCGCGTTCGAAATAGGCCTTGAGGAAGGTCTCCAGCGTCCAGCGCAGATGGCCGAGATGGATGTCGCGATCGATCACCAGGCCTTCGATCTGGTGGAACATCGGCGTGTGGGTGGCGTCGCTGTCGGAACGATAGACGCGGCCCGGCGCGATGATGCGCAGCGGCGGCTTGGTCTTCAGCATCGTGCGGATCTGCACCGGCGAGGTGTGGGTGCGCAGCAGCATCTTCTGCCCGGCAGAGCCATCTTCCTGAGGCGCGTCGGGGAAGTAGAAGGTGTCGTGCATCGCCCGCGCCGGGTGGGTTTCCGGGATGTTGAGCGCGGTGAAATTGTGCCAGTCGTCCTCGATCTCCGGGCCGGTCGCGACGGCGAAGCCCAGATCGGCGAAGATTTCGGCGAGTTCGTCGGTCACCTGGCTGACCGGATGCACCGAGCCCGGCGCCACGCCCGCGATCGGCAGCGTCATGTCGAGCGTCTCGGCGGCCAGCCGCGCATCGAGCGCCGCATCGTCGAGCGCGCCCTTCCGTGCCTCGATCGCTTCTGACACCGCCGCGCGCAGGCTCTGGATCGCCGGTGCCTTTGTGGTGCGCTCCTCCGGCGCCATCTGGCCGAGGGTCTTCAGCAGCGCCGTCACCGTCCCGCTCTTGCCGAGCGCGCGGACACGGATTTCCTCGAGCGCCCCGGCATCGGCCCCGCCGATCGCGCCGAGCAGTTCGGCCTTCTGTTGTTCGATGTCCGACATCAAATATCAACCGTCATCCCGGCGGACGCCGGGATCCAGGACACCGTCACGCAGGCAGCGGCGCGAAACCCCAGCGGATCGCCAGATCGTTCCAATGCGGGTTTTGCTGCTCGATCAACTCGACCTTCCACGCGCGCTTCCATTCCTTGATTTGACGTTCGCGACCAATAGCCGCTTCCATTTCCGCATAGACCTCGAAATGGACGAGGCGTCGGATGCCGTAGCGGCGGGTAAAGCCGGGGATCAAGCCTTCGCGGTGCTGATGGATGCGCTGCATGGGATTCGAAGTCGAGCCCACATAGAGCGTACCGCGGAAACCACTGGCGACGACGTACACCATTGGTTCGAAGACTTCGCGCGCCATCGCTCTCTTGCCACCTGGATCCCGGCTTTCGCCGGGATGACATAACAGCACTAAGAATCAAAAGGGCGCGGAAGCTTTCGCCGCCGCGCCCCTTGCGAAGTGCCCGTGAGGGAAGGCTTACGCCGCCACCCGCGCTCCTTCCGGAAGCGCCGCCTTCGCCTGCGCGACGATGGCGCTGAACGTGGCGGCTTCGTTCATCGCCAGATCGGCGAGAACCTTCCGGTCGAGCTGCACACCGGCCAGCTTCAGGCCGTGCATGAACACGCCGTAGGTCAGGCCCTCGGTGCGGACCGCGGCGTTGATGCGCTGGATCCAGAGACCCCGGAAGGTGCGCTTCTTAACCTTGCGGTCGCGATAGGCGTACTGACCGGCCTTCTCCACCGCCTGACGGGCGATGCGGATGGTGTTCTTGCGACGGCCGTAATAGCCCTTCGCCTGTTCGAGAATTCGATTGTGCTTCGCGCGCGTCGTAACGCCGCGCTTTACCCGTGCCATGTCCCGCTACTCCTTAATTGAGGCCGTAGGGCGCCCAGAGCTTGACGCGCATCGTATCTGCGTCGGCAAGCACATCGGTGCGGCGGTTCTGGCGGATGTATTTCGCATTGTGGCTCATCAGGCGGTGGCGCTTACCGGCGACGCCGCACTTGATCTTGCCCGTGGCAGTGAGCTTGAAGCGTTTTTTGACGCCGCTCTTCGTCTTGAGTTTGGGCATTTTCGTCTCCTCGTCTGAGCGACGCATGCGGATGGCCACGGCAGCCCATGATAGCCGGGCAATCCATCGATATCGCTGGAAGCGGGCGCCTATAGGTAAAAGGGGACTGGTTGGCAATCCTTGGATCGGCTCACGCGGATGGGCCGCACCGGCCCGCACCCCCACCCGACCTCCCAACGGCAGTATCATATGGGAGGTCGGGTGGGGGTGAGGGCCGGTGCGGCCTCGGTTCAGCCTGCTGAACCGATAAAACCGATTCGGAACCGTGCCGAATTCCAGCGGTTACTGCGCGATGGACATGACCGCGACTCCCCCTCCGGCCGACGTTCGGCAAAAGCGCCACGATCCGGTGGGGACGATCATCGCCGCCATCACGGCGATCATCGCGACGATCATCGGGGTCATCTTCCTCGTCTGGCTGGTGCTGTTCGTCACCAAGGGCCGATTCCTGAAGCATCCGTTCGAGCGGGCGGCGACGAGCTACATGGGTCGCCGCGTCGCCGTGGCGGGCGATTTCAACCTCTATTTCGATTTCATCGCGCTGCGCTTCCGCGCCGAGGGGATGACGGTCGACAATCCGAAGTGGGCATCGAAGCCCTATCTCTTCTCCGCCAAGCTGATCGATACGCGCCTCGAGACCGCGCATTTCGTGCTGCTCGGCCAGAAGGTGCTCGACTGGCTGACGCTGACCGACGGGCAGATCGACGCCGAATGGGACGCCAAGCACGAGCACAACACCTGGACATTCGCCAGTTCCGAGCCGTTCAAGATGCCGCTGATCAGGCAGGCGGTGATTTCCGGCACGACGCTCCGCTACCGCGATCCGCTGAAGAAGATTTCGGCCGACGTCGCGATCGATCCGATCGACGCGCGGCAGAACCAGGTCGCCAACAACATCCGTTTCTCGGGCGGCGGCGCGATGCGCGACATCCCCTTCTCGATCGCCGGCCAGCAATCGACGCCCAATCAGCTGATCGCGGGCGGCGAGAACAAGTTCGAACTGCACGTCCGCGCCGCGCACAGCCAGGTCGACGTCGCCGGCACCCTGCCCGCCGCGACCCAGATCGAAGGCGCGGACCTCGCGGTGGGTGCGCGCGGCCGCAATCTGCGCGAATTGTTCGACATCGCCGGCATCGCCGTGCCCGAGACGCGCGCATACCGGCTGCGCTCGCACATGGTGAAGCAGGGCAGCGAATATCGTTTCACCGGGATCGTCGGCAATTACGGCAACAGCGATCTCGAAGGGAAGCTGACCGTCGACATGCCGCCGCCCGCCGACAAGGACGCGCGGATGAAGCTGACCGCCGACCTCGCCTCGCGCCGGGTCGACATGATCGATATCGGGCCGTTCATCGGCTATGAACCCAATGCGCTCGCCACCAAGGGCGCGACCGCCGCAGCGACGACGCAACATGCCAAGGGCGATTATCCGCGCATCCTGCCCGATGCGCCGCTGCGCACCGATGCGCTCAAGCTGTTCGACGCGAACATCAACTATCGCGTCGCGGTCATCAGGCAGCCCTTCATCCCGATCTCGAACATCGTGCTCGGGCTCGATCTCGATCACAGCCTGCTCCAGCTGTCGCCGCTGAACTTCGATATGGCCGGCGGCCATGTCGCCAGCGACATCTCGATCGACGCCCGCGTTCCATCGGTGATCACGGACTACGACATCCGCATGTCGCCGACGCCGATGGGCAAATTGCTCGCGCGCTTCGGCGTGGCCGAGGCCGGCACCACCGGCACGATCAAGGCGCGGATCAAGATGCGCGGCACCGGCAACACCGTGCGCCAGAGCCTCGCGACCGCGAACGGGCGCATCGCGGTGATCCTGCCCGCGGGCACCTTCTGGACCAAATATGTTCAGCTTTCCGAATTCGATATCGGCGTGTTCGTCCAGCGCATGTTCCAGAAGAAGCTGAAGGAGCCGGTACAGATCAATTGCGGCCTGATCGG
The DNA here is from genome assembly GCA_964245355.1 of uncultured Sphingomonadaceae bacterium. Lineage (GTDB taxonomy): Bacteria > Pseudomonadota > Alphaproteobacteria > Sphingomonadales > Sphingomonadaceae > Sphingomonas_I. The sequence continues at coordinate 6,526 of CAXTMT010000042.1, forward strand.
CTTCACCGTGCGCGATGGCGTCGCCGCCGCCGATCCGGTGCTGATCGACACCAGCGCCAATGTGATGACCGCCAAGGGTGGCTTCAGCTTCAAGGATGAATCGCTGGCGTTGGCCTTCCGTGCGGATGGCAAGAAGAAGAGCCTGTTCTCGGCGCAGTCCCCGGTCGGCATCAACGGCCATTTCGCGGCACCGGGCATCCAGATCGTCACGCCGCAATTGCTGACCCGCGCGGGAATCAGCCTGGGCCTGGGCCTGTTGTTCCCACCGGCGGCGCTCGCGGCGTTCGTCGATCCGGGCGATGCGAAAGCGGCCAAGTGCGGCCCGGTGCTGGCCGGCGCCCCCGCCGTCGACCAGCGCACCCTCAAGGACAAGCCGCGCAAGGACGTCGGCACCGGCCAGACCAAGGACGAGCAGGCCCAGCAGAAGCACAAGAAGTTCTTGGGGATCTTCTGATCGGGCCGGCGGCGCTGCTCCGTCCGTCCAAGAGATCAGCAGGCAATCACGTCGAGATATCCGGGCAGCTTCGCCGCGATTGCATGGATGGTGGCGTCGCGCGTCACTAGGGCAAGGCGACGGACGCGGGCGGTGGCGATCAGAAAGCAATCGCCCGGATCCTTATGCCCCGTATCAAGCACGACCGTAGCCGCCTCGCAGGCTATGCGCTGATGGATCGCGATCACACGTACGCCCGTCGATCGCACGGCGTCGCGAAACCATTGTTCGGGAGGATCGCCACCGAGAAATGGTCTGCTCGCCGCCTGACCCTTTATCGTCGCAACCGAAAGCTCCCAAGCGGTGATCGGCGATACGAAAAGCGCGCCAGCTCTCTGCGCCTCGCCGATCGCGAACAGCGCGATTTCGGACAGCGCGATCTTCTTACTCACCGCCCAATAAAGCGCGTGGGTATCGAGGAGTACGCCCGACAGGGTATTAGTCGCGCGGCGATGAGCGCGCAGGCTTGCGTTTCTTCACGCTTCCAAACACCTGAGCAGCGATCGGCTTGGTGAGGTCTATGCTCTCGTCGAGCACGAGACGGCCCTTTAGCGACCCCAGGCCGCGCACGATCACCGTCTCCCCCGTATTGGGATTGCGGACCGTTTGTTCGAAAATCTCGGCATGCGCTTTGGCCATGCCGGAAATATAACGCATCGCAGGCGCTTCTCCAAGATGGGCGCGGCTGCCGTGGCCGTGCGACTGGAACCGATGCCGCCTCCCACCCATATAAGCAAAATGCCCCGTCTCGGATTCTGGATCGAACCGCATCCGCACGGGCTCTACATTCCCGCCGCCGATGCGTGGGTCGATCCCTCGACCCCGCAACCCCGCGCGCTCGTCACCCACGGCCACGCCGATCATGCGCGCGGTGGGCACGGCGCGGTGCTGGCGACGCCCGAGACGCTGGCGATCATGGAGGCGCGCTACGGCCCGCAGAACGGCCAGCCGGTGGCCTATGGTGACAGCCTGAAGCTCGGCGACGTCCGCGTCTCGTTCGTCCCCGCCGGCCACGTTCTCGGCTCGGCGCAGATCGTGCTGGAGCATGCCGGCGAGCGGATCGTCGTCTCGGGCGATTACAAGCGCCGCCCCGATCCCACCTGCTTGGCCTTCGAGCCGGTGAATTGCGATGTGTTCATCACCGAGGCAACCTTCGGCCTGCCCGTCTTCCGCCATCCCGACACCGGCGCGGAGATCGATCGGCTGCTCGAGGCGCTCCACGCCAATCCCGACCGTTGCGTGCTGGTCGGCGCCTACGCGCTCGGCAAGGCGCAGCGGGTGATCATGGAGCTGCGTGGGCGCGGGCACGATGCGCCCATCTTCCTGCACGGCGCGCTGGAGCGGCTGTGCGCGCTCTATAGGGATTTCGGCGTGGCGCTCGGCGAGCTGCGTCCGGCGACCGGCCTGAAGGCGGCGGAGATGAAGGGCCATATCGTCATCGCGCCGCCCTCCGCGCTCAACGATCGCTGGTCGCGCCGCCTGCCCGATCCGATCACCGCGATGGCCTCTGGCTGGATGCGGGTGCGGCAGCGCGCGCGGATGAAGAATGTCGAATTGCCGCTGGTCATCTCCGACCATGCCGATTGGGACGAACTCACCGCGACGCTGGCCGAGATCGCCCCCAGCGAAGTCTGGGTGACGCACGGGCGTGAGGAAGCGCTGGTCCATTGGTGCATGACGCGCCAGATCAAGGCGCGCGCGCTGGCGCTGGCGCATTATGAGGACGAAGACGATTAGAGCCCCCCAGCCCCGTTACCCTCATCGCCTCTCGGTCCGTGTGCTGACGACCTTCGGCGCCGCCGCCATCCTGTCCGCGCTGTTCGCCGCCGAGCCCGACGTGGCCTTCTTCCTTCGCGCCGACAAGGTGGAGGGCAAATTCGTCGGCGCGATCACCCAGAAGGGCGGCAGCCACGGCGGTGCCTTCTACCATCCGATGTTCAGCTATGCGGCGCGTGACGGCAGCATCCGCACCTTCACCGCCAAGAGCGGATCGGCAAGCCAGCCGTATGTCGACGGCGCGAAGGTGCCGGTCTATGTCGATCCCGCGCATCCCGAAGTGGCGCGGCTGAACACGTTCCGCGATATCTGGCTGCTGCCGATCGCCCTCGCGGCAGCGGGCGCCCTGCTCGCGGGCATCGGCCTGATCCTGCGCCGCGCTTTTCGAAGTCGGGCCTTAAGCACCTAACCGAGCAGCAACGCGCTCGCCGCTTCGATCAGGCGGACATCGCCGGCGGCGATCACCCGCCCATCGCTATGCTGGCCGAGCGGCCAGCCCTCCCAATCGGTCATCCGCCCGCCCGCGCCCTCGACCACCGGCACCAGCGCGGCGAAATCGTAGAGCTTGAGCCCCGCCTCGACGACGAGATCGAGGTGCCCCGAGGCGGCGAGCCCGTAATTGTGGCAATCCCCGCCCCAGAGCGTGTCGCGGCATTCGGCGCGCAGCCGCTCGAACGATGTCCAGCCGGTCCCATCGAAATAGCTCGGGCCTGTCGTGGCGAGATGCGCGCCGGCCAGCGTCGAGCAGGCCCGTGTCGTCGCCGGAACATCGTTGAGCGTCGTCGGCCGGCCCTTGGCGCCGATCCAGCGATCGCGCGCGATCGGCTGATCGATGAGGCCCAACACCGGTACGCTCTCCTCCAGCAAGGCGATCAGCGTACCGAACAAGGATCGCCCGGCGAGGAAAGCGCGGGTCCCGTCGATCGGATCGATCACCCACACCCGCGCCGCATCGGGCCGATCGGAGCCATATTCCTCACCGATCACGCCATCGTCGGGCCGTGCCTCGGCGAGGATCGCCCGGATCGCCGCCTCCACCGCCCGATCGACCTCGGTCACCGGCGACCTGTCCGCCTTGGTCTCGATCGCAAACGGCCGGCGGTAGAACGGCCGGATCGCCTCCCCCGCCGCATCGGCAAGGCGGGCGACGAGGGCGATGTCGTCGTCGGTCATTCGTCAGTCCACAGCGCGCTGTTTGACCGCTTCGCGCAGTCTGACACGAAAATTACGGCGCTCGTCGTTGGTCAACTCGCGTCCCAAGCCGTCGCGTGCCATAGCCAGCGACGGCCGATCGAAATCCGCCGGTAATTGGCTGCGATTCTCATCTACATAATCCGAAATGGCCTGCGCATCTGCCTGCGACAAACCGACAATGCGTTGCGCGACAATCGTATCCATCCACTGATCTTCGGCATCGACGAGGATATTTGCTGGAGGCACTTCAACCGGTTGCTCAGGCAATACGGTCATCCACGTGCCAACCTGAGCCAAATCCCACTCTCTGGTTGTATCAGCTTCCGCGATGAGGTCGGGGGATTGCGATCCTCTCGAAGGCTGAATTCCCAGAAGATGAACGCGAATACCGAACGATTGTGCGACTTGCACACCGACACGAAGATCCTCATCTCCAGCAATGATTAGCGCATCGGAAATGGCGTGGGTTCGCGACAATTCGATAAGATCGGTCACGATCAGCGAGTCCACGCCCTTTTGTTCGCCCCTGCTGTTGATGGTGCCAAACCGACATTTGACATTTTCGGCTTCGGCTACGGCACGTTGGTCCAAATTCAGCGATCCGCCGCGTGTCAGGCCGTCATACCAGTAAATTCGCAGCAAACGAGCGTTCGGCTCGACGGCTGAGGCAGTGTTCAAAAGGCTAGCGATCAACGGCGGCACGTTCAGGCGTATCAGGCGTCGCGGCTGTTTGCTTCCGGCAACGAGCGCGGAACCTTGCGCATACAGATAGCCTGCATCGACAAATACAGCTGTCTGCAGCATCTCAGCTCCTGTTGCCCAAACGAAAAAGGGGTCCCCGCGGGGACCCCTAGCTAGCCAGCCTGCACATTAATAGTCGCACAGGCCAGCACTCGACATAGTGATGACCAACATCAAGTCAAGTTAGTCGAACAGGCTGGAGACGGAGCTTTCGTCCGAGATGCGGCGGATCGCTTCGGCCAGCAACGGCGCGATCGTCAGGATGCGGATCTTCCGGGCGCTGTCCACCGCGGCGCTGGGCGCGATCGAATCGGTGATGACGAGCTCGCTCAGCGCCGAGCCTTCGACCCGCGCCACCGCGCCGCCCGACAGGACGCCGTGGCTGACGTAAGCGACGACATCCTCGGCCCCCGCATCGCGCAGCGCGGCGGCGGCGTTGCAGAGCGTACCGGCCGAATCGACGATATCGTCGACCAGTACGCAGAAGCGGCCTGCGACATCGCCGATGATGTTCATCACCTCCGATTCGCCGGCGCGCTCGCGGCGCTTGTCGACGATCGCCAGCGGGGCATTGTTGAGCCGCTTCGAGAGCGCCCGGGCGCGGACCACGCCGCCGACGTCGGGCGAGACGATCAGCAGATTGTCCGCTTTGAAGCGCGCCTTGATATCCTCGCTCATCACCGGCGCGCCGTAGAGATTGTCGGTCGGGATATCGAAGAAGCCCTGGATCTGCCCGGCGTGGAGATCGACCGAGAGGACGCGGTCCGCCCCCGCCTTGGTGATCAGATTGGCGACCAGCTTGGCCGAGATCGGGGTGCGCGGGCCGGGCTTCCGATCCTGCCGCGCATAGCCGAAATAGGGCACGACGGCGGTGATCCTTTTGGCCGAGGCGCGGCGCAGCGCATCGATGCAGATCAGCAATTCCATCAGATTGTCGTTGGTCGGGAAGCAGGTCGACTGGATGACGAACACATCCTCGCCGCGCACATTCTCGTGGATTTCGACGAACACCTCCTCGTCGGCGAAGCGGCGGACCGAGGCATCGGTGAGCGGCGTATCGAGATAGGAGGCGATCGCGCGCGCCAGCGCCACGTTCGCATTGCCCGTCATCAGCTTCATCGCGGCAGCCTCCCTCGCGCTTGGCCGCTCCATAGTGGAGCGGGGGCGGTTGGCAAATCGGTCAGTCCCGCTTCGCTCCGTCGAGGACCCGTGACACGCGCGCGGCCTCCATCGCCTCAGCCTGCCTCTGGCCCTTGGTCCGCCCGAACCGCGCGCGATTTTCCGCCGCCTTGGCCGCGTCCGCTACGCGCGCCTTCGCCTTGCGGGCGGCGCGCAGGTTGACGAGCTCGCCCATCAGAAATCCACCTTGTCGTAATGCTCGGGCGGGGTGATCACCTCCATCCGCTCCGAGAGCAGAGGCCGGAAGCTCGGGCGGCTCTTCATGCCGGCATACCAGTGGCGGGTGCGATCATGGCCGCGCCAGTCGATGCCGCCGAGATAATCCGCGACCGAGAGATGCGCGGCGGCGGCGAGATCGGCGAGGCTGAGCAGCGGCCCCGCCATCCAGCGGCGGTTGTCGAGCAGCCAGTCCATATAATCGAGGTGGCCGTTCGCCTGGCGCATCGCCTCGCGCAGCGCCTTGGCATCGGGCGAGGCGCGGTGGACGAGGCGTTTCTCCATCCGCTCGAACATCAGCGGACGCACCACCTCGTCATGGAATTTCATGTCGAACCAGATGGTCAGCCGCCGCACCTCGGCGCGATTGGCGGCGGTGCCCGGCAGCATCGTCGCGCGCTCGATCGTCACATCGACGAACGCGGCGAGATGGTCGACGCGGCTCTGCAAGCCGTACTCGA
>CAXTMT010000042.1:12595-15506 GCA_964245355.1 uncultured Sphingomonadaceae bacterium
CGTCTCCTCGAAATATTCGCAGATCGCCGCCGAATCGATCAGGACATGGCCCTGCGCATCCTCGACCAGCACCGGCGTCTGCCCGGCCGGGTTCATGTCGAGATATTCGTCGCGCTGCTCCCACGGATTCTCGCGCTCGAGCTCATAGCCCACGCCCTTCTCGCCGAGGAGGAGGCGGACCTTGCGCGAATAGGGGCAGAGGGGGAATTGATACAGGCGCCACATGGGTGCCGACTGTTACCGCGATTGGCGACGGAGGCTAGGCCAAAAGCCGGGTTCTTATTCACCCGCCCCGAAACTCAGGCCCCGTGTGACCCGCGCGTCGAACACCGCCATGATGAAATAGGCGGCGCTCCATTTGGCTCTGGTCCACCAGCTTGCGCGATCGTGCGCGGCTTCGGTGATCTCGTCGCTGTCGGCGACCTCGCCCTCGAAATAATCCCGCATATGATCGGCGAAAGCGGCATCCTCGATCCGCAACATGATCTCGAGATTGAGGAACGTGCTGCGGATATCGAAATTGGCCGAGCCGATGTGGACGACATCGTCGATCACGAACAGCTTCGTGTGCAGCTTCAGCGGCTGATATTCGAAGACTTTAACGCCGCGCTTCAACAACCGCGCATAGCAATGGCGTGCCGCGGCGACGGCGACGGCGTGATCGGTGCGGGCCGGGGTGACGACGCGCGATTCGCCGCCGCGCTGCGCGACGCGCTCGATCCGCCGCATCATCCGCGGCGAGGGCGCGAAATAGGAAGCGATGATGCGCAGCGCCCGCGCCCCTTCCATGTCGGTCTTCACCGCCCTCGACCAGGGCGAGAGCCGCCGGGTCGGGCCACCGAGCAGCCAGCGCGTCGGGCCGCCCTTGGGCTCGCTCCATTCCGCCAAGGCGCGACGCAGATCGCGCAGGCGCGACTTCTCGCGATGCGTCCAGCGCGAGAGCGCGTCGAAATAGCCGGCGAGGCGCCGGGCGGCAGGCCCCTCTACGATCAGGCCGAGATCGCGCCAGCCCTTCTCTTCATCGAAATAATCGTCGGAGATGTTGAAGCCGCCGATCATCGCAACCTGCTCGTCGGCAAGCGCCAGCTTCTGGTGGTTGCGCAACAGGTAACGCCGCCCGAGCCGCGGGATGAAGCGGCAGATGTTGGCGCCCTCGTCCTGCAGCGGCGTGAAGAAATCGGGCGGCACCGAGCAGCCGAAGCCATCGATGATCAGCCGCACGTCGACGCCGCGCGCCACCGCGCGCGCCATCGCGTCGCGCAGCACCTGGCCCGTCTCGTCGGGGCAATAGATATAATAGAGCAGCCGCAGGCTCGACCGGGCGCCATCGATCAGCGCGATCAGCGCGGCGAGGCGCGCCCTGCCGCCGGTGACCAAGGTCAGCCGATTGCCATCGACCGCGAAGCTCGGCCCGTCCGCGACCGGCGCGCTTTGATTGACTTCGGCGCCATCCGCCACTATCTGCGCGTCCTTTCCAGACCATCTGGCTTCACCCCAATCGGAGCGTTCATCTATGGCGCGCGTAACCGTCGAGGATTGCGTCGACAAGGTTCCCAATCGTTTTGATCTGGTTCTGATCGCTGCACAACGCGCGCGTCAGATTTCCGGGGGCGCGGAACTGACGATCGATCGCGATCGCGATAAAAATCCTGTCGTGGCGCTTCGCGAGATCGCCGACGAAACCGTGGTGCCTGTCGAGCTCAGCGATTCGCTGATCGCCAGCCTGCAGCGCGTTCAGGTCGACGAGGATGACGAAGTCGATGCGATCGGCTCGCTCGCGGCCTCGGCCGAGGCGCTCCGCCTCACCGCCGCCGCACCGCCGCGCAACACCAGCCTCGGCGCGGATTACGAATAAGCGAACGGGCGGAGGGAATTCCGCCCTTCAGTCTTTGATCGGGTCCTGCTGCGGCGCTTGACCGTCTGCTTACTCCGGAGCGGTGGAGGCTGCGGCCCAGCATTTTGGTCCGAATATGCCGTCCGGCACGAGGCCTTTGCTCCGCTGGAAAACCCGAACCGCAGCCTCGGTCCCCGGGCCGTAGATTCCATCCGCCGCGATGCCGACAGCAGCCTGGGCTTGATTCACGAAGGGTCCACGCGCTCCGCGTCGCAGGGTGGGGCGATCGTCATCATCGGCCGCCGGTATCGGTGGCCGCGGTGAACCGATGCCCTGCATCAGCGCTGTGACGTCCGCGCGGAACGTGTCCATATCGGTGGTCGGGTTGTCCTTGTCGAACACCGGATCCCATTTGCGGTGCGGCGCATATTCCTTGTGGCCGCAGCACATGGTGACGCTCAAACCCAGCTTCGTCAGGATCGCCGCGACGCCGCGCCGATAAGCATCCATCTGCACGTCGGGCCACGGCTCGCTGCCGCTATTCTCGCCCTCGATGCCGATGAAGAAGCGGTTGCCGCTGATGCCCTTCCAGCTGCCGACCCCGCCGTGATTGCAGCGGCCGGCGGCGATGACGTAATAAGTGCCATCGAGCCCAAGGCCGAGCTGCGCGAGCGGCCCGGGTAAGTCCGATCGGCCGGCCGAAAGCGTCTTGAGCGTCGGCATGTTTTGGTTGCCGGGGTTCTGGACCCCGGTGTGGTGGCAGATGATGCCTTGCACCACGTCCATGTCGCCGCGCCCGGCGGTCGCCCACCCGGGCTGCTCGGCTACCTTGAGTCCGGCGGCGCGGAGAACCTGGGGAAGCCAGATCAACTGATAGGTCATTGGCCGCCCCCCTTGCCTGCTACGCCGCCCGTCGCTTCGGGAAGTTCGACATCCTGGGTCTGGTCGTCCGTACCCGGGGTTCCGTGATCGCAGCACCCTTCGAGGCCGTCCTCGTCTTCGTCGCCCGGCGTCGGGGCCGCAGGGGCGCCGGCAGGCGCAGCGGCCGGGGGCGGCACGCCGAGCGGGTTCCTGGCG
>CAXTMT010000043.1:0-15482 GCA_964245355.1 uncultured Sphingomonadaceae bacterium
GCGACAGGATTCGAACCTGCGACCCCTTGACCCCCAGTCAAGTGCGCTACCAGGCTGCGCCACGCCCCGACCAAGGCCGTGCCCCCTAGAGACAGGGGGCGAAGTTGGCAAGCGGTGCGATCAGCGATCAGGCGTAAAGGCGGCGATCGACAGGCGAGGGCGCGGGAATATCGCGACCCAACTCGGTGGCGGTGTCCAGCCAGGCCTGTGCAGCATCGTAGCCGTTGGCGAGCGCTTCTGCTGGCGTCTCGCCATCGGACATGCACCCGGGCAAATCGGGGATAATCGCGAGGTATCCCCCGCCCATATCCTTGGCGAGCGGCCGGATATCGATCCGATAATCGTATGCGGTCATTTTTCCGCTCCTGCGACGGCGTCGACGAACCTTACTAAGGCGACAATGTAAGACACTTTAATCGGTCTTGCATAGGGAATGGTCAGAATCTCGGATTGGGCCGGGTGCGAAAGCGTGACATGGCTGCTGCCGCCACCGGGGCGGCGACCTACGATGTCGTGGGCGCGGGCAAGGCGAAGCACATCGTCGAGGGTCCAATCGCCGCGCGGATTGGCGGGCATCCGCTCCAACAACTTCTGTCCCTGCGTCATTCTGCCCCCCGATTCGCCCGCCTAACCATTGCGCGTTTCCCTCTAATCGAATAAGCGCGCCAGCCAGTCGCAGGCCGCATTCGCTCGGCCGCGACGCATCCCGGGAAACAAGGTCTCCATGTTCGCATCGCCCGCTTATGCCCAGACCGCCGGCGCCGCCGGCGCGCAGGGGGGTGGTTATGTCGCGCTCCTCGTGCAGATGGCGCCGCTGATCCTGATCTTCGGCATCTTTTACATCCTTCTGATCCGCCCGCAGCAGAAGCGCGTGAAGGATCAGCGCCGCGCGATCGATGCGGTGAAAAAGGGCGATGAGGTCGTCACGTCGGGCGGCCACATCGGCAAGGTGGTCAAGGTCGCCGATCATGAGGTCGAGGTCGAGTTCGCCGTCGGCCACAAGCACCGCGTCGTGAAATCGATGTTGCACGAAGTCCGCCCCCTTGGCGGTGGCAAGCCCGCGAACGACTGACGGGTAACGCTACAATGCTCGATTTCCCGCGCTGGAAGGTCTGGTCGATCATCCTCGTCCTGCTCGCAGGCGTGGTGCTCGCCTTGCCGAGCCTCATGCCCGAGCGGACGGCGACGCAGCTCGGCGTGGCGCGGATGCCGCGGATCAACCTAGGCCTCGATCTCTCGGGCGGCAGCCACCTGCTGCTGGAAGCCGATACCGCCGATCTCGCCAGGCAGAACCTCCAGAAGATGGAGGACACGATCCGCGCCGAGATGAAGCGCAACGATCCCCCGATCGGGATCGGCGAGATCACGACCGACGCCGGCAAGCTGAGCTTCCTGGTACGCGACGTCGGCCAGCTCGATGCGGCGGTCGAACGTGCCCGCGCACAGACGCAGGCGGTGGGCGTCACCGGCCAGCGCGACTGGAACGTCGCGGTGGTGGACGGTACGCGCATCGTCATGGAGCCCAGCCCGGCGGGGTTGAACGACGCCGTCAACAAGGGAATGGCGACGGCGACCGAAGTCGTGCGCAAACGCATCGACTCGCTCGGTACGAAGGAGCCGACGATCGTCCGCGAGGGATCGACGCGCATCCTCGTCCAGGTGCCGGGCTATCAGGACCCCGCCGGATTGAAGGCGCTGATCGGCAAGACCGCGAAGCTCGAGTTCAAAATGGTCGACATGACCGCCGATCCCGCGGTCGTCGCGCAGGGCAAGGCACCCCCGGGCGACCAGATCCTGCCCTATCCCAACGGGCCGGGCGGGCAGCGGCTCATCGCGGTCAACCGCCGCGTGATCATTTCGGGCGACGAACTGACCGACGCCCAGATCGGCCATGACGAAAATCAGCAGCCGACCGTCGAGATCACGTTCGATGGCCAGGGCGGCAAGAAATTCGCGCGGGTCACGCAGGAGAATAGCGGCAAGCAGTTCGCGATGATCCTCGACAACAGCGTACTCTCGGCGCCCAGCATCAACGAGCCGATCCTTGGCGGCCATGCGCGCATCTTCGGCAATTTCACCACCGACAGCGCCAACCAGCTCTCGATCGCGCTGCGCTCGGGCAAGCTGCCCTTCACCCTCAAGGTGATCGAGGAACGCACCGTAGGCCCGCAGCTCGGCGCCGATTCGATCCACGCCGGTATCATCGCCTCGGTGATCGCTTCGGTCGCGGTGATCGTCTTCATGCTCGTCACCTACGGCCGGTTCGGCGTCTATGCGAACATGGCGGTGGTGCTGAACATCTTCGTCATCCTCGCGGTGATGGCGATCCTGAACGCCACGCTGACTTTGCCCGGCATCGCCGGCTTCGTGCTGACCATCGGCACCGCGGTCGACGCCAACGTGCTGATCAACGAGCGCATCCGCGAAGAGCGGCGGCGCGGGCGTGGCATCGTCCAGTCGGTCGAGCTTGGCTATAAGGAAGCGAGCCGCACGATCTTCGAGGCGAACACCGTCCACGCCATCTCGGGCCTGATCATGCTCGCGCTGGGCTCCGGCCCGGTGAAGGGTTTCGCCGTCGTGCTGCTGATCGGCATCGCCACCAGCGTGTTCACCGCCGTGCTGTTCACCCGGATGATGGTGTCGCTGTATATCCGCAAGGCGCGGCCGACGGAGCTGCACATATGAGCGGCGCCGCGGGCAAGCTCTCTCTCCCCTTTTGGGAGAGAGTTGGGGTGAGGGGCGAGGCGCAGCCGAGCTCTACGCCAGCGAGTGCGGGCCACCCTCACCCAACCCTCTCCCTCAAGGGAGAGGGCTCAAAGCGGGTCTAGATCATGCGCCTCCTCAAACTCATCCCCGACAACACCAACATCGGCTTCGTGCGCCTGCGCCATTGGGCGTTCGGGCTGACCGCTTTGCTCACCCTGCTCGCGGTTGCGGCCGTCGGTCTGCGCGGGCTCAACCTCGGCGTCGATTTCGTCGGTGGGGTGATGATCGAAGCCAAGTTCAAGACGGCCCCCAGCCTCGATCAGTTGCGCGCCGAGGTCGACCATCTGGGTGTCGGCGAGGCTTCGCTGCAGACCTTCGGCTCCGCCGATACGGTCTCGATCCGTTTACCGATTCCCAAGGCTACCGACGAAGGTGCGACCAATCGCGTCGTCAACGCCGTCGAGAATGACGTGAAGGGCCATTATCCCGGCGTCATCTTCAATGCGGCCGAGAGCGTGGGCGGCAAGGTTTCGGGCGAGCTCGTCCGCAACGGCTTGCTGGCGGTGTTCCTCGCGGTGTTCGGCATCGCCGTGTTTTCGTGGCTGCGCTACGAATGGCAGTTCGGCATATCGACCTTCGTCGCGATCGGCCACGATCTGCTGATCACGCTGGGCTTCTTCGCGCTCACCCAGCTGGAATTCGATCTCAACATCGTCGCGGCGGTGCTGACGATCATCGGCTATTCGATCAACGACAAGATCGTCATCGACGACCGCATCCGCGAGAACATGCGCCGCTATCGCAAGATGGACATGCGCGAGATCATCAACCTGTCGGTCAACGAGACGCTGCCGCGCACGGTGATGACCTCGCTGACGATCCTGCTCGCGCTCGCCGCGCTGCTGATCTTCGGCGGCCCGGTGCTGCGCGGCTTCACCGCGGCGATGATGCTGGGCGTGGTGGTGGGTACGTACAGCTCGATCTACGTGTCGAGTTCGCTGCTGATCTCGCTGGGGTTGTCGCCTGCGCTGCCGCCGAAGAAGGAGAAATCCTCCGGCCCGTCGAACCGCGCGGAGCGGATCCGCTAAGCCAAAACCCTAATCCGCTCATCCTGAGGAGGGACTGAGCCTGGCGAAGGCCCGTCTCGAAGGACACGAGCCTGTCCTTCGAGAAGCCATTTCGACTGCGCTCAATGGCTTCTCAGGACGAGCGGGGTGGGGTTCGGGAATAATAACGCGCCCGAAAATCATCCGCCCATTCCGTCAACCGCCCCTCAGCGATCGCCGTACGCAACGCCCGCATCAGTTGCTGGTAGAACCACAGATTATGCTGGGTCAGCAGCATCGGCCCCAGCATCTCTCCCGCCTTGAACAGGTGGTGCAGATAAGCCCTGCTCCAGTCCTCGCACGGCGATCCCGCCATCAGCGGCGACGGATCCTCGGCGTGGAAGGCATTGCGCAGGTTGACCGGACCGTCCCAGGTGAAGGCCTGCCCGTTGCGCCCGCTCCGCGTCGGCAGCACGCAATCGAACATATCGATCCCGCGCTCGACCGCGCCGACGATGTCGTCGGGCTTGCCGACACCCATCAGATAGTGCGGCTTGGCGGCGTCGAGCTGGCCCGGCGCGTAATCGAGGCAGGCGAACATCGCCTCCTGCCCCTCGCCCACCGCGAGCCCGCCGACCGCATAGCCATCGAAGCCGATCTCCAGCAGCGCATCGGCCGAATATCTGCGTAAGCTCTCATCGAGCGCGCCCTGCTGTATGCCGAAAATCGCCGCGCGCGCGGCATGCTCGCCGCCCGCATCGAAGGCCTCGCGCGAGCGTTTCGCCCAGCGCATCGATCGCTCCATCGCGGCGAGTTGCACCTCCTTCGTCGAGGTCGTCGGCACCAGTTCGTCGAACGCCATGTTGATGTCCGAGCCGAGCAGCCGCTGGATTTCCATCGATCGTTCGGGGCTGAGCGCATGCGCCGATCCGTCGAGGTGGCTCTTGAAGGTCACGCCCTCCTCGCTGCGCTTGGTGAGTGCGGAGAGACTCATCACCTGATAGCCGCCGCTGTCGGTGAGGATCGGCCGATCCCAACCCATGAAGCCGTGCAGCCCGCCCAGCCGCGCCACCCGCTCGGCGCCGGGGCGCAGCATCAGGTGATAGGTGTTGCCGAGAATGATGTCGGCACCCGTTGCGCGCACCTCGGCCGGGCGCATCGCCTTGACCGTGCCGACCGTGCCGACCGGCATGAAGGCGGGCGTCCGGATCGTGCCGCGCCGCATCGCGATTTCGCCGCTGCGGGCACGGCCATCGGTAGCGTGGACGGTGAAGACGAAACGCGGGGCAGACGACATGCTCGGCCTCTAAGGGATCATCCTCCTCGCTGAAAGGGAGGGAGCAGATAGCCGCCGATCCCCTTCTGCTCCGATCGCCGTTTCTCTTCATCACTGCTCGGGTATAAAACGAACGAAGCGGAGGCGGGATGTCGCAGCGGTACTGCGATCGCAGGCTTCGTCGTTTTGAGCGGGAACCATCGCCTTCGTTCGGGCGTCTCACCCTGCGATGGATCGTTCCGCCCCCGTTGCGCTTTTCCGCGCAGCCGATAAGCCAGCAATATGAGCGCGCCCGCCGACTTCGCTGTGGATTCGGGGAACGACGGCGTACTCCATTTCAAGGGCAACCTAACGCTGGCGGAGATCGGCGATCTGCCCCAGAGGCTGCAGCGCGAGGCGAGCGGCGCGAAGACGATCGATCTCACCGACGTCGAGCGGATGGACACGGTCGGCGCTTGGCTCGTCCACCGCATCGTTCGCGACAACAAAGCCGAAGTCACCGGCGCCAGCGGCGAAGAGCAGGAATTGCTCGACCAGGTCGCCGCCGCCGATCACCCCGCCAAGATGCGCCCGGACAAGCAACCCGCGTTGCTTCGGGTGTTGGGCGACGTCGGCGAGGCGACGGCGGGCGCATTCCAGGCGATGATCGGGCTGATCGGCTTTCTCGGCGGCATCCTGGTGACGCTGTTCGGCATCTTCACCCATCCCAGCCGGCTGCGCTGGAACGCCATCGTCCGCCAGTGCGAGGTCGTCGGCGTCGAGGCGCTGGCGATCGTCGGGCTGATGAGTTTCCTGATCGGCATCGTCATCGCCCAGCAGGGCGCGATCCAGCTCCGCCAGTTTGGCGCCGAAGTTTACACGATCAACCTCGTCGGGCGGCTCACCTTCCGCGAACTGGGCGTGTTGATGACCGCGATCATGGTCGCCGGGCGATCGGGATCGGCCTTCGCCGCGCAGATCGGATCGATGCGGCTGGCCGAGGAGGTCGATGCGATGCAGACGATCGGCGTCGCGCCGATGGAGGCGTTGGTCGCGCCGCGCTTCATCGCCGCGACGATCATGATGCCGCTGCTGTCTTATTACGCGGCGATGGTCGCGCTGCTCGGCGGGGCGCTCTTCGCCTGGACATCGCTCGACATCCCCCCCGCCGCGTTCATCGCCCGCATCCGCGATGTGGTGCCGGTCACCGATGCGCTGCAGACCCTCATCAAGGCGCCGGTGTTCGGCATCCTGATCGCGATTTCGGGCTGCTATCAGGGTATGCAGGTCGAGGGGAATGCCGAGGCCGTGGGGCTGCGCACGACGGCGGCCGTCGTCCAGTCGATCTTCCTCGCGATCGTGCTCGACGCTTTCTTCGCCGTCTTCTTCGCAAAGATCGGCTGGATATGAGCGCCGCGGCTGCCCCCGCTGCGGTCAAGGAACGCCCGAAAGCGGGCGAGCCGGTGATCGTGGTCAAGGGCCTGAAGAACGGCTTCGGCGAACAGCTCGTCCACGACGGCCTCGATCTAGAGGTGAAGCGCGGCGAAATCCTCGGCGTCGTCGGGGGATCGGGCACCGGCAAATCGGTGCTGATGCGCTCGATCATCGGCTTGCAGCAGCCACTGGAGGGCGAGGTCGCGGTGTTCGGCGAGCCGATGCTCGACCTCGACGAACATGAGGCGCGCGACGTGCGCAAGCGCTGGGGTGTGCTGTTCCAGGGCGGGGCGCTCTTCTCGACACTGACCGTGGCCGAAAACGTCCAGGTGCCGATCCGCGAATATTACCCGCACCTCGATCCGCAGCTGCGTGACGAGATCGCCGCCTACAAAGTCTCGATGAGCGGCCTGTCGCCCGAGGCCGGCCCCAAATTCCCGTCCGAGCTTTCGGGCGGCATGAAGAAGCGTGCCGGCCTCGCCCGCAGCCTCGCGCTCGATCCCGAACTCCTGTTCCTCGACGAGCCGACCGCGGGCCTCGATCCGATCGGCGCCGCCGCGTTCGACGATCTCATCAAGGGTTTGAAGGAGACGCTGGGCCTCACCGTCTTCCTGATCACCCACGATCTCGATACGCTGCACGCCATCTGTGATCGGGTCGCGGTGCTTGCCGACAAGAAGGTGGTGGCGATCGGAACGATCCCGGAACTATTGGCGTTGGATCACCCCTGGATACAGGAGTATTTCTCCGGGCCGCGCGGTCGCGCGGCGGCAGACACGGCGGACGCCCATGCCAGGGACGATCCCCAGGAAGCGCTGGAGCGGCGACGCAAGGCGCTGGTATCGGCGGGCGGCGACACCGCAGCGTCGGCGGATGACAAGGAACAGGAAGGCGAGCACGGCTGATGGAAAATCGCTCCAACAATGTGCTGGTCGGCAGCGTCGTGCTGATCCTGCTCGCCGTCGCCATCGTCGTGACCGTGTGGCTGGCGAGCTTCGGCGGCGCACACGAGAAGAAATTCGATATCCTGTTCAAGACGTCGGTCGACGGCCTCGCCAAGGGATCGACGGTCAGCTTCTCGGGTGTGCCGGTCGGCAAGATCGACGATATCGCGCTGCTGCCCGATCAGCCCGAGCTGATCCGCGTCCGCATCCAGGTGAAGGAGGATACGCCGGTCCTCCAGGGCACCACCGCGACCGTGCAGGGCAGCTTCACCGGCACCAGCACGATCAACCTCGACGGCGCCACAAAAGGCTCGCCGCCGATCGACCAGGCCGGCCCGTGGGGCTTCCCGCTGATTCCGCCGAAGACCGGCGGTTTGGGCGCCATCCTCTCGAACGCGCCACAATTGCTCGACCGGCTGACGACGCTGACCGAGCGGCTGACCGACCTGCTGAACCCGGACAACCAGAAGTCGATCAGCAATATCCTGACCCATCTGGATCGCCTGTCGGGCAGCCTTGCCGATCGCGGACCCGAGATCGCCGCGACGATCGCCGAAGCGCGCACCACGCTGGCGGAGGCCGGGGTCGCCGCCAAGCAGATCGGCGATTTCGCCGCGCATACCGACAGCAATCTGAAGCCCACGCTCGCCAATCTCAACGATGCGATGGTGTCCGCCAAGCACAGCATGGCGACGCTGGATGCGACGCTGACCGACGCGCGACCGGCGATCAAGTCGGTCTCGACGACCACCGTCCCCCAGCTCAACCAGCTGATCCGCGATCTCGGCGACACCGCCGCCTCGCTCCAGCAGCTGTCGGGCAAACTCAACGCCGGCGGCGCCAGCGGTTTGATCGGCGGCCAGCACCTTCCCGACTATAAGTCCCACAAATGAGGAGGCCCGTGATGCTCCGTAACCGCCTTCTCGGCCTCGCACTGATGCTGCCCCTCGCCGGCTGCGTCAGCCTTGGGCCGAAGCCGCCCAAGACGCTGCTCACGCTGACCCCCACGGCGGTGGTTCAGCCCGGCCCGGCGAAGACCAGCGATGACGCGCATTCGGTCGCGGTGGCGATCATCAACGTCCAGCCCGCGCTCGCGAACCTGCGGATCATGGTGCAGGATGGGCCGACGAGCATCGCTTATGTGAAGGATGGCGCCTGGGCGGCGAATCCAGGCCTGCTGTTCCGCAATCTGCTCGCCGAGACGATCACCGCGACCACCGGCCGCTATGTGCCCGATCAGCGCAATACCGGTGCCCAGCCCGACACACGGCTCTCGGGGCAATTGGTGATGTTCGGACTCGACGCCGGCACACACAGCGCCGTCGTTACTTTCGATGGCGTGATCAATCACAGCGGTTCAGAGAAATTGCAGACCCGCCGCTTCTCGGTGAGCGTACCTGTCGCTGACGAGGGCGCGCCGGCGGTGGGCGCCGCGATCGATCAGGCGGCCAACCAGGTCGCCGGGCAAGTCGCCGGCTGGATCGGCAACTGACCCTCAAACCCGCTCGGAATTGCCCGTCTTGCGATATTCCAGATGCTCGGGCTCGCGATCCTCGAGTTCGTCGAGACGGCGGGCGATCCGCTCCAGCCGCCGGTTGACGCCCAGCCGCTCGTAACGCGCGTCGGTCAGCATCTGCTTGACCTCCTGCGCGCAACGGAGGACGACGCCCAACGTGACGAGCGCAATGAGGATGGACGTTGCGTCGATCCAGGACATGATGAAGAGAAACTCCCCCGGGGCACACGCGCCCTAGCGCGATAATGTGGCGCAAACAAAGCAAACAAATTTCACGAATATATCAAGCGGAGACAGTGGGTGACGACCAGCATCGGCCTCATCGGCGCGGCAGGGCGCATGGGCCGCGCCATCGCGGAGACGGCGGCGGCCTATGATGCCGAGGTTTCGGGCGGCTTCGATCGCGACGGTGTGGTGCTGGGCGCACACCAGGATCTCGCGCACCTGGCCGCCGCCTGCGATGTGCTGGTCGATTTCTCCTCGCCCGCCGCGCTGGCGCTCAACCTCGCTGCTGCTGCCGCGGCCGGTACGCCGATCGTGATCGGCACCACCGGGCTGGGGTCCGAGGATCATGCCCGCATCGACGAAGTCGCGGCGTCGATCCCCATCTTGCAGACCGCGAACACCTCGCTCGGCGTCAACATGCTCCGCAAACTGGTCGAGCAGGCGGCCCGCGCGCTCGGCCCCGAGTGGGATATCGACATCGTCGAGATGCACCACCGCCATAAGCTCGACACGCCCTCGGGCACTGCGCTGCTGCTCGGCGCCTCCGCCAATGCGGGACGCGGCGCCGTCGCGCGCGAACTCGATCGCTTCGACCGGATGCAGGAGGGTACGCACAAGCGCGAGGAGGGCGGCATCTATTACGCCTCGCTGCGCGGCGGATCGGTCGCCGGCGATCATCAGGTGATCTTCGCGGCCGACGGCGAACGCATCGAACTCGGCCATCGCGCCGAAAGCCGCGCCATCTTCGCGCGCGGCGCGCTGAAAGCGGCGGTGTGGCTGAAGGGCAAGCCGGCGGGCCGCTACACGATGGACGACGTGCTGGGGCTATGAAGAAAGCCGACGTCTTCGAATTCTATCGCCGGCTGGCCGAGGACAATCCCGCGCCCGAGACCGAGCTGCAGTGGACCAACCCCTACACCTTGCTCGTCGCCGTCGCCTTGTCTGCACAGGCGACCGACGTCGGCGTCAACAAGGCCACCAACCGCCTGTTCGAAACGGTGGACACTCCCGCCAAGATGCTCGCGCTCGGCGAGGCGGGGCTGAAGGATCACATCAAGACGATCGGCCTGTTCAACACCAAGGCGAAGAACGTCATCGCCGCCGCCGAACGATTGGTGGCGGGGCACGGTGGCGAAGTCCCCCGCGATCGTGCCGCGCTGGAGGCGCTCCCCGGCGTCGGCCGCAAGACCGCCAACGTCGTCCTCAACGTCGCGTTCGGCGCGGAGACGATCGCCGTCGATACCCACATCTTCCGCGTCGGCAACCGCACCGGCCTCGCCACGGGCAAGGACGTCCGCGCGGTCGAGGACAAGTTGATCAGGGTCACGCCCAAGCCCTTCCTGGCCGGGGCGCACCACTGGCTGATCCTGCACGGCCGCTACGTCTGCAAGGCGCGCAAACCCGAATGCTGGCGCTGCATCGTCGCCGATCTGTGCGCTTACCGCCCCAAAACGCCCGCACCGAAAGAGCCGGCAACGGGGGCCTAGCCGCCCCGCCCGACCTCTGCTATCCGCGCCGACGGTCAGCACCCGTAGCTCAGCTGGATAGAGTGGCGCCCTCCGAAGGCGTAGGTCACAGGTTCGAATCCTGTCGGGTGCACCAGTTTTCTAAATCGTAGGCTTGTAAGTGTGGCAAAATGCGGCGTTAGCGTACTAACTTCGATTTTTGCTTCGGGAGCCGAGCCAGGGGCATTGGCTTCGGCCGGCCGATAGACAGCCGACGCCAATGAGGTTCAGTGGGGCTGGAGCGCCGTCACCTCGGCATCCACACTTTTGGTTCGCATGTAGAATCCGACGGTAGGGTCCGGCCCCGAAGAAGGGACGGACAGATAAAGCGGAAGCGGTTTTCGAAAGAGCAGATCATCGGCGTCCTGAAGGAAGACGAAGCGGGCGCGGTGGTGACGGAAGCATGGCCATCATGCCTCCCTCCATTGCCGCGTGCGGTAAGATCGACAGCCGAGGAGCATCGCTGCATCACGGCTTGGGATAAACCCAGTGCCTTATCCGTTGGTCGGCGGCAACAAACGCAGCGATCTCGGCGCGCAGTTTCGTGACCACATCGCCGGATGTCACCGTGTCGACCAACCTCGGCGCATTCGTGAACCAGCGCGGGCTCTTTCGCCGATCGGAACTCAAGGATGTCTTCGCCGGCGCCAAGATCCCGTCCGCGCAGAAATGGGCGGGCCATACGGCGGGGCAACATATGGAACTCGGTATCGCGGAGCATAATCTGTTTCTAATGCTGACGGCGCTTGGACTCTCGGCGCCGGTGTTCGGTACGCGGCTGCTGCCGATCGGCACGGTCTATGATCCGTTCATCGCGCGCGGACTCGATGCGCTTAACTACGGTTGCTACCAGGACGCGCGCTTCCTGCTCGTCGCCACGCCATCGGGCCTAACGCTTGGGCCGGAGGGCGGTGCGCACCAGTCGATCAACTCGCCGTTGATCGGCATCGGCCAGCCTGGCCTCACCTATTTCGAACCGGCCTTCGCCGACGAGCTGACGCTGATGATCCGCTGGTCGTTCGAGCATATGCAGGCCGACGACGGCGGATCGGTCTATCTGCGGCTGACCACCCGCTCTATCGAGCAGATCGTACGCGAGGACGGCGATTGGGAGGCCGATGCGCTACGCGGCGGCTATTGGATGAAGAAGCCCGCGCTGAGCAGCGAGGCTGCGATCATCTTCACCGGCGCGATCGTGCCCGAAGTGCTGGAGGCCTATGAAGCGCTGAAGGGCGATATTCCGGGGCTGGGTCTGCTCAATGTGACATCGCCCGACCTCCTGCACCGCGATTGGTTGGCGGCGCGGGCGCGGCACTGGCAGGGCAAGGCGCCGCAAGCGTCCCATGTCGAAACCTTGCTCGCGCCGCTGGCGGCCCATGCCGGGCTGGTGACGATCATCGATGGGGCGCCGTCTGCGCTCTCCTGGCTGGGCGGGGTGCGTGGCATGCGGACGAGCCCGCTTGGCACCGATCGCTTCGGCCAGACGGGCGATTTGCCCGATCTCTATCGCCTCTATCGACTTGATGCGGAAGCGATCATCGACGCCACCGCGGAACTCTACGCCGGAGCCTGACCATGCCGATCGAGATCGAGATGCCCGCTCTGTCGCCGACGATGGAGCAGGGAACGCTGGCCAAATGGCTGGTCAAAGCCGGAGATGCGGTGAAGGCGGGCGATCTGCTCGCCGAGACCGAGACCGAGACCGACGAGGCGACGATGGCGTTCGAGGCGTTCGAGTCGTTCGAGGCGGTCGACGCCGGAACGATTGCCGCACTGCTGATCGGTGGTCGGGCTGATCCCGTACCGGCCGGCGAGCGCCCTTACGCTCGCTTCACTCCGCTGTATCGCTCGACGGACTGCCTCAGTCGTCCGGGCGCTGCCGTGTAGAACCTGGCCCATAGCTCCTCCCGCAATGCATGCTGGTCAACCGTACCACCACACTACGGGATCAAACATCTAGCGGCACTCGACCGTAAGGTGAGCCAATTCGTGAACGGGCGCGAGGCGAGCGCGGATCGTGTCGCCGGTGACGCCCTCTCCGCCCACGACGCTGACGATCGCCGCGTGCGCTTCCGGGCCGACCCGCCAGACATGGAGGTCCGCGATCCTCGCATCCCCTGGCGTCTCGACCAGCTCGCGCACCTCGTCGGCAACATGATTGTCGGTCGTATCGAGCAGCACCGAAGCCGTGTCCCGCATCAGCGTCCATGACCAGCGGGCGATCACGATCGCGCCGACGATGCCCATTACCGGGTCCATCCAGACCCAGCCGAGATAGCGCCCCGCCAGCAGCGCCGCGATGGCGAGGACAGAGGTGAGCGCATCGGCGAGGACGTGGACATAGGCCGAGCGCATATTGTTGTCGCCGCCATGCGTGCCATAAGCATGGCCGTGATCGTGCCCATGATGATGCTCGTGCCCGTGATGATGCCCACCCGACAGCAGGAAGGCGCTGGCGATGTTCACGCCTAGGCTGACAACCGCGATGATCGTCGCCTCTCCAAAGGCAACGGTGATCGGCTGGAAGAGGCGCAGGACGGACTCCACGCCGATCCCGAGCGCGATCAAGCCCAGCACCATCGCCGAGGCGAACCCGGCCAGATCGCCGATCTTGCCCGTCCCGAAACTGTAGGCGGGATTGCTGGCGTGCCGCTTGGCATAGGCATAGGCGGCGGCAGCGACGCCGAGCGCGCCCGCGTGCGTCGCCATGTGGAACCCATCCGCAAGCAGCGCCATCGAGCCGGTAAGGTATCCGGCGATGATTTCGCCGACCATCATCATGGCGGTAAGGGCGACCACCCATAGGGTGCGGCGGGCGTTCTCGTCATGCGACGAGCCGAGAAAAACGTGATCGTGGGTACGGGCCTCGATCGCCTGGAGGGTTGCCATAGGCGGTTCCTACTTGGAGTAGCGGCGGATCGCAGCGACGAGCTGTTCCGCACCAGCGGCGCGATCATCGTCTGACAGATCGGGCCGGGCGACATGCTCGCGAACGTGCGATTCGATGATCGCATCCATGAGACCGTTCATTGCGCCCCGCGTCGCTGCTGTCAGGTGCAGCGTGGTCGCGCAGTCCTTTCCCGAAACCAGCGCGCGCTCGATCGCGGCCACTTGCCCGGCGATGCGCCGGACGCGCTTGAGCAGCGCGTCATCGTTTTGGAGGTGGGCCATCGCATACCCCCCTACCCTATGTGCGGCACAACAGGCAATTGGGGCGCCTGCCACTTTGCCGGGTCAGCCGGCAGATTTCTCATGCGCCTGGCTCCGAGCCGCTTCGCCATCTCCATCGCGTAGCAGTTGTGCAGCCGGGGACGGGATTCCAGGTGGCGTCCGTCCATTCAATCTGCGTTTCAGCCATGCCGTTTTCGCTGCACCGTCCAGGCCTGGATTCGTCTCTCAATTGCAGGTCCTGCGGCTTCTACATCCTTCGGAACATAATGGGACACGCTGTATGACCGAGGCTCATACCGCTTCAACCGCGTGAGCCTGGATATCAACACCGAGCCGCTTCCGGACGGCACCGAAGATCGCAGCAAGGTTATCCATGCTCGGATTGCCCTTCTCGGAGAGCATTCGATGAAGGCTCTTGCTGGGCTTGTTCGTTTCGACTGCGAGAGACTCGAAGCCCACCGAGGCGTTCACCAGATCCCGCAGGATCAGGCGCGCGGTATGTGGCTCGCCGTTGAGGAACAGCGTCGCCGCCTCGTCGAGCATCGCCTTGGCGAAGGCGGGATCACGCGCCGCGCGCTCTTTCACCGTCACCTTGAAATCGCGTGTCAGTTCCATGTGGTCATCTCCTGCCCCATCGCTTCGCAGCGGCTTTGCGGGCCTTGTATTCGGCCAGCAGCGCACCCGCCCGCTCGATATCGGCCTGTTGCCGCTTCTTCGTTCCGCCCACGAACAGGATGATGAGGGCATCACCGTCCTGTGCGAGATAGAGGCGATAGCCTGGCCCCCAATCGATCCGATACTCGCCCAGCCCGCCGCCGATCCATTTGACGTTCGACGTGTTTCCCATCTCCAGCCGCAGCGTCGCCGTTGCGACCTTGGCGGCCGCTTGAGGATCGAGATCGCCGAACCATGATCCGAACGGATTTGAACCATCCTCCCGAACATATTCTTCGACTATCATCTTACGATCCAACGGGTAACATATACGTTACCGTCTGTCCAGAGGTATGTGGGTATAGCAGGTAGTGGACGCCGCCCTGCGAGACCAGCGCTCTATCTCTCCTCTGCCATGCCGAACCTTTGTCGTCTTCAATATCGCCATTCAGCGGCGAAGCATCGAACGATAGTCGCCCGCGACCATCCGCACAGCTGCATCAGCGATACGGCGTAGGTCGGATCGTTCCGAACTCGTTCGCCAGTCGCCGGGCGCGGGTTCGAGCAACATGACGCCTATGTCGTGCAGGGTGGCACCCTTGCGCGTCAGATCGTGGACGCAGAGCATCGCGGCTTGTCGGTCGGCCTGCGGGTGCCGGCGTTGACGACGTGGTTGCCCGCTTCCGATGGCGCGAGCCAGCAGGCCTGCCGCGCGCACGCGGTCAGCATGGTGGCGATCGGCGTGGAGGTAGAGGCCGAAGGGCTCACCGATCTCAGGCGCAAGATCGGCCGGCAGCCAGAGCGCCAGCTCGGGCGAGCCGTGCCGACGGACTAATAAATGCGCGCCGCTGGGTGCCTCCATCCGGAAGATCCCCGGCCCCCAACGCTCCGGCGTGAATCGCAGGCCGGCAACCGCGCGCGCCCATGGCAGTGGGCGGACTAGCGACAGCGCATCCACGCGCAGCTCGGGTAACCAACCGATCAGCGGATGGTCGGTAGCGGGCGTGTCAGGATGCGGGGCGAAAG
>CAXTMT010000044.1:0-15415 GCA_964245355.1 uncultured Sphingomonadaceae bacterium
GGGCTGGCATGTGCAGATTGCTGCTCGGGCAAACGTCATCGCGGCAACGGTAGACACGCTGGCCGAACTACCTGTGCCATTTGTAATTGACCATATGGGCTGGTTCTCGCCGGAGGAGGGCGTCGGTGGATTATCTTTTCGAGCGATTGAGTTCCTGCTCCGTAACGCGCAATGTTACGTGAAGCTGTCGGGCGCATTTCGCATTTCCAAGCTTCCCTATCCCCATGAAGACGTGGTTCCTTTCGCGCAACGTCTGGTCGAGATCTCGCCTGAGCGTTGCTTTTGGGGTAGTGATTGGCCGCACGTAGGTTTGGCCGATAGTGTGCCAATACCACAGGTAGGGCTCCTACTTGATAGCCTAGCCGACTATGCTTCCGATGCTGCACTTCTTCAAGCTATCCTGGTGGACAATCCAGAGCGGTTCTATGGTGCCAGCCCTCAGTTGAGATTAGCCGCACAATGATCGAAGCCGCTCCCCCCTCCTTCACAGCAAGCTGGGGAGACGAAGTGGATCCGCGATTCATCGCGAGGGTACGCGCGTTTGTCCATCAGCAGATTAAACCTGAAGCGGCACGGCTGGACGAACTCGACCTTTACCCTAGGGAAATTATCAAGGGGTTGGCCGAGATAGGATGTAACGCCATAACCTTGCCCGAAGAGTACGGGGGCGGCGGCGCAAGCTACGTCACCGCAGGGAGAATGATCGAAGAGATCGGCTACGGCAGCGCTGCGGTAGCGATCAGTTTGATCACGATCTTTCAGGCGCAAACCATGATACGCCTATTTGGTACTGAAACACTAAAGCAAAAATATTTGCCCATGTTCGCCAAGGGCCTGATCGCATCCTACGCGCTGACAGAAGCCGCGCATGGTAGCGATATCCGCAGTCTCGACACCAAGGCACGGCGTGACGGCGACGATTGGATTATCGATGGCGAAAAGTCATTTATCACGTCCGGTGCCGCAGCCGAGTTCTTTATCATTCTTGCCGAAACGAAATTAGGCGTCTCGGTGTTTGCGATCCCACGAGAAGCTACGGGTCTGTCTTCATACGAAGGTCCGACATCGACAACATTTGGGCTTCGCAATGGCCCACATATGAATGTTAGGTTCGAGAACGTTCGCCTCGCTCCGGACCACCTGATCGGAATCGAGGGTAAAGGGGTTCGGCAGGCTGCCATGACGTTGAGCTTCTCGCGTACTCTTGCTGCCGCCATCAGCTTGGGAATCGCACGCGCAGCCTTTGACCAATCGCTGGACTACGTTCGGCACCGGCGCGCGTTCGGACAAACCATTCTCCAATTTCAGGGGATTCAATGGTATTTTGCGGACATGCTCGTAAAAATCGATGCTGCTCGCTTATTAGTGAACCGGGCGTGCCAAGCGCTCGATCGCAATGAAGACGTGGCACGGTTCTCGAGCGAAGCTAAGTTATTCGCCTCTGAAACTGCGACGGCGGCTGCGTCAATGGCAATCCAAGTGTGTGGTGCCCATGGGACAACGACAGCGGCACCCTTCTCCCGCCTTTTCAGGGATGCCAAAACTTATGAAATTGGCGGGGGATCCTCGGAGGTCCTTAAGAACACTATCGCCAAGGCCCTCGAGTCGTACATCGGTCAGCCATGATTGCACATCTCCTCGAGGAACGCGCAAAGGACGCGGCTGACGAGGTCTTCCTTGTCTCGGACAGCGATACGTACACGTTTTCTCGATGTTGGGACCTCGCAAGAAAGCTGTCTTCGATTCTGGCTGAATGCGTTCAGCCGGGTGAGCATGTTGCATTAATAGCCGGGAACAGCGCTGCTTATATCATCGCATTGTTGGGAATAAATTTTGTCGGAGGCGTCGCCGTATGTCTCAACAATAGCCTGCTCGGCGACTCTATCTTGTATCAAATTCAGCAGTCCGATTCTCGGCTCCTGATAATGGACCGCGAATGGGAAATCCGGAGCGGCGAAGAGATACGTAATGAAATAGCGGCATTGCCAAAAATCGTCATCGAAGACGAGAGCAGTTTTTTCGCCCATGTCGACATGGCGTCGTCGCGCTCCCCTTACATTCGCGCCTCTTACGAGCCTTGCACCATTTTATATACTTCAGGGACTACGGGATTACCAAAGGGGGTCATATGCCCGGAAGCTAGTTATCTGGCCGGCGGTGGCGCGATGGCCGAGCTGCTAGAACTGAACCGCTCGGATCGAACAATGGTTTTCATGCCACTTTTTCATATAAATCCTCAAATATACGCTTTAATGCCTGCTCTTCACACCGGATCAGCACTTGTGATTCGATCCCGCTTTTCCGCTCAACGCTTTTTTGACGACGCGCGTCGTTTCGCGATTACGGGATTCACTTTTGTCGGGTCGATCTTAGCCATTCTAGCGACGCGCTATGCTGGTGTTATACGCGATCACGGACTGCGCTTTTGCGTCGGTGGAGGAACCGACATCGCTCTCGCTACAGATATCGAGACCCGCTTTGGCTTCAGGGTGCATGAACTTTATGGGATGACGGAGATTGGTGGCTGGGTAAGCGGAAGCAAGGCTTCACAGAAGCGGATCGGTACCAATGGACAACCGCGCCAAGATATTGAACTTCGTATCGCAGACGAGGGGGACAACGAAGTTGCGCCGGGGACTCAGGGTGAAATTCTGATCCGAACAAAACAACCGAATCTTATCTTCGCCGGTTACTACGAAAAGCCCGAAGAATATGTAAAGACAATCCGAAACCTCTGGTTTCACACCGGTGACATAGGCAGTATTGATACAGAAAACTATCTAACTTTTCATGGCCGTCGCGGTGATGTGATCCGTCGGGGCGGAGAGATGATAAGTCCGGATATGATCGAAAAAGTATTGCTTAAGTTCCCGGGTGTCGAAGACTGCGCCGTGGTCGGGGTACCTGATTCTATCATGGGGATGGAAGTCAAGGCTGTAATTGTTTCGGCCGGGTTAGTCACAGTGAGTGTCCTGCTCGATCACCTGTCGCAGTTCTTTCCTAGATATATGCTACCGCGCTACATCGAGTTCGTTACATCTATTCCTAGAACGGAAACGGCTAAGATCCGTCGTAACGAACTGAAAGGCATAGGCGGTGAGGTTCTTGATGTTTCGCAGCTTGCGGGTGGGGCTGCGGATGGCACGAGTTAGTTCCGTATGATCGCGTCAAACCAGCCTAACGATATCGTTTTGGATATGAAAGGCTGAATGGTCTAGGGAGAACAGGCATGATTTCAGGACTTGACCATGCAAATATCGTCTCAAACGATATCGATGGAACCAGGCGGTTCTACGTCGATATAATTGGCCTGACGGAGGGATTCAGGCCAGATTTTGGCTTTCCAGGAATCTGGCTATACCATAGTGGTAAACCCATTCTTCACATTGTCTATACAGAGGATTTACGACGGCCGGTCGGATCTCTAGATCATTTTTCCTTCTCCGTGGATGATTTTGATAAGGTATTAGTAACGCTCGATGCAGCGAACGTCCCTTACACCGCAAAAGATATTCCCGACAACGTGGGACGGCAGGCCTTTCTGACTGATCCTAACGGTGTGACGGTGGAACTCACATGGACTCGGCAGAAATCAAGTAATGCCGAGGTGATCGTATAGTAGAGTATTATTCGTTAATATGTTTATAGAACGGCAATGCACTAGGCGATTGCGTACCGGTTTCATGAGATAACTGACAGAGCTTGGCGCATGTTAGTCGTAGCTCGGTACTATTTGACGATCGTTTAGTCGGTATCGAGTGATATCTGAATAGAACTCTTGCTCAACACGGAGTAATAGCATGGTCGATTTCAGTTTAACTGACGGCGACATTCGGCTCATGGACCTTACCCAGCGTGACTACGAGATAACGCGCAGGTATGCGCGTGAGGTAGATCGAACGACGGAAAATGAAACTAACCTGCGGAGCGGTGACCATCCGATCTCGCGAATACACCATCTCCCCACGAGATACTTTTACAAACGAGATCGGGGATCAGTGGCAATTTAACCGAATGCCTGATGGAGATTGTCGGCGCGTAGGACCTGTACGACCGTGGCATGTTCAATGCCATGGGCACCTTGATGGTTCACAAATACGGAACGGCTGAACAGATAGCCGCATACGGTGATCTTCAATTGGTCATAGCGATCACCGAACCCGGTGCCGGCTCAAATCCAAGCGTGATGCGGACTAATGCGAAGCGTGATCCGGCGACAGGTGAGTATATCCTAAACGGAGAAAAGATGTTCATCTTTGGAATTAACCGGGAGGCCGGCGCAGTAATCTTGTGCAAGGGAGGGTCTGACGAGAATAGCGTCTGTCCTTTCCATAATTCCGTTGTCCTGAAGGATAAGCCTGGCTTTCACCTTCTCCCGCAAATGCACAAAATGGGTGTCAGCTATCACGACATCGGGAGCTTTTCGATGCGAGACATGCGTGTTCCGGCAGCGGCAAGGCTGGACGGTGATTTTCGTACGATCATGGGCGTCTTCAATCACTTTCGGCCATACGTCGCCGCTCAAGGATTAGGTATATGTAGAAGTCTGCTGGACTTCACGTTCGCCAAGCTCACGGAAACCGGTGGCGCTGTCGACTATTCAAAGGGGTGTGCGGCGCGGGGTTACGCGGAGGATAAGCTTATCCGAATGGAGGCGTTGTGGGAAGCGACCTGGGAATCAGGTAGTGTCTCAGTTTGAATTTTGGTTGGCGGATGAAGCTGCGGCTTTCCGGCGCGCGATCTCAGCCATCACCTTTTTGTCGATTTCAACCTCTTGGTCGGTCAATTTCCGAATGCTCGGTCTGCCGACGCTGGGCGTAAATCCGTTTGGCAGGGGTGCGTTTCGTCGCATTTCGAGCCAACTTGGCGCTGCGCCCGGCTGGGATGCCTGAATTAAGAACCAAGTTTTCCCGCTAAGGTTGTCGAGCAAGACGGTGTCCTGTCCCGACGTTGAAATCGAATAGCGTCCGTTGCTAGCAAACGGTGCCTGATCGCAGCCGGAAAGGAGCGCAAGCGCAGTTAGAGCAAGAACGGTTCGCATGGTATTCCCCTTTCGGGGGAGAGTATCACGCCGCTCGCTTCTTGTAAGGCCCGCGCTTCTTAGGTGCCTCCGCATCCGCATCGATGCGTACCACAACATCCTCCAGTGACCAAAGCCGATCGGTGACGCCCGCCGCCATTGCAGGCGATACGCGAAGCGTCTTATGGATGCGGCAAAAGTTATAGAACGCGAAGTAGAGCGCCAGCGCATGGACGTGGTTTTCTAGCTTTTTGGAGAAGCCGTTGGTGAGCCGGGTGAATCGGCGCATCGACATCCGCATGGTGAGGTTCTGGCGCTCCACATAGGACGTGGAGACATGCTTGATGTCAGGATTGCCCTCTCGGCGGATTTTCTTGATCCCGGTGCATTCTGCGGGGCTGTAGCGGCCCGGTGCGGTGATCGTGGGGCCGTAGAGCTTCACGAGCTGCGCATAGTCCACGTCGCCACCGAACGCGCCTTCCACGGCTTCCACATAGGCTTTGTGACCGTCCGTGGTGATTTGGACGCGGTTAGCGAGGCGGGCGCAAAGGTCGTCCATTAGCTCGATTGCGCTTTCGCCCGAACGATCGCCCACGAAATAGGAGACGATCAGCTTCGTATCGGCATCGATTGCGGTCCAAGTCCAAACATCGCCAGCACCTTCCGGCGCGGCCTTCGCAGTCGCCACGTTCTTCTGCTTGGCATGGCAGAACGACCAGATTTCATCGCACTGGATGCGGCTGGCCTTCACGTCGCGGACCGTCTCGTCATGCAGCTTCAGGCAAGCCTCGCCAGCCTGAACAAGCAACTTGCTCACCGTGTTGATCGAAACGTCCGCAACGCGGCTGATCGAGCGCATGGACGACCCCTCGCACAGCATGGCAAGGATCTGGACGCGCTTGGCGAGAAGGAGCTTGTTCATACACATTTGATATGAACTTTGCTGCTTACCGTCAAGCATTAATAACCGGGCAAACTCAACTGTGTGTCGTACAACCTTCGGATGTGCCGCTTGAACTCGCCCTTATCCTGGGAGATTCTGAGCAAGGTCATTATCGTGATCACTTGGCTTCGGAAGTGGTCCATGCCCTGCTGAGTCAAGAATTGATTGTGCTTAAGCTTCCTCCGATAATTACTATCGCTCGGGTTCTTGTCGTCCAAAGCCGGAAGAACAGGCTTTGGCATCTTTTCGTAGATCAACTGGCGGATCAGTTTCCCCGCATATCTTGGACCCCTATTCTGAGGCTTCCGCTCCCATTTATAAACCCGATAAATCTCGTTCGTGAACTCCTCGGGAACCACCTGAATCCAAGGCCTATGCTCAGGGAGAAGATAGGCTGACAGTATGGTTTGGAGCTCGTCTGAGTCT
This sequence comes from uncultured Sphingomonadaceae bacterium, assembly GCA_964245355.1. Classification (GTDB taxonomy): domain Bacteria; phylum Pseudomonadota; class Alphaproteobacteria; order Sphingomonadales; family Sphingomonadaceae; genus Sphingomonas_I. The sequence goes on from CAXTMT010000044.1 coordinate 6,390, forward strand.
CTTTTACGCTGGTAGCCGGTTGCTTCGTCAATGAGGGCTATCAGCCCCAAGCGCGTAAGACTTGCAGTGATCACGCGGCATTGGTGAGCGATTGCAATTTGCTGTTTCTGCAATGCTCCCGCGTTGTCCGCTTGAATTACTGCCTCGGCCAGTTCGATAAGGGTATCGGACTCAAAACCATGCGTGACGTTGGTACCAATTCGGAACCTAATTGGGTCGGCGATTCGCGCTAGTAAACTATTGGAAACATAGGGCTTTAATCTGTTTTGAGCGGCGAATAGCTCTAGACGATTCATACCCTTCACCATTGCCCCGCCACGAGCCATTTGGAGGGCATCCAGCACACCGTTGGTCGCGATCACGCGGCGATCATCATCCAAGACGTAACACTGGACCTCAATGTCAGCGATACGAATTGGCTTATCGGGGGATCCTGCCTTTACTGAGACGTTTGCGTCGCCCCAGCGCTTACGCGCGGCCTCCCGAGCAATTTTGGATCGCTCCTGAGCTGACAACGATCGTGACCTTGCGATGCCGCCCATCTGCTGCGGAGTTTCGTCTGACATATTGAAACCTCATGCTTGCTGCATAAGGCTTATTATGCTTGCTGGAGATATCTGCAAGCATAATCGGTGAAATGTCACTCCTGCTTGCTACTCCAGCGCTTTTCCGCTGCATTCCGCGCGATCTCAGCACGGCGTTCTGGCGACAGACCCTCGGATCGCTTTTTTCCACCGCGACTCCCAAGCTCAGCAGCCGCCGTCTTAATCGGATCGCGCTCGTCCTCGATCTCGCCGGTAGCGATCTGTCCGATCATCACCGCAAGGCCGATCGCGTCGGCGGGGCGCTTCTCTCCGTTGGGGCCTTTAGGCATTACGCAACTCAATCAGCGACGGTCGGTTCTTGATGGCGCGCTTCATCTTGACAGCTACGGCATCGAGGTCGTCCTTGAGCATCTTTAGATACTCGTCCACCTCGCCGTCGCTTAAACACAAAGCCGAGAGCGGCTCGCCCACGACGACAAATTTAGCGCCCATAGCGCCGCTCTCGAAATCGAACTTACCTATGGTTCGTCCCATTTACGCCTCCATGCTTCCCGCTAAGCATATAGGAGGCGGACGGCGGATGCGAGAGGTCGCGCGATCAGCGGCTCATTTCAAACTGAGACACTACCGGGAATCATCATGCGAACCAAATGGATCGAGGACCAGTTCGGCGAGAATGCTCTCCAGATGCGCACTGGCGCCGTTATGGCCAAGATCATAGGAGGAAAGGCCACTCGGGAGATTACGCAAGGTTGCTTGGAACTCCTCGGCGTCGAATCTCTATCGGAGATATATCTGGCCGAGAAATGGTTTCGTGATGGCCGCATCACCGATATCTACGAAGGGCCGGGCGAGGTGCATCGTCTATCGGTCGCGTACGACCTGCTTGGCTATCGAAAGGGCGAGGTCGACTGATTGCAGCCGTGCGTCGAAAACCCCAACATCTCGCGCTGGCGCGATACGCCTCGAACCACTTCGTACCAAGCGCGAGGTAGCTTTTCAGGGAACCGCTGCCGTTAGTGCAGCACTGTGCTGGCTGCCGAGCTAACGTCGCCTTTGTGGATGTTTTGCGCTGACGGGGGTAGATCTGAGATAGTCCAACGCAGGTCAAATTTTCTCGACTTTGTGGTCATTGCAGCGTTCCCTCGACATGCTGATAACAGGCCCGTGCTCACCGCCAGGCGTGATCGGTCGACAAACGAGGAGCAGGCTCCCGCCGGGGGACTTTGGCACCGAGCCTGCGTTTTTGCGGTTTGGCCCGTCGATGCGCCCACATGATGGACGTCTTAGCGACACGGAGGATTTAAATGGTCGATTTCAGTTTAACTGACGGTGATATCCACCTGATAGAACTCACGCGGCGTGAGTATGAGGTCGCCCGCCCATTTGCCCGTGACGTAGACCGGTACAGCGAGTCGGAGCAGTTTCTCCAAAATGTCGATCACCCCGCAGTTGTGGATAGAAAGTCGCCCAACGCCCTGTTGCGCGAAACAAAGTCAGGGATCAGCGGCCAGTACATTACCGAATGCTTGATGGAGGCGGCCGGTGCGCGTGATCTGTATACCCGGCGGATGTATAATTCGATGGGCACCCAGATGCTGCGTGAGTATGGGACACCAGAGCAGAAAGCTGCGTATGGTCATCTGTCGCTCGTCATTGCTATAACTGAACCCGGCGCTGGCGCTGATCCAAGTTCGATGCGTACGAATGCCAAATATGACTCGGCGACCGGCGAATACATACTTAACGGTGAGAAAACCTTTATCTCGGGGATCAATCGAGAGGATGGCGCAGTCGTTCTTCTCAAGGGGGAACCCGACGAAAATGGTATTCGGCCATTCTACAATTTCATCGTGCTGAAGGACGCCCCAGGCTTCCAAGTGCTTCCACAGATGCAGAAGCTTGGAATTCACTATCACGATCTCGGCAGTTTCTCTATGCAAGACGTGCGTGTTCCATCGTTTAACAAACTGGATGGCGATTTTCGCACCATCCAGACCATTTTCAATCACTATCGGCCTTATGTAGCTGCACAAGGCCTTGGACTCTGCCGCACTTTATTGGACTTTACCCACGCCAAGCTGGCGGGAGCTGGCGGCGACGTGGATTATGCTAAGGGCCGGGCGGCTCGGAGTGCCGCAGAGGATAAGCTCATCCGCATGGAGGCGTTGTGGGAGGCAACTTGGGGTATCATCATGCACGTCAAGTGGACCGAAGAGCAGATGGGAGAGCGGTCTCCCGAACTTCGGACGGGGGCGGCCATGGCGAAGGTCATGGGCGGTAAAGCGACGCGCGAAATCACCCAAGGCTGCATAGAACTGCTCGGCCCGGAGGGTTTGTCCGAAGACCATCTTGCTGAGAAATGGTTTCGTGATGGACGCATCACGGACATCTACGAAGGGCCGGGCGAGGTTCACCGATTAGCGGTGGCACGCAACTTGCTGGGCTATCGCAAGGGTGAACTGGACTAACTTGCTCCGCCATCGGTTGTGACCTTCCCCTTTCAATAGGTGACCGGCGGGGTCTGAGGACCGTCGGGGCACTGGAGTGATATCATGGATGTACCTTACGTTGAGCGGGCGATTCCTCGCGGTCCCGCTGGGGCGGATACCTATGAGGATGTTCTCGCCACTGACACGCGCAACGTTCCCGAGTTCATGCATGAAGGGTCCGTGCCCAACCTAGGATTGGACCCAATCCCGGTATCAAATTATCTAAGTCACGACTATTTCGCCAAGGAAGTAGCCCATGTCTGGGAGAAAACCTGGCAGGTTGCCTGTCGCGAAGAGGATATCTCCGACCCCGGCGACTATCATCTATATGAAAATGTTGGAAAGTCGCTGATCGTTGCGCGCTTGCAAAGCGGCGAGATTAAAGCATTTCATAACGTCTGCCTTCATCGTGGTCGAAAGCTCGTAAATGCAAGCGGGTGCCGGAAGGAGTTCCGGTGCGCGTTCCACGGCATCACGTGGGATCTTGGTGGTGAATTGAAATTGAATCCCTTGTCTTGGGACCTGCCGCAATGGAAAGAACAGGACATGAGCTTGCCTGAGGTTCAGGTAGCCACTTGGGGAGGGTTTATTTTTATTAATATGGATTCTAGAGCGGCTCCGCTCGAGGACTTTATTGGGCCGATGGCCAGGGATCTTGATCGTTACGATCTCGCGAATTCCTACAAGGTACTACATCTAGTTAAAACAGTTAGGTCAAACTGGAAGGTATTGGCTGAAGCATTCATGGAGTCGTCGCATTCATCGGTGACACACCCGCAGACAAAAACATATATCGCGGACACGAATGCGCAGTATGATGTACTCTCCGATTATGTGACCCGAAACTTTGTAGCCTCAGGAGTTCCATCCCCTTGCGTGGCAGACAAGAATTATACACCGTCAGACATTGTGCGCGCTATGGGCAGCCGTGGCTTCGCCGCTCGCGCTGGCGAGCCTTCACAGGCGCCAGCGACGGTACCTGAAGGTGTGACTTCGCGGGCTTTCCTCGGCGAAGCAGCGCGGCAAGCGCGTTCGGCCGAAGATGGGTTTGACTACAGCGAGGTCTCCGATGCAGAACTCATCGATAGCCTGCTTTACAATGTGTGGCCACATATGAGCTTTTGGGGAGGCTATGTGAATATATATTATTCATGGCGTCCCAACGGCCTTGATCCTGATACAAGTATCATGGAAGTTATGCTTCTCAAGCGTGTGCCGAAAGGGGCAGCGCGGCCGAAGCCGGCGCGTGTCCATTCTCTCGGACTTGATGAGCCGTTCAGCGCCGCGCCAAACGCCGGCCCGTTGGGTGCCGTCTTCGATCAGGATTTGGGGAACGTCCCGTTCATACAAGAGGGCTTGCGCGCATCGCCTACGGGCGTCGTGCATTTTTGCCAATATACCGAAATCCGGCTGCGCAAGCTGCATCAACTGATTGATCATTGGATCTCCGTGGGACGATAAGTCTTATAATGGCGTTTTGCAGATGATCTTTCGGGCAGATAGAGGCCCGGTACGGCACCAGCCTGCGAGCCTCAGGGTGCACTTATGGCTCAATGAACAGGGTATGATAATATGGAGACTCTAAAGTCCAATATTGATCAAGATGGCATCGCAACGGTTATTATAAATCGGCCTGAGACACGCAACCCGATCTCTGATCCCGACATGGTGACCGCGATCGTCGATACGATGACAGCACTAGATGCCGACGAAAAAGTACGCGTCATTGTCATGACTGGCGCGGGAACGGCGTTTTCCTCTGGCGGAAATATCAATTCGATGAAGCTCGGTGGTGGCCTCAACGATCCTAGTCCCACCCGTACACGACGCAATTACAAAGGTGGTATTCAACTGATTCCTACGCTTTTCGAGCGTATGGAGGTTCCTGTGATCGCAGCTGTGAATGGGCCGGCGATAGGTGCAGGATGCGATCTGGCCTGCATGTGCGATATCCGCATCGCTGCGCAATCGGCAAAATTCGCCGAAAGCTTTGTCCGGGTCGGCCTTGTCCCCGGCGATGGAGGGGCATGGCTGCTACCTCGCATCGTGGGGTTCTCGAAAGCCAGCGAAATGGCGCTGACAGGTGATGCGCTTGACGCCGAACAGGCGCTAGCGTGTGGCCTTGTCTCGCGCGTAGTGCCGGATGCCGATTTGATGGATACGGCTTTAAGCGTGGCCCGCCGGATTGCGGAGCACCCGACTGCAGCGATACGACTGACGAAACGCCTTATGCGGGAGAGCTGCAACCTTTCGCTGGCTGCAGTCTTGGAACTCTCATCTGCCATGCAGGCTTTGGTGCATACTACTGCTGACCACAAGGAGGCTGTGGAGGCGCTTCTCGGAAAGCGTCAGCCGAATTTCACGGGGAGGTGACGTTCTACGGCATCGTCAGAGCAACGTGGCAGAGGTTACTCCGCGATGTTAACCGCCGCGCTTAGGCGTAAATCGAGAGCTAAGCCCGATAGCCTAATGGTTCCTCGATTGGACACCTTTGCTAAGCCCGAGAGGGCATGGAGGTGTGAAATGCCGAAGACGAGAAGGGAGTTTTCTCCTGAGTTTAAACGGGAGACGGTTGCGCTGCTGGAGAGCAGGGCCGGCCGTTGATACAGGTGGCGACCGAGTGGGTATCTCGCCATCTATGTTATGCAACTGGCAGTTGGTGATCCGTGGCGGCAAGCCGACATCGCGGGCCGTATCGTCGGCGAGTGTGTCGCCGCTGCCGTCGCTGGCAGACCAGGCATCCGAGATCACGCGGCTGAAGCGTGAGCTCGACCGCACACGCATGGAGCGCGACGTGTTAAAAAAAGCGATCGGCATCTTCACGGAGGTGCCGAGATGAGCGCGGAAGGCAGGACAGCAAGTCGTGGTCGTGTCGAGCGTCTGATGTGGCGGCATGGCATCCGCGCTTTCGCGGGTCGCAGGTTTAGGCCGTGCATCACCGACAGCCGCCATTATCTGCCGCCCCTATCCCTCTGGCGCACCGAATCTGCTGAAGCAGGAGTTCGTCGCGGCGGCACCCAATCGCGTCTGGCTCGCCGACATTACCCCGGCCTCCGCCGGGGCAGGCTCTACATCACAACCGGCGAGGGATGGTTGTATCTCGCAGCCGTGCTCGATCTGGCAACCCGCAAGATCGTCGGCTGGGCCCAAGGGATTTCCGAGCGCGACCATATGCGCACCGAGCTGCCGCTGACCGACCTGATAATGGCTGCGCAGCTGCAAAGACCGGCCGAAGGCCTCATCTGTCATTCGACCGCGGCAGCCAATATGCCTCTGAGGTCTATAGCAAGCAAGCCATTGCAATGAAAGCTAAACCGCCGATGAGCCGCACCGTGTGCAGCTACGATAACGCGCCCATGGAAGCTTCTTCCACACCCTCAAGAGCCTGTCCCGGCGCAGGTCGGGGTTGAGCTCGTCCACCAGCGGCGATGGCCGACCCGCGAGGATGCCAGACGCGATCTGTTCGCGTCTATCGAGGAACCGCATCGTGGAGAGACGGGTTCGCATTAGACTGAGAGCACTGCTCGCTGCGTCCGCGATGTTCTGCTTACCAAGCAACGCCCTTTTCCCCCGGCCGTTGGACCGGAGGCGCAGCTCGCCGACAAGTTGCTTGCCTCATATCGGAAAGTGCCCCTTTTCCGTGTCGATCGTGATCCAGCGTAGTTCGGTGAACTCGGCGATGCCCGCCTGACCGCCGAAGCGGCCGTAGCCCGAGCTCTTGGTGCCGCCGAACGGCATCTGTGCCTCGTCGTGCACGGTCGGTCCGTTGATATGGCACATGCCCGCCTCGATCCGGTCCGCAACCCGCAAGCCCCGCGCCACATCGCGGGTGAACACCGCCGAGGTAAGGCCGTATTGTGTGTCATTGGCCACGCGGATCGATTCCTCCTCGTCCGCTACCCGAATGATGGCGGTGACAGGCCCGAAGCTTTCGTCGGCATAGATCGCCATTTCGGGCGTGACGTGATCCAGCACCGCCGCAGACAAGAGCGTGCCGCGAGGCTCGGCGGCACGGTGGAGCACCGCGCCTTTCGCTACCGCGTCCTCGATCAGCGCGGCGATCGCACGGGCCGCCCCGGCATCGACCACCGAGCCGAGCGGCGCCGTCCCTTCGCGCGGGTCTCCGGCCGGCAACGTTCTGACCTTTGCCACGAACTTCTCGACGAACGCGTCTGCGACGCGAGCATCGACGATGATCCGCTCGGTCGACATGCAGATCTGGCCCTGGTTGAAGAAGGCGCCGAACGCGGCCGCTGCGACCGCCTCATCGAGGTCCGCGTCGTCGAGGACGAGCAGTGGCGCCTTGCCGCCGAGTTCCAGCAGTACGGGCTTCAGCTGTTCGGCTGCCTGACGTGCGATCAGGCGGCCGACCTTGGTCGATCCGGTGAAATTGATGCGGCGCACCGCCGGATGCGCGATCAGCGCGCCCACCACCTCGGCCGCATCCGCCGGGGCATTGGTGACGACGTTGCATACGCCTGCGGGCAAACCGGCGTCGCGCAGAGACTCGCCGATCAGCAAATGGGTGCGCGGGCAGAGTTCCGACGCCTTGAGCACCACCGTGTTGCCGCAAGCGAGAGGCGTGGCGATCGCACGCACACCCAGGATCACGGGCGCGTTCCACGGCGCGATTCCCAATACCACCCCGGCGGGACGCCGCATCGACATGGCGACGCACCCGGGCTTGTCGGAAGGGATGACGTTGCCGGTTACCTGCGTAGTGAGCGAGGCCGCCTCACGCAGCATGGCGGCTGCCAGGGTGACGTTGAAGCCGGCCCAGGCCCGCGTCGCGCCCGTCTCGGCTGCCATCGCGGCGATAAACGCGTTTCCGCGCGCCTCCACCGCGTCAGCGGCCTTGAGCAGCATCGCCCGCCGTGCGCCAGGACCGAGCGCCGCCCAGGCCGGCAACGCAGCTTCGGCCGCCGCGACGGCGGCGCGGGCATCGTTGGAGTCTGCGGCGGCGGCGCTGGTCACGACCTCGCCGCTCAGCGGGCTCCTCCGCTCGAACACGCGCTTGCCCGTCGCGGGCAGGTCACGATTGTCGATCAGCAGTGCGAGGTCCATGCTCTTCCTTCCGTTGTCCCGGTCACGCGACTGCAACCTCCACCAGCGTCGGGTGCGGTGCAGCGAAGGAGGCGTCAAGCGCAGCATCGAGCGCGTCGCGGGTGGTCACCTTTTCCGCCGCGATGCCGTGGCCGCGCGCCAGCGCGCAGAAATCGATCGCGGGGAGGTGCGAGCCGATCGATCGGTCCAGGTCGAAATGCTTTCCGAACTGGATGAGTGCCTCGTAGCGCTGATTGTTCACGATGACGAAGCTGATCGCCAGGCCGAGTTGCGCCGCTGACCACAGGCCCTGGATCGCGTACATCGCCGAGCCGTCGCCGAGGAACGCGATCACCTTCTCGCCCGGCCGTCCGAGGGCGACGCCCACGGCGGCGGGCAAGCCATGGCCCAGCCCGCCGCTGGCGCAGGTATAGAAGCCGTCGCGCTCATCGATCGGCAGACGGTCGTGCATTGCCGCTCGGCTTGACGGCGCTTCCTCGACGATGATCGCGCCAGGCGGTCGCAACGTGGCGATCTGCTGGAGAAGGTAGGCGTCGGTCAGCGCGCCGGGTCCGGCCATCCGTTCCAGCGTCGGGCGCGGGGCGGGTGAGGGCCGGGAGGCTTGCGGCCGTGTGGCCGCGATCAGCGCGGCAAGACCGGACTTCGCGCCGGTCACGATCGCCGTCCCGACCGGGCTCAGCGCCGCGGCGGACGGATCGTCCACGAGCTGGAACATGGCCGTGCCGGGCGGCAAATGTGGCCCCGTGCCCTCGACATGGTAGATCGAAACCGCACCGCCGACCACCAGGAGCACATCCACGCCGTGGAGCGCGCGAACGATCCCCTCCCGCGAGGCCGGCAGGAAGCCCGCGAACAGCGGATGGCGCTCCGGAAAGCTGTTACGGCCCGACATCGGCGCGACCCACACCGGCATGCGGTGCCGCTC
>CAXTMT010000045.1:0-15400 GCA_964245355.1 uncultured Sphingomonadaceae bacterium
ATGTCATCCAGTGACCGTGCGGTGCCTTGCCGAAGAGCAGCGATCGACCGCCAAGCCGAGCAATTCCAAGAAAAATATCGCCGCTGGATGGAAATCGAATATCCGGGCGATCTGTCAGGCGCGGATGGGGCGACGACTTAGCCGGCCAAACGGTGGGACATCGGCGCGTCCTGTCTCTGATGCGAGTATGCCACAGCACGTCCAATTGGGCGCGAAAAGGTGATTACATTCTCCGCCCCCGGTCATATCATCTAACGTTAAAGGGAGGGCTGATTGACTAAGCCGCCACTGACATTCGACGTAAGCGTTGGGCTAAAAAGGATTCTCGGACGTGAGCTAATCACGAACGACGCCGTCGCTATCTTTGAGATGGTGAAAAACTCGTTCGACGCGGGGGCAAGTAATGTTCACCTCTATTTCAGCGCGGACAAGATCATCGTCGCTGACGACGGCTCGGGCATGTCCTACGACGACCTCACCGGCAAGTGGCTGTTCGTCGCCTATTCAGCCAAGCGCGCAGAGAATGCGGACGATTTCCGCGACAAGTCGGCAGGACGCACCCTTCGTGCGGGCAGCAAGGGGATCGGCAGGTTTTCGTCAGACCGGCTGGGCGAGACGATCGTGCTCCAGACTCGCACTCGCGAACGCGCCACCAATGCGCACAAGCTCGTCATCGAGTGGAGCGACTTCGAGAAGGACGACACCCAGCATTTTGACGAGATCCCCGTAGCCTACAGCGAGATCGCGAGCTTTCAGGCACCGGCCGAGCTCAAGGCATTTGTCGACAAGCTCGCGCACGGCACCATCATCGAAATACAGAAGCTGCGCCACGTCTGGAGCAGGGACGATCTCAAATCGTTAAAGGCATCGCTCGCAAAGCTCATCAACCCCTTTGGCAGCGGGGCGGACAAGTTTTCGATCACGATCAACGCCCCTGACGAAAAGGCGGCCGATCGCGCGGCGGAAACCAAGGCGAAGGGCGGCAACAATGAGCTATCCACACGAGACATCGTCAACGGGAAGGTTGGCAATTTCATCTTTGCTGAGCTCCAGGGAAAAACAACGTTCATCGATGTTGAAATACGCGACAAGGCGATCTTCTCGAAGCTGACCGATCGCGGGGAGCTAATTTACGAGACTAAGGAGCCAAACCCCTACAAGCGATTGGAAGGGGCCGGCTTTCATTGTGAGCTGTATTACCTGAACCAGTCGGCCAAGGCCACGTTCACGCGCAGGGTTGGGTTGCCGTCCGTGCAGTTCGGCTCGGTGTTTGTTTTCCGGAACGGCTTTCGCGTGTTCCCGATCGGTGACGAAGCCGTCGATTGGTTCGGCTACGACCGGCGCAAGCAGCAAGGTTACAGCCGCTTTCTCGGCAGTCGCGAAATTATCGGGAGGGTCGATGTGTTCGGCCCAGATGCGGATTTCCAAGAGGCGTCGAGTCGCAACCAAGGGCTTATCGATACCTCCGCCGTTCGCGAACTGCGTGAATGCTTCACCGAGTATTGCCTGAAAAGGCTGGAGCGCTACGTCGTCCCCGTTTCCTGGGCCGACAGCGCAGATGCCAATGCCGATGACCTTTCCCGACTGTTAACCGACCCCGGTAAGGCCCGCGTATCGGCGGCGGTCGCCAAGCTAGTCGACAACGATCGCGTCGAGTTGCTTAATTACAGTCGACGACTGGTCAGCCTACTTAACGAGCGGTCCGAACGGTTCGAGACTTCGCTCGGCAGCCTTCGCGCGATCGCCGAGAAGACGGGCGACAAGAAATTCCTGCAGAATCTGGAGCAGGCCGAGAAGCGCTTTGATGAGCTCAAGCGCTCTGAGGCCGAGGCGCGCCGTGTCGCCGATCAGGAGCGCGCCGCGACGCTGGCGGCGACCGAGCGCGCTGAAAAGGCCGAGGAGGAAGCTGACGTCGAGCGGCGTCGCGCCAACTTCCTCGACTCCATCGTCGAGCTCGACGTCTCGAAAACGATCAACCTTCACCACCAAGTCACGATCTACGCGGTAGAGCTGGGCCAGCAGATCGAAAACTTGATCCACGACACCGTCGGCAAGCCATCAGTGTCGCGTGAAGATCTGCTTGCCAGCCTCGAACAAATATCGATGCTTAATCAACGCATTCAGGCCGCGACAAAATTCGCTACCATGGCGAATTTCGAGCTCGATTCCGGTATGATCGAGACAGACCTGTCGGCCTTTATTGAGGACTACATTACGAAAGTCGCGATACTTTCGGGAAGAAAGCGCACGAAGATCACCGTGAACAACGAACACCCCGGTTTCGTCAGCCGCTTCAGCCCCATGGATGTGGCGGTGATCGTCGAAAACTTGATTAGCAATGCGAAGAAGGCGGAAGCGCCGAAGCTACAGTTCGACATTACCGGCCGAAGCGGCGGGCCACTTTTGATGACGGTGACCGACAATGGCCCCGGCCTGCGTAAGGGGACCGACCCCGATCGTATTTTCGACATGGGTTATACCAACTCACAGACCGGGTCGGGTTTGGGATTGTATCATGTTCGACAAGTTCTCGGGGAGATGAATGGTAGCGTCGAGCTCGACCGCGAGCACGAGGGTCGCGGATTGTCGTTCAAGATCGTCATCGCAGCGCGCAGGAAAAAGGCATGAGGCTCGATTTCAACATCCTTTGGGTGGAAGACCAGCCCGCACTCGTGGACGGGACCAAGCGGACGCTCCAGCGCGTAATGGCTGGGGAGGGTTTCGACCTGAATGTCGCGTTCGGCAATACGCTTGATGACATTAGGACCCGTCTTTCCGACGAAATCTTTCGGGACGAGATCGACCTGATTCTGGTCGATTGGGATTTGGGCGGCGGCTTGGAGGGCCAGACGGTTATCTCGGCAATCCGCGAAGACGTGCCCTATCGCGACATCGTCTTTTATTCCGCGAAGTTTGACGTCGGCGAGCTGCGGAAGGCATCGTTCGATGCACAGAACGACGGTGTCTTCTTTGCCACGCGCAATGACCTCGTCGACGACGTGACCCAGCTATTTCATGGCTCAATCAAAAAGGTGCTCGACCTCGACCATACTCGCGGGATCGTCATGGGCGCGACGAGTGACGTCGACCAGACTGCCCGCGAATGCCTCTTGCTTGCCCACGAGCTGCTCGACGCGGACGGCAAAAAGGGTGTCCTCGACGAGATGATCGCACTGCTCGATGAAAAAGTCCCGAACCTCGCCAAGCGGGTCGAGAAGCTGACGGCAAACCCTGACGTCGGCACAATCGTGGCGGCGCACTTCACTTTCACCGCGAACGATGGCCTGCGAATTCTAAAGCGGCTGCTCGACATGTCCCAGTTTTCCGACTTTGAGGGCCATAAGGAGTATGTGAAGGCGTATATCGAAAAGGTAGTGCCTAAGCGGAATATACTTGGTCACAAGGTGCTTACCCCGGAAGGCAAGCCGGCCGGCATCGCCGGCGAGGAGGAGGGCGACGTCATCTCGATCGACGACATGCGTGAGTTGCGACGCTTGCTTTTAGAGCTGCGTGGTGAGTTCAAGGGGCTTGCTGGCGCGCTTAGCAGTCCGCGCACCTAGGCCCTTTTCTGCAGCGTGGAGCGAAGGCTCGGCTTGTAAAATCGATGACAGCACTTCGCCGATTGCGCGGGCCGCAAGCGGTGGGACGGCGTTGGCGACCTGCGTGAACCGCGGCACCTCGCGCTGCCGGCGATCCCCGCCGCTCGTGTATTTCCCGTGGAAGGCGAACCAGTCGGGAAATGATTGCAGCCGGGCATTTTCGCGAACAGTGAGCGTTCGCGGCTCCTCATAATGCAGCAAGTCGTCGGGCATGCTGGTGATAGTCGGCGACGGCCGGTCTGGGTCGAGCACGCGCAACGCCTGCTTCTTCAACGCAAATCGCGCGCGCATCTCAGTGCTGATGCTCGTGTTCAGCCTACCCTCTGCATGGCAAAGTTCGATAATTTCGGCAAAGCGTGCGACAATGCCGTCTCCATGACGGGCGAGCCGGAGGTCGCCGGGCAACGCGCGATCGTCCCTCATCAGACGCTGGTAGGATGTCGCCGGGGCGGCTGGGATAATCTCGGCAAACCCTGGCGTGTCGACGCTTGGCCGCGTCCCATTGGAAACTAGTAGGTCCGAAATGGCCGCCCAGCTCCCGACCGGCGCTTGGATGCCAACCCGTCGCAGAAACGCCGCTCGGTGCGCTTCGACAAGCGCAAACGGATCCACATTCCCGAACGCGGGGTCTAGTGCGATCAGCAGGTAGCGGGTGCGCTGTTGCGGCACCCCGAAATGCGAGAGGTCGATAAGGCGCTCGTGGACATTATAACGGCTGGAGAGAAGCCGCTTGAGCTTTTCGGCATAATTGTTGACGCTTTCCGCGCCGCCGAAGCTCATAGTGAAGCCCTTGACGTTCTCCATGAGGACGATCCGAGGCTGCACCAGACTTACAAGCTCGACATACGACTTGAACAGGCGGTTGCGCGGGTCGTGCATTCGGCGGCGGCCCGCTGTGGAAAAGCCTTGGCAGGGTGGCCCGCCAGCCAACACATCCACGCCGCCGCGGAGCGCCAAGAGCTTATCCCTATAATCTTCGATCAATGCCTCGATGGACATGGCAGTCTTGGGCAACCAACGGGGCCAGGAAAACTTAGTCGGCGCTGCACCTTCCACCAAGTTCGCTTGGAGGGTTTGAAACGCAAGCTCGTCCTTTTCGATCGCGAACAAGCCGCGCATGCCGGACTGCATCAGGCCCAGCGACAGGCCTCCACACCCCGCGAACGCGTCGATGAACGTTGGCTTGGATGGTACGCGCGACATCGGCCCTCGGAAAAAATTACCGATGTCAATATGGCGTGATCGCTAAGAGGCCGCCAGGCTTATTTTGCCTAGCTGTACTTTTCTTATCAAGCTATTGTTTTCACGTTCTTTATCCTGCTTTCAACGTCGCCGAAGAGCCGCGCCGGATCGTCGAGTTCACACTCCCAAACCGTGATGACGTGCCAGCCATCCTGCGTCAGGGCGGCCTCGTGGCGAATATCCCGCTCGCGTGTCCGTTCAATTTTTGCCCTCCAGAACGCGCTATTCGACGTTGGATACCGTGCGTGCCGGCAACCGTCGTGGTGATGCCAAAAGCAACCGTGGACGAAGATCACTGTCCGATGCTTCGGGAGGACAATGTCGGGCGTTCCTGGCAGCATGGCGTCGTGAATACGGAAACGGTACCCGTTGCGGTGGAGCAGCGATCGGACACGGCGCTCCGGCTTGGTGTCCTTGCTGCGGACGCCACGCATAATGTTGCTTCGCTTTTCCTTGCTCACAAAGTCCAAGTCACTCTCCGGGCGACGTTCGCATCAGGTGCGAAATGTTAGAAGCGCATCGTCTGGCGGAGCGATGGTCAGCACATCTATCTGCGCTCCTCGCGTCCGCTGCGCGAAATGACAACCGTAGGGTTGTCATGATGGCACTGGGCATCCCGGGCGGGATGCGGCCATCGCCTCAAAACCGACCCCGCGCAGCGTCATTGTTCCTCTTTGGTTGATTAGCTATCGCCTTATCAATCACGCTAAGCGTATAGAGTGATTGATAGGAAGGCTCCTTATCGATCATGGCTTGGAACTGGCAACTATCCGACTGGCCCGAATTTCGCTTCGACGCGGGTCGCCTCCGCGCGACCGAGGCGCAATTCTTAAAAGGCTCCGGCGTCGTCGTCGGTTCGCTGCATCACCTCGACGCTGAAGAGCGCGACGGCTTAGCCGGTTGGAAGGGCTCGCGCCGAAGGATGGATTTGCGGACGATGGCCTCGACAGCCCGCAATGGCAGGCTCCGGGCGAAGGCCATTCCCGGAGCCACTAACCGAGGCCAGAATGATCCTCGCCTTGATGTTCAACATCGTCGTTGCTGTAGTTGATCTGTGGCGAACGAGATTTCGACGGGCAGCAAAGATCGCACGGCCCGAACGCCCACTATGCCGCGTCGCCGACCAGCCAAACATAAGGTGCGCGCGAAACATCGCCGAGCCTGACCAAGGCCAAAGCGTCCATTTTGCCTCCAAATAACTTTCAAAAAAGTGAAGCTACTCAGAATGCGTTGGCGCCATTTTGGGTGGAGATGTCTGCGATCGATGACTAGCGACGCGTCTGTCGGGACCCGGGGAATCGCCTCACTGATTGAACTATATTATTGGCACCCTGCCTGCGGCACGCTGTGGAGGGTCGCTCGACTTTTGGGGTTGCGGCTTTTATGCCGTAAATCGCTGGCGAGCAGGGGTGTGGAATGCCAACGCAGCTTCGGTCATTCGTTGAAAACGGGGTCTCTTCCCCAAGCAGTCGAGCGCGTTGGTTGGCGCTAGGTTTCCTTATCGCGGGACAGACTGTCCTGATATCCACTTATGGTATTGGAAGCGCGCTTTCCGAAGCCGCGTCAGGCTATATGAATCTGGCCGCTATAGGGGTTTGGCTATCGAAAAACAGCCGCTATCCCCTAGCTGCGGTTTTGACCGTAGTCTCCAACTTCACGCTACAATACCCGAACCTAGTGGCGGGCAATTCGCTTGCTTGGGCAGGAGCACTCATCAGTCTGATCGGCAGTGCGCCGGGGTTTCTAGAAAGTATAACGCAGCAGCCTGCGGCAAGACTTTTTCGCGATCTAAAAGCAACCGAAAGCACGCCGGTCAACTTAATCAAAAGAGCATTTGTTGCTCCATTCGCTAAGTCGCGAGTGAGCTGTTCTATTACCAATATAGTTACTATTCAGCCTTTCATGATCAACGCTATCCTGCAAGGCCATAAGCCGCTTGTCGTAGCCCTGTTTTTGATGCTGGTCGGCAATATATTTGGCATGTTTTCGAAAGCGGCAAGGCTACCTACTTGCAAGATCACAAGTGATCAGCTGACGGGCTATTGAGCGCGCTATCAGGCGAAGACCGCTCCGCTTCGGTTACGGCGCAATGCCCCGCCAACGAGGGCGAAACCACCCATCATCATCAGCCAGCTCGCGGGCTCAGGCACAGCCGACGCTGGGTAGGGTGTCAGACTAAAGCTCTGCACCGAGTTATCATTCTTACCGATGTAATCAGTCAGTATACCGGTCGATACGTCATAGCCGACCGAGCCCGTGTTTGACGGGTCAAGATACAAGACTGTTCCCGGCGCGAAAAGCATCTGAAGGCTCAGGTCGCCGTAGGTGTCGGTGCAATTCCCGAGGTTGCAGTTGCCGGTATTCTGGAAGGTGAAGCCGGTAGCGGTTGCGATCAGAGCGGAGGGCTCGGAGCCGCTCAGTCTCGTGCTGCCAGATGCCGGGATCACGAAGCTCTGCCCATAGGCAATGCTGATCGTTTGATCCTGAAAGAAGCTCATCTGCTCGGCGGAAACGCCGCCGTGCCCCATCCAGTCCACCTTCAGCGTGACCGGACTGGTCGACAGATCAGTTGCCAAGGCCGGTGCAACCCCGCCGATAACGGCGCATGAGACAAGTGCGACCAGCAATCCAAGATGAAGCTTCATGATATCCCCGCTGATCAGAAGATGGAAAAAGTCCCTGAAGCTCGCTTTTGTCACTATAGGTCGACCCACCGAAATACCCTGAATAGGGTGTTGCGGCGCTTTCACCGAAAGGGGAGCTATGCGGCTCAATCTACGATCGCAGGCAATCGTTGATAGGCAGGAGATGCGGCTGTTGCTGCCATTTGAGCGCATCGAACCCTTCATTGTCGCTGTACAGCAAGCCATGTCTGTCGTCGCAATTCGGCAACTAGTTGACATCGAACTGCGAGGTTTGGGCTTTGACTCTTATGTTTATGTGCAGCTTCGGCCACCAAAGGGTTTGCGCGACCGTGTCGTGTTCGGCACTTATCCTACTGATTGGTTGCAGCATTATCAGCAGCGCGATCTCCGCGTGCATGATCCGCTCTTCGGTCGCGCCTTCGATACCATCCAGCCGTTTCTCTGGCAGGATGTGAAGGATCACGAACCTAGCGTCGTTGCCGATCGCCTCATTCACGGTCCCAGCGCGGACGCGGGCTTACGGGCTGGCGCGGGAATACCGCTTCATGGCCCTGCCGGCGCAGTCGCAAGCCTTCATGTCTCCAAAGACAGCTCTCTGGATGTGTTTCGGCCGCTTTTTGAGGAGCAGCGAAGTGTCCTCCAGTTGATTGCCTTTCACGCACATTCTCGGGTGATCGAGCTGACCGAGGCCAGCCCGCCGACGCAAGTTGCGCTGAGCCCTCGGCAGCGGGAAGTGCTGTTATGGATGATCCGGGGCAAGACCAATTGGGAGATTGGCGAACTGCTGGAGATATCTGAGGATACGGTGCGGCAGCACATGATCAAAAGTTGTCGGGCGCTAGGAGCAATCAACCGTGCTCAGGCGGCGGCAATCGCCGTGTCGCGTGGGCTAATTGTCCCGTAGACGCGATAAGCGCTTATACCGGGACACCCTGAATAGGGTATATGAACTACCCTGATCAGTGTGCGACCACCTGTTCTACCGACATCGTTCATTTGGCTCGGTGGAAAGGAATTGTTGAAATGAGCATCGATAATTTCAAGGGGAATGCGCCTTGGGACACCGCTTCTTCACAAAACGCCGGGACTTTCCAGGCCCAACAGGGGCAGACGAGTTCGGCCCAGCAGGCGAACGAAAATTGGGCCGCGTTCCAGCAGCGCCAGGCCGCCTACGACGCCGAGAAGCGCAAATAACTCACACGGCTGAAGTTGGGCACCCGGTCGTGACTGGGTGCCCCGTTGTGGGGGCATCCGATGTTTCGATTCATCACTGCGCCGGCTTTCGCTTTGCCCGTCGCGATGACGCGATTGCGTGTGGCGAGACCAGCAGCACGGTCTCTGGTCGCGGCAGCCTTGGTGGTTATGATCAGTGGGTGCGAAAAGCCTGACGGCAATTCGGCGACGGCGGAATCCAATCCCAACGGGGTATGGAAGCTCTTCGATGTCAAGGATGACAAGCTCGACAAGACATCGGTTGAGGAAGCCGAAACGACGCTCACGGCAGATAATGGCCGCCCGTTTGACCTTGCGATGCGCTGCTCACCCGGGTTCGTAACGCTCAAGCTCAGCAACTACGACAAGGGCACCAAGTTTCAGGAAGATCACGCCGATAACGGCGATCCCGCCTATTTCCTGCCGGTAAAGCTGGATGACGGCGATGTGCAAAACGCTCGCTCGGAGATCGCCTATACCAACGAAGCGACAATCTTTTTCTTCGATCCGGAGCTAGCGCCGAGAGCGATCGCGGAAGGTGTCTCAGATCAATACGGACACGCGCTCAAGTCCGTTTCTGGCAACAGCAATAATGGCATGAACCAGCTGGCCGGTGGCCTCATGGGAATGCTCTCAGGCCTTTTCTCGAAAGGGTTGCTGCAGGTGACGGCCGCAGGCACCGTCGCGGATCTCGTGAAGGCGAGGCGGCTAGCAGTTGAGGTGCCGCTGAGGGATGGCGGAAAGCCGCTCCTGCAGATCGATTTGCGTGATCCAAACCTGCAGGGCTTCTTCGGGGAGTGTACCGAGAAGGCGGAGAAGGCCTTTCCTCCTCCAAAAAGCCCCAATGTTGCAGCGAGCAACAACGCCCAGCCAACCGACGGCGAGAGCATGGATGACTCCAATAGATCCGAACCACAATTTCAATAGGGGAACGCCGATGCGTGTTTCTAGAATGTGCCTCCTGGCCTCGTTCCTTGGCGGTGCGCTGACCGCCTGTGGCCCAAGCCCCTCAGCAGGATCTGACCCTTCAGGGACGGCCGCGCCGATCGACTACGGCGTACTTGGCAAGCCAGATGCCGATCCCGGTATCGACGGGCGCAGTGCAGCTGAAAACCTCAAACTGTTTCGCGGCGACGATAAGAATCCGCCGCAGGGGACCGAGGCGCACCCCATCGATTGGATGACGCAGATTGAGCAAGGTCTTACGCAGCGCGCCCTGTTCTATGCGGCAGCGAAAAGCGAACCCTCACTCATTACCGATCAGGACCGCAAATGGGTCAAGGCTGACGAGGATGAGGTGTTGAGCAATGCCTGCGGCAACCGTGGTGCGCCAGGCGTGCCGCTCCAGCTCTCCGAACAACAATGCGCGGGCGTGAAATAGGCCCTGCCCATATCCATACAGCTTATCAAAAAGGGAGAATGAGCATGGGACTTATATTGCTTATTGCGGCCCTCCTGATCCTTGCGGGCGTCTTTATTAGCTTTTTCTTCAGGCTGACCTTCAGCAAGGCCAATCTCACCTTCTGGGGTGCCTGTGTTGTCGTCGCCGTTATTTATCTGGCGGTGTCAGGGCAGCTAAAGTGAACGCGGGCAATCGAAGCAGGGAATTTCTGCTAATGGTTTTTGCCCCGGTCTTATCGGTTGCGTCCTTCCCCTCTGCCGCTGCGGATGCGCAAACTCCCGCACTCACAACCTATACAAATGCGCGATATGGCTACTCGATCAGCTACCCGCGCGATCTGTTGGTCGCGGAGCAAGAATCTGAGAATGGGGACGGCCGCCGTTTCCATGCACGCCGTGGAAGCGGCTTTCTTTTGGTGTGGGCCGATAATAACGCGCTTGATCAGACGCCATCGTCCATAGCGGCCGAAGCAGCGCAAGACTGCAGAGGGCGTCCGCTTGCCTATAAGGTCGTGAAGCCAAACCTGGTCGCATTGTCCTGCCTTACGCCCAGAGGACGGGTCTTCTACCAAAAGACCCTGATCCGAGGCGACCTGCTGACCTCGATCCAAATGAATTATCCGGTTGCCGACAAAGCGCAATGGGACGCAGCAACGGCGCAAATAGCTCAATCCCTGTGTGCAGTTGCACGGTGACATTTCTCTAATCAACCATTCGGGGACCTTCCATGCGCTCTGATTTCATCCGCACTGCATCGTTCGTGGCACTTACGAGCATGATGCTCGTTGGCTGCGGTCATGAGCAATCGAACACGGCCTCGCCGACTGGAAACAGCAGTGCAAGCACGGCGCCTGACGACGAAGAACATGTCAACGCGCTAAAAAAGCGGGAAGACCAGCTAAATGACAAGTGTCGCGGCGGCTCTGGCGACGATCCAGCAACGGAAAAGGCCTGTGACGATCGGGACAAGGTGTTCGCCCAGCTGAAAGACGCGGGGTGGTGTTGGGGAACGCCCGACCAGATCGAAGCCGACAAGACCTGGGTCAAGTGCGGCGGCAGCAACACACCGGCCCAAGCATCCACGCCGGCGTCCGATCCGGACCTCGCCGCCGCCGAGGAGATCGTTCGGGAATATTACATCGGTGCTGGCAGTCCGGATGGAGAGGATCCGCTTAGGACCGCGAATGCAGAATCTCTCTTCGCGCCCGAACTGTTGCGCCTGTATCGAGCGGCCGTCGCGGCCACGCCAAAGGGCGATGAAGGTCCAATCGATTTTGATATTCGCTCAGGCGGCCAGGACCCTGACATCAAGCATCTGACATTCTCGACAATCAGGTCGGCAGATGGTGCTCTCGTAACCGCGAAATTCCAACAGTGGGGAAAGCCGACGAAGATCAATTACGATCTTGTACAGTTCGGCAGCGGTTGGCGAATTGCCGATATTTCGGAGGACGCGAACGGCCAATCGCCGGCGTGGGATTTAACCGAGCTGCTAAATGGGCCGCGGTAAAAATCCTACCTTGTGCTCGTTTTTCGCGGCGGCGGCGAAGACTCGTTTTACGAAATCAATCTATTCCCCATGAACCATTCGGATCATTGGCGTTGCGACAGAAGCGCCGTGTTGGGGATTGCTGTTCTTTACCCCGATCAGTGACGGTCGAGTAGACATTGCGACATTCTTGTCCGTTTGAGAGGATTGAAGAGCTGGTGACGCTGTAGCCGTTTACTCCTGAGGATCGCCATCTCTCCGGCCGACCGGAGGTTAGCGCGCGCTGTTCGGCCTCCTCCACATCCATGTCGCCAAATCGAAACCGGCAGGCGCTCTTGTCGTCTCGACTGGCGAGCTTTCAAGAGCGGGATCGTTGGACGAAGTGTCGGTGGCCGGTGCTGAAATCTGTTGAGCGGGGGCAGGGGCCGGGACCGGCGCGGTGACGGGCTGGACAACCTGCGGCGTTGGAACCGACTTCTCCTCCGTGCTCGAATTCTCGCTTTCGGTGTTCGAAAAGCTCTCTGCAATATTCGTGGCCGAGATGGTGGACGGGATATGCGTCGCAATGACAATGACGTCGACGATGACGGCGAGCCAGCCGAGCGTGGCTCCAACTCTACTTTTGCCTGTCCGGTTACTGCGGCCCGCCGCACAGCTAAGGCAGATAGCGCGCTGCTCATATTGAACCCGCTGGCCTTGGTTCAGGCCCCCACTTTGGAAAGTGCCTGCAACCACCGTGTCAGTGATCACGCTTATCTGGTTCGGTGGGAACGCGCGGCGGCAGTAATCGCAAATTACATTTGCGACCTGGCTCCCGGTGCTTCGCTGCGGCGGATCACTCGGTTTTGCCTTCTCGCTTTTCGTTGCCTTGGCGGCAGCTTCACGGGTCGCCTTCTCTCGCTGCGCCTTTACTTGTTCCGCAAACTTGGCATCTGCTTCGCGCTGCCCGTCATAAGCTGCCCGTGCGGCCTTGTTGCCAAGAACGGCATGAGCCGCATTGATCGCGGTCGCGCAGGCGGCGGCGTCAGGCGATTTGTTAGTGTCGGGATGATACTTCAGCATTAATGCCTTGAAGGCGGCGCGGATGACGACCTCATCTGAGCTCGGCGCGACGCCCAAAACAGCATAGTAATCGGGTGTGTTTGCCATCCAGCCCCCCGGAACTGTTTATCTCGTTTCGACGAACCTGAAAACTGACGGTCTATTTTTGTGGAGATTGAGCCGCTTATTCGCCGCACTCTAAGCGGCAAATGACCCCCGCAGCACAAGCCTTGGTTTGAGAGGCCTCGCAAATGCTCAATAGCGTTGAGCCCTTTTGAGAAACTATAAACTAGCGCTTGGTTTGATAGTATGCTATTATACTCAATATGGTTGAGCGTTCTGATAGAAAACTAAACCGACTTCAGCGTGAGCTTCCCGATGATGTCATCGTGGATGCAGCATGGCTTGAAGGGCATGGCTATCCCAGCAACCTACGCAGCCACTATGTGAAAGCAGGGTGGCTCAGCCAGGTCGCGCCCCGAGTTTACCGCAGATCGAGAGGCCAACTCGACTGGAAACAGGTCGCCATATCGCTTCAATCATTCCTCGATCGCAATCTCACGATCGGCGGTCGCACCTCGCTCGAAGAGCAGGGGCATGCTCATTATCTGAGGCAGGGCAGACGGGCTGTCTATATATATGGGCCTGACCGTCCGCCGTCGTGGCTTGCTTCGCTGCCTGTGGATGCGGACTTCAAATGGCGAAACAGCCTGCGCCTCTTCCCAAACGATCCCGCATTCGTGCCAGCGGACAAAGACCCGCTAGGATTGGGAAAATCGCTCGTCCCGGGCGGTTTCGTTGCGCATGCTGGCGGCCTGAGCTGGCCCTTACGGTTTGCAACTGTTGAGCGCGCCTTTCTTGAGCTACTCGACGAGCTGCCTGACCATGAGAACTTCCACGATATCGATATGATGATGGAGGGGCTTTCCAATCTCAGTCCCAACCGGCTTCAAACGCTTTTGCAAAGCTGCCGCAGCGTGAAGGTGAAGCGGCTCTTTTTCTTCTTTGCCGATCGGCATCAGCACGCATGGCTGAAGCGGATAGACAGAAGCAAAGTGGATCTCGGTTCTGGAAAGCGCCTTCTCGTAAGAGGCGGACGGCTCGATACCCGATACGGCATAACCGTGCCCGAGGAGATGCATGGCGCTTCGTGAGGTCTATCAGCAGCAAGTCAGGCTGCTCATTCGCACCATTCCGTTTGTTGCGGAGGAGAAGAGTTTTGCCCTGAAGGGCGGCACAGCGATCAACCTCTTCGTGCGCGACATGCCGCGCCTCTCGGTTGATATCGATCTTACCTATATGCCCATCGAGGAGCGCACTACCTCACTTGCGAACATCGATGCGGCCATGCGGAGGATTGCCGAGCGTATTCGGAAAGGTATTCCCGGATCGCGCGTTGCACTGAGCATCCTGCAAAAAGAGAACATTGTCTCAAAGCTCGTCGTCCGCACGGGTGATGCGCAGATCAAGATCGAGGTCACGCCGGTACTTCGCGGCTGCGTTTTTGATCCTGTCGTTAAGTCAGTGAGCGCGGCGGTCGAAGAGGGATATGGCTTTGCAGAAATGCAGGTGGTCTCTTTCGCCGACCTCTACGCCGGCAAGATTGTCGCGGCGCTTGACCGGCAGCATCCGCGCGATCTGTTCGATGTGCGCGATCTGATCGCTAACGAAGGCATTGATGACCAGCTTCGCCAAGCCTTCATTGTCTACACTCTCAGCCACCATCGGACGATGGCCGAGGTGCTGGCCCCGACCCGCAAAAACATCGCATCCGAATTTGAGCGCCACTTCGACGGCATGACGGCCGAGCCTGTCTCGCTCGACGAACTGCTAAAAGCGCGCGAAGCGATCATCGAGATCATGATCGGCCAGATGCCAAAGGCGCATCGGCGCTTTCTGCTTTCCGTAAAAGCGGGTGCGCCCGAATGGGAATTGCTGGATGTGCCGGGTGCAAGCGGCCTACCCGCGATCCGCTGGAAACTGGAAAATCTCGACAAACTGGAGCGTGGCAAGCGGGACGAGTTGCTGAAGGTTTTGCAAGCCGCGATCGGAACGCAGAACACGAGAGGCGAGGGCGGCCATGATTAGAATTTCACGAACGAGTCGTGCGCGTCGATGCGACAGGCGCACATTAGCAACTAAACGCCAATTTGGATTTCTTGATCTTCAAACCAGCCGTTGCTGATCACAGAAGAGCGAACGGCTGCGGGGTTGGCGGTGTAGGCTATAAGGGCCAGACTCTTCTCCGCCCGGCTGCAAGTAACATAGAAGAGCCGGCGGGTGGATTGCATCGTCGAATCCTCAGCACCGCCACCAAACAATTTATCATATTTGAACGAGAACCCGCGCGCCTCAGCATCATCCATGATGACCATTACGCGCGGGAACTCTAGCCCCTTCACTCCTTGGTGGGTGTCGAAAGGCCCTTCGCCCGAGATGTACAGCGCATAAGGTTCGATCTGATCGAATGGTGCATTCAAGAACGCCTCGATAGCGGCGGTTTTTTCCGATGGCTGGTCAACATCGTCGCCGGACGGGTCAGGCCAGTGAAGGGCGCTTCAACTGGCTCGCTGGCCGGATCAAGAGTTTGAGGCTCTGCGATGCCATGCTTCGGTGTCTTCAATTTTTCGTGATCGAGCAGGTATCCATTGACCGTGAACTGACTGCGTAGGTTCCTTTCCAGGAAGTCCGTCATCCTCTGCGGCCACAGGGAAACCTTTAGCAGGCTGTTGAAGAAGTCCATTTTCGGGCGATGAAGGCATATTGGTCGC
>CAXTMT010000046.1:0-15143 GCA_964245355.1 uncultured Sphingomonadaceae bacterium
GGTTCGATGCGGTCGAGCAGGCGCGGGTCGAGGCGATCGGCGCGCGGGCGATGGCGGGTGTGCGAGCGAACCTCAATCATGCGCTGGAGATGCGGCTCAAGTCCGATCCGCTGACCCGCGCACGCACCCGCGCCGAGGTGCCGCTCGGCACCGCGCTTGGCCTGATGGTGCGCGAGCGGCTGACCGGCGAGGCGCCGCCCGCCAGTGCGATGATGGGGCTCTCGCTGGTCAGCGACTGGATCGAGGAGAAGGCCGGCGCCGATCTCGATGCGCTCGCCACCACGCTCGACGATCAGGCGGCCTTCGCCAAGCTCACCGGTCGCCTGCTGCAGGATCTCGAGCTGGTCGATGCCATGCCCGAGCCGACCGAACCCGAGGAGGGCGAGGAAGGCGAGGATCAGGATCAGCCGGACGACGGCGAGCAGGAGCAGGACAGCGAGGATCAGGCGAGCGGCGATGCCCAGGCCCAGATGGACGCGCGCGCCGAAGAGAATGCCGAGAGCGACGACCAGCAATCCTCCGAACAGCAGGAAGAAGGCGAGTTCGACGGCGAAGGCGAGATGGGCGAGGAAGGCGACGAGGGCATGCTCCCCGTCCGCCCCAACCGCCAGCAGGACACCTCGCCCGGCTTCCTCGATTATAAGAGCTATACCGAGCGCTTCGACGAAGTGATCGAGGCGACCGAGCTGTGCGAGGACGAGGAGCTCAATCGCCTCCGCGCCTATCTCGATCAGCAGCTCACCCATCTGCAGGGCGCGGTCACCAAGCTCGCCAACCGGCTCCAGCGCCGGCTGATGGCGCAGCAAAGCCGCAGCTGGGATTTCGATCAGGAGGAAGGGATGCTCGATGCGGCGCGCCTCGCCCGCGTCGTTGTCAGCCCCGGCCATTCGCTCAGCTACAAGATCGAACGCGAGACCGATTTCCGCGACACGGTGGTGACCCTGCTGCTCGACAATTCGGGATCGATGCGCGGCCGCCCGATCTCGATCGCCGCCATCTCGGCCGACATCCTGGCCCGGACGCTGGAGCGCTGCGGGGTGCGGGTCGAGATTTTGGGCTTCACCACCCGCGCGTGGAAGGGCGGGCAGAGCCGCGAGGCATGGTTGCAAGCAGGGCGCCCGGCGATGCCCGGACGCCTCAACGACCTGCGCCATATCGTCTACAAGCGCGCCGACGAACCCTACCGCCGCGCCCGCAAGAACCTCGGCCTGATGATGCGCGAAGGGCTGCTCAAGGAGAATATCGACGGCGAGGCTCTGCTCTGGGCGCACGGCCGGATGATCGGCCGGCACGAGGAGCGCAAGATATTGATGGTGATTTCGGACGGTGCGCCGGTCGACGATTCCACTCTTTCGGTGAACTCGGGCAGCTATCTGGAAAAGCATCTGCGCCAGGTGATCGGCTGGATCGAGAGCAAATCGCCGGTGCAGCTCGTCGCGATCGGTATCGGCCATGACGTCACGCGTTATTATCAGCGCGCGGTGACGATCATGGATGCCGAGCAATTGGGCGGGACGATGGTCGAGCAGCTCGCCGGCCTGTTCGACGCGGACCAGAAATGAACGAGACCGTTACCATCGCGATCGAAAGGCATGTCGCGCGCATCACCTTCGCCAATCCGCCGCAGAACTTCGCCAATATCGCACTGCTGCGTGGCATCGCCGATGCGCTGGAAACGCTCGACGCCGACCCGCAAATTCGCGCGATCGTCCTCGCGTCCGAGGGCAAGAGTTTCTGCGCGGGCGCCGATCTCGCCTCGGACAATAGCTTCGGCGGCACCACCGACGATCCCCTGCGCGAATTCTACGGTCAGGCGCTGCGCATCTTCGCCACGAAGAAGCCTATCGTGGCGGCAATCCAGGGCGCGGCAGTCGGTGCCGGTCTCGGCCTGGCCGTCGCCGCCGATTTCCGCGTGGCGTCGCACGAAGCCCGCTTTGCCGCCAATTTCGTCAAGCTCGGCTTGCACCCCGGTTTCGGCCTGACCTGCACCCTCCCCCGCCTGATCGGCGAGCAGCGCTCCGCCGCGATGATGATGACCGGCGATCGCTACAAGGCCGAGGATGTCGCGCCGTGGGGCTTGGTCGATCGCCTCGCGGATACCAGCAGCCTGCTCCACGCCGCGCACACTTTCGCCAACGAGATCGCCGCGAACGCCCCGCTTTCGCTCCTCGCCAACCGCGCGACGATCCGCGCCCGCCTGCTGGATCAAGTCCGCGCCGCCTTCGTCCACGAACATGCCGAGCAGATGAAATTGCGCGCCACACAGGATCACGCCGAGGGCATCCGCGCGGTCGCCGAACGCCGCCCGGGCAACTTCATCGGAAGTTGAAGAGCGCGGCTTGCCCCAAAGGCCGCCACGTTCTACATTCGGGTATTGCAGGGCCGCTCCGCGAGGGGCGGCCGTTTTCTTATCTGGAGTTTTTCGTGGCCCAGCCGCTCATGCCCCACGCGACCGCATCCTGGCTGGTCGACAACACCGCGCTCAGCTTTCAGCAGATCGCCACCTTCTGCGGGCTCCACATCCTGGAGGTGCAGGCGATCGCCGACGATACCGCCGCGACCAAGCTTACCGGCCGCGATCCGATCCGCGCGCACGAGCTGACGCAGGCCGAGATCGATAAGGGCCAGAACGACCCGAGCTACACGCTCGTCATGTCGAAGGTGCCCGATCAGCAGCGCCGCACCAAGGGTCCGCGCTACACGCCGGTCTCCAAGCGGCAGGACAAGCCCGACGGCATCAATTGGATCATCCGCAACCATCCCGAAGTCACCGATGGCCAGATCAGCCTGCTGATCGGCACGACCCGCACGACGATCGCCGCGATCCGCGATCGCAGCCACTGGAACATGGCGAACATCACGCCGAAGGACCCGGTGACGCTGGGCCTCACCACCCAGCGCGAACTGGATGCGATCGTCGCCAAGGCTGCCAAGGCCGCCGGCATCGAAGCCCCCGTCGACACCCGCCTGGAAGGCGACCGCGAGGCGCTGATCGAGCAGCTTCGCTACGAGCGCGAGCATCAGCATGTGCCGAGCGAGGCGGCTCTGTCCGACGTCGACGCGCTGTTCGGCAAGCGGCCGTGACCAAAAACCCCTCTCCCATTTGGGAGAGGGAGGGACCGGCAAATCGAATGAAATGAGATTTACGGGAGGGTGAGGGGCGAGGCGCAGCCGAGCACCCAAGCTTTTTAGCTCGGGTCACCCTCACCCAACCCTCTCCCGCAAGGGAGAGGGCTTTATGACGGGCTTTTCCATTGACCCCCTGCCCGGCCACGCCCAAAAGCTCGACAGACCATGAGCCAACCCGCCGAACCCGTCGCCGACCTCTCTTTCGAGGATGCGCTGAAGCGTCTCGAGACGATCGTCCACACGCTGGAATCGGGCGAAGCGACGCTGGAGGAATCGATCACGCTCTATACCGAGGGCGACCGGCTCCGCGCGCAATGCGAAGCCCGGCTCCAGGCGGCACAGGCGCGGATCGAGAAGATCCAGCTCGGCCCCGACGGGAGCGTACGCGGCACCCAGCCATTCGAAATCGATTGATCGCGCGATGCCCGCCCCCGCTTCCCTGACCCTCAAGAGCGCCATGAACGGTCTCGCCGACGAGGTCGACGCCGCCTTCGATACGATACTGGCGCTGCCCGGCGATCCGCGCGACCGGCTCTATGCGGCGATGCGCCACGCCGCGATCGGCGGGGGCAAGCGCCTGCGCCCGTTGCTCGTGCGCGCCGCCGCCGACCTGTTCCACGTCGATCATGATTGCTCGCTGCGCGCGGGTCTCGCGGTGGAATGCGTCCACGTCTACAGCCTGATCCACGACGACATGCCGTGCATGGACGATGACGACATGCGGCGTGGCAAGCCGACCGTCCACAAGGCCTTCGACGAGGCGACCGCGGTGCTCGCCGGCGATTCGCTTTATGGGCTCGCCTTCGAAGTGCTGGCCGATCCGCTGACCCACTCCGATCCCTTCGTGCGCGCCGAACTGGTGGGCGAGCTGGCGCGCGCGAGCGGGCCATCGGGGATGGCCGGCGGCCAGATGATGGACATCGCCGCCGAACAGCAGACCTTCGATCTGGCAACCACCACCAAGCTCCAGCAACTCAAGACCGGCGCCCTGTTCGCCTTCTGCCTCGAGGCGGGCGCGATCCTCGGCAAGGTGTCGCCCGAGGGCCGCAAGCCCTTGCGCGGTTATGCCCGCGACATCGGCCTCGCCTTCCAGATCGCCGACGATCTGCTCGACGTCGAGGGCGACAGCGCCAACACCGGCAAGGCGGTGGGCAAGGATACGCAAGCCGGCAAGGCGACCTTCGTCTCGCTGCTCGGCATCGATCGTGCGCGCAGCCAGGCGACCATGCTGGTCGAACAGGCGATCGGCCATCTCGCCAGCTTCGGCCCCGAAGCCGAACTGCTGCGCGCCATCGCCCGCTATATCGTCGAGCGCGATCGCTGATGGAAAAGATCGCCGTCTATCCCGGCACCTTCGATCCGCCGACGCTCGGCCATCTCGATATCATCGGCCGCGCCGCCTTGCTGTTCGATCGGCTGGTGGTGGGGGTGTTCACCAACTCGTCCAAGGCGCCGCTGTTCACGCTGGAGGAGCGGCTCGCCATCCTCGCGCGCGAAGTGGCCCGCCTGCCCGGCACGATCGAGGTCGTGACCTGTCAGGGGCTGCTCGTCGATTTCGCCCGCAGCCACAAAGCGCACACGATCGTACGCGGGCTGCGCTCCGGCACCGATTTCGATTATGAGGCGCAGATGACGGGGATGAACCGGGCGATGGCGCCGGACATCGATACAATTTTCCTGGTGGCCGAACCGGCGCTGCAGCCGATCGCCTCGAGCCTCGTCAAAGATGTGGCCAAGGCCGGCGGCGATGTTCATCGCTTCGTCAGCGCCGGAGTGGCAAGAGAGATAGCGGCCAAGCTCGGCCGATAGGGAGCGGACAGCACGTGTTTTCCAAAGTGATGGCTTTCGGTGCCGCGGCTTTCCTGGCGTTGCCTCTGCTGGCGCAGGCGACCGGCCCGCAGGGTCTGGCCGAGCCTTATATCCCGCCGGCCAAGGCCATAGCCGATCCGTCCGCGCCGCCGGTCGATCCGACCAACATCATCAATATCGAGCTGTCGAGCGGTGGCACCGTCTCCGTACTGCTCCGCCCCGACAAAGCGCCGCTCTCGGTCGAGCGGCTGAAAACGCTGACCAATCGCGGCTTCTACAACGGCCTGACCTTCCACCGCGTGATCGACGGCTTCATGGCGCAGACCGGCGATCCCAAGGGCGATGGCTCGGGCGGATCGGACCTTCCCGACGTGAAGGCCGAGTTCAACGATCTGCCGCATCTGCGCGGCGCGATGGCGATGGCGCGCGCCGAGCAGCCCAACAGCGCGAACAGCCAATTCTACATCATGCTCTCGCCGAACCTGACGCTCGACCATCGCTATACGGTGGTCGGCCGCGTGATCGCGGGCATGGGCAATGTCGACCGCATCGAGAAGGGCGAGCCGCCGCTCAACCCGAGCCGGATGACCCGCGTGTATTTCGGCGCCCCGCCCGCCGATGCGAGCCTGCCCGCGCCGAGCGCCACCATCGCTCCGCGCGTCGCGGCGCCGTCGGTGCTGCCGTCCGGGCCGATGAGCGCGCCGCCCGCGAACCCTCCGAGGACGCGGCCGGGCAAACACTGACTTTATTGACCCCTCCCCCTCAGGGGAGGGGTTGAGAGCAGAGCATGCGCGTCGATCTTTTCGATTTCGATCTCCCGCCCGAGCGGATCGCGCTCCGCCCCGCCTCGCCGCGCGACGCGGCGCGACTGCTGGTGCTGGAGGGCGACAAGACCCGCGATGCAGCGGTCGGCGATCTGCCGGCGATCCTGCGCCCCGGCGATTGCCTCGTCTTCAACGACACGCGCGTGATCCCCGCCCAGCTCGAAGGCCGGCGCGGCGAAGCGCGGATCGGCGCGACGCTGCACAAGCGCGAGGGTCCACGCGACTGGATCGCCTTCGTCCGCAACGCCAAGCGGCTGCGAGACGCCGACGCGATCGATTTCGGCGAGAGTGTCACGGCCATCGTCCGGGACAAATTGCCCGACGGATCGATCCGCCTGCATTTCGAGGGCGAGGAGCCGGTCGAAGTCCTGCTTCAGCGCGCCGGCCGGATGCCGCTCCCCCCTTATATCGCCGCCAAGCGCCCCACCGACGCGCGCGACGCCGATGATTATCAGACGATGTTCGCGCGCGAAGCCGGCGCCGTCGCCGCACCCACCGCCGCGCTCCACTTCACCCCCGCACTGATGGCGACACTGGCGGAGCGCGGCATAGCCTACGAGATGCTGACCCTCCATGTCGGCGCCGGCACCTTTCTGCCGGTGAAGGCCGAGGATACCGCCGATCACGCGATGCACGCCGAATGGGGCCGCATCGATCCCGCCACCGCCGCCCGCCTAAACGCCGTGCGCGCAAGTGGCGGCCGGGTGATCGCGGTCGGCACCACCAGCCTGCGCCTGATCGAAAGCGCTTGCCACCAAGACGGCACGATCGGCGCGTGGGAAGGCGACACCGCTATCTTCATCACCCCCGGCTACCGTTTCCGCGGCATCGATGGGCTGCTGACCAATTTTCACCTGCCCAAATCGACGCTGTTCATGCTGGTGAGCGCGTTGATGGGATTGGAAAGAATGCAGGCGGCGTACGCCCACGCAATCGCCGAGCATTACCGCTTCTACAGCTATGGCGACGCGAGCTTGTTGCTTCCCTAGGCCCCTGCATCCGCAGGCTTACGCTCGACGATAGGTTCCCAGCTCAGCTCCAGCAAGCGCGCCCGGTGTGCACGTTGGTCCGCGGGGCGCGGCGAGAGGAGCGGTGGACTGAACCATGCTCACCCAGCCAAGCGCTTGTCGTTCGAAACGACGCCCTCGTGAAACGGGGCAAGCATCGCGCCGGGAAGGGTCACCAATGCCGCCAGCGCCGCGATATTGCCCTCCGCCAAGCGCAACCATCGATCGGATCGGATCCAACGGTAGCTGGCGAGTTGCCCAAATGCCCTGGCATTGTTCGAAGACGCACGCTGCACCGCTTCGCCCGTCGTCTCGATCGAGCGCCCCGATGCGCCGATCGCATACACTTTTTCGTCGATCATGCGGCCAAGCTCGCGGTGATCGGCGGTAAGCGGGCTGTAAAACGCGGACGCGATTATCGGCAGACGCGCCGCGATCACGCGCTGTGTGGCGGCCGTCGTCTCGGCGAGATCGTTGGCGAGACGCATGGCGCCGAGCGGCCACATCCAGAGCGCGAACATATTTTCGATAGTGGTGGTCACCCGATACACTCCATGCTGCATCGCAACAACGCATGATGCTGCATAAAGGCGCAATCCTGATGATCGGCCGTGCCGTTTCCGATTTCATTCGGAAAAGCGGA
The DNA here is from genome assembly GCA_964245355.1 of uncultured Sphingomonadaceae bacterium. Classification (GTDB taxonomy): domain Bacteria; phylum Pseudomonadota; class Alphaproteobacteria; order Sphingomonadales; family Sphingomonadaceae; genus Sphingomonas_I. The sequence continues at coordinate 7,413 of CAXTMT010000046.1, forward strand.
AATGGATGCCCCGTGAGGATTCGAACCTCAATTAACGGAGTCAGAGTCCGTAGTCTTACCTTTAGACGACAGGGCAATGCCGAGCGGCGGGCAAATAGGTGGGTGGGCCACGGCTGTCAACGCGGATACGCGCCGCCCCTTGTGGCTTGCTCGCCCCCCGCCTAGGCTGGCCTCAAGTTCCGGCGGAGAGCATCCACCGGCGAGCAGATGAGTTTGGTTCATGGGCGAGCGGCCAGCAACGGCGGCGGCGCCGTCGGGCAAGGTCCGCCACGACGCCCCGTCTTCTCTCCTGCCACGGGCGCGGGTGGACCTGCGCAAGACCTATGCCGCGCTGGACCTTGGCACCAACAATTGTCGTCTGCTGATCGCGCGGCCGGCCGAAGACGGCTTCGTCGTCGTCGACGCCTTTTCGCGCATCGTGCGGCTGGGCGAGGGGCTTGCCGCCAGCAACCAGCTTTCCGAGGCGGCGATGAACCGCGCCGTCGCCGCGCTTTCGATCTGCGCCGACAAGCTGCGCCGACGCCACGTCACCCTCGTGCGCTCGGTCGCGACCGAGGCCTGCCGCCGCGCCATCAACGGTCGCGCCTTCATCGATCGGGTTGCCGAAGAGACCGGCATCCGGCTGGAGATCATCACCGCCGAACAGGAGGCGCGGCTCGCCGTTACGGGCTGCCATGCGTTGCTCGAGCCCGGCGACAGCGCCGCGATGGTGTTCGATATCGGCGGCGGCTCGACCGAACTCGTGCTGCTCGACGGCCTCTCGCCCGATCGGCCGGCGGTGCAGGACTGGTACAGCGTACCGTGGGGTGTGGTCTCGCTGTCGGAGAGCGAGCCCCACATCGGCGATAATGAGGCCGAATTGCGCGCCGCTTATGGCCGGATGCGCGCGCGGGTGGCCGATGCGTTCGCGCCTTTTGCGGCGCGGCTTGCCGCGCGCGGTGCCGCGCCGGGGCGCCTCCTCGGCACGTCGGGTACGGTGACGACGCTCGCCAGCCTCCATCTCGATCTACCGGGTTACGATCGTCGCAAGGTGGATGGGTTGATCGTGCCTGCAGCCTCGATGCGCGCGCTGAACGGCCGGCTTGCGGGCCTGTCGGTCACGGAGCGGGCGACCTTGCCCTGCATCGGCACCGAGCGTGCCGATCTCGTCGTCGCCGGTTGCGCGATCCTCGACTGCATCCTCGATATCTGGCCGGCCGAGCGGCTGAGTGTCGCCGATCGGGGCATCCGCGAGGGCATCCTGCGCGGATTGATGGCCGCCGATCGTCCCCGGAAGCGCTGACGCCGTGCCGCGCAATATCGGCGCTACCCCGGGCCGCCAACGCGTGAAGACCGCGCGCAGCCGATCGGCGAGCTCGACCCGCTGGCTCGAACGCCAGCTCAACGATCCTTATGTGCGCAAGGCGCAGGCCGAGGGCTATCGTAGCCGCGCCGCCTACAAATTGATCGAACTCGACGAGCGCTTCGCTCTGCTGAAGGGTGTGAAGCGGGTGATCGATCTCGGCATCGCACCGGGCGGCTGGAGCCAGGTGGTGACCCGCCGCGTATCGGGCGCCGCGATCGTCGGCATCGATCTGCTGCCGACCGATCCGATCGAAGGCGTCACCATCTTCGAGATGGATTTCATGGCCGATGACGCGCCGAACATGTTGGCGGAGGCACTCGGCGGCAAGGCCGATCTCGTCCTTTCGGACATGGCCGCCAACACCGTGGGCCATCAGCAGACCGATCATCTGCGCACGATGGGTCTGGTCGAGGCGGCAGCCGAATTCGCCGGCGAAGTGCTGCGGCCAGGCGGCGGCTTCGTCGCCAAGGTGCTGGCCGGGGGTGCCGATCACACGCTGGTGGCACTGCTCAAGCGCATGTTCGCCACGGTCAAACACGCCAAACCGCCCGCGAGCCGCAAGGATAGCTCGGAATGGTATGTCATCGCCCAGGGCTTCAAAGGCGCGAAAAATGCCGCCGAGTCATGATCTTTAACGAAATATTGCGAGCAAAGTGTTTCATCTTACTTCCGCCGCCCGGCAGGCTTGCTTATAGCGCGCGTGAGGGGGGAGTAGCGTAGCGATGCCAGCGATCGACAATGAAGGGGTGCGTTGCTTTCCCGCGCCGACCTGCGCCTGCTGCGGAAAGCCGGGCCGCGTGTTGCACAAGGGCCTGCGCGACGAGCTGTTCGGGGCGCCGGGCGTCTGGAATATCAAGCGCTGCCTGCAGCCGGATTGCGGGCTCGCCTGGGTCGATCCGATGCCGATCGTCGAGGATATCGGCAAGCTCTACGAGAATTACTACACCCACGGTAACGATGACGAGCATGCTCGGCTCGAGGCTGGGGCCGAGCTCGATCCGATCAACGTCAGCCAGTTCGTCTCGACCGGCAAGGTCGCCGGGCTCAAGCGGCTGCTCAAGAAAATGCTGCCATGGCGGCGTTTCTCGTTCGACAGCGATTTCGTCTATCTGGGCTCGGGGACGCCGGGCCGGGTGCTGGATGTCGGCTGCGGCGCCGGCGATTATCTGCGCGTCGCCAAGGAAGCGGGATGGGAACCGGTCGGCATCGATTTCGACGAGAAGGCGATCGCGATGGCGCGCCTCAAGGGGATCGAAGCGCATGTCGGCGATCTCGTCTCGGTCAATTTCCCGGCGGACAGCTTCGACGCGATCACGATGAGCAACGTGATCGAGCATCTGCCCGATCCCAAATCGGTGTTCGCCGAATGTCTGCGCATCCTGAAACCGGGTGGGCGCCTGATCATGATGACGCCGAATATCGATAGTTACTGCCACGCGCATTACGGACCCGATTGGCGCGGGCTGGAAATCCCCCGCCATGTCTATCTCTACTCGGCCAAGACGCTGCGCCGCTTTTCCAAGGAAGCGGGCTTCGGCCATGTCGAGGCGTTCTCGCAGCTGCGCAACGAAGGCGCGGTCGACTTCATGACCATCGAATCGAAGAAGATCGCCGCCGCCACCGGCCGCACCTATCCCGAGCCAGACGCCCACAAGCTCGGCCGCAAGGGCGCGATGCGTGCGTGGCTGGGCATCTCGCGCGGCGAATGGGTCCACCTCGTCGCGCAGAAATGAGTTCGGGGAAACCCGAGCGGATGGTGACGCTGGCGGCGATCGCCGGCGCGCACGGGGTGCAGGGCGAGGTGCGCCTGAAGCTCTTCACTGGCGAACTGGGGTCGTATCGCAGCTTCGCGGTGGGCGATCGGACGCTGAAGATCACAAGCCTGCGCGGCGGTACGATCGCGCGCTTCGAAGGCGTCGCCGATCGCAATGCGGCCGAACTCTTGCGCGGTACGGCGTTGCAGATTCCCCGCTCGATGCTGCCGCCGCTGGAGCCCGGCGAATATTATCACGCCGATCTGATCGGCTTGCCCGCGATCGACACGGCAGGAGAAGCGATCGGCAAAGTCGTCGAGATCGAGAATTTTGGCGCCGGCGACGTGATCGAAATCGAACGCCCCGACGGCAAGCGCTTCATGGTGCCGATGCGCCCCGAAGCTGTGCCGGAGTGGGACGAGGAGCGGTTGATAGTGGACTCGGCCTACGCGGCATAGTATATACAGAGCGTATATACGGAGGTTCGCATGAGTCGCGAATACAAAGCCAAGGTCTTCAAGTCGGGCAATTCGCTGGCGCTTCGCCTGCCGAGCGCACTTGGACTGGAAGAAGGCGCTGAAATGATGCTGCGCGAGGAGCGTGGCCGTTTCACGTTCGAGCCTGCGGAGAAGGCCAACCAGAAAATCGATCTTACCGGCATTTACGGCTCATGCCCTGGTTTGCGGCCGTTGACACCGGAGGAGCGGATCATGGAGCCGCGTGAACTCGATTGGGAAGGAAAGCTTCTCAAGCGTGGCTGACCCCGCCTTTCTGCTCGACACGAACATCTGTATTTATCTGCTGGAGGGGCTTTCCGATCCGGCACGGGATCGCGTCCAGAAATGCGATCCCGGCGAGATCGTCACCTCCTCGATCTGCTTCGCGGAAGTTATGCGCGGCGTCGATAGGAACGATCGCGCGATAGTGAATGGATGTCGTCGCTTTTTTCAGACGATCGAGCCTCTGCCGTTCGATCGACGGGCTGGCTTGGCTTATACGGAAATTCCATTCCGCCGCGGCCGGTTCGATCGTCTGGTCGGCGCCCACGCCCGCGCGCTGGGCCTGACGGTCGTGACCGCGAACGAAGCCGATTTTGCCGATATCCCAGGCCTGAAGGTCGAGAATTGGACCCTGCCGCTGTGACCCTGCAGACCCTCTACGTCATCCTCGTGCCGCTCTATCTCGTGCTGGTCGCCTATGGGCAGGTCGGTGCGCGACGGCGCGGTTTGAGCGGGCGGGTGCGGGTGATCGCGGGGGCCTTGCGGGTGATCCTGCCGCCGGCGGCGCTGATGCTGGCGCTGCTCTCGACCGGCGATGCATTGCTGATCGCCGGCTGGGGCGCGGTGACGGCTGGGATGCTGGTGGCCGGCGCGATCGTCGCCGGGCTGGTCGAGGTGGTGGCGCCACGGGTCGGCGCATGACTTTCGCCGCCAAGGTCCTGACACTCTACCCCGAGATGTTCCCCGGCCCGCTCGGCGCCAGCCTCGCCGGACGGGCGCTCGCGAGCGGCATCTGGAGCCTCGACGTCATCCAGATCCGTGATTTCGCGACGGACAAGCATCGTTCGGTCGATGATACGCCGGCCGGCGGCGGGGCGGGGATGGTGATGCGGGCGGATGTGCTGGCCGCTGCCATCGATGCCCATGCCGCCGAGCGCGTACCGTTGCTGGCCATGAGCCCGCGTGGGAGCCCGCTCACGCAAGCCAAAGTCCGCGCCCTGGCCGATGGCCCCGGCGTTACCCTCTTGTGCGGCCGCTTCGAGGGCATCGACGAGCGTCTGTTCGAGACCCGCGCGATCGAACCCATCTCGATCGGCGACTATATCCTCTCAGGGGGAGAGGTGGCGGCGATCGCCCTGCTCGATGCTTGCGTTCGGCTGCTTCCCGGCGTAATGGGCGCCGCTTCAAGCGGCATGGACGAGAGCTTCGAAACGGGGCTTCTCGAATATCCGCATTATACCCGACCGCAGATGTGGGAGGGCCGCGCGATCCCTGAAGTTCTGCGATCGGGGGATCATGCGGCGATCAAGGCGTGGCGACAAGCCCGGGCCGAGATCGATACACGGCTAAGGCGGCCGGATCTTTGGGAGCGTCATGAGGGCGCTCGGGTCCAGTCGCCCTCTGGCGCGCGGAAGAAGAAGGACGAATGAGATGAACCTCATCCAGCAGCTCGAAGCCGAGCAGATCGCCGCGCTTACCACCAAGCGCCCCATTCCAGAGTTCCGCCCCGGCGATACGCTGAAGGTCGGCGTCCGCGTCGTCGAAGGCGAGCGCACCCGCGTCCAGGCTTACGAGGGCGTGTGCATCGCGCGTTCGAACAAGGCGATGGGCAGCAGCTTCACCGTGCGCAAGATCTCGTTCGGCGAGGGCGTCGAGCGCGTCTTTCCGCTCTATTCGCCGAACATCGATTCGATCGAGGTCGTCCGCAAGGGAGCGGTGCGCCGCGCCAAGCTCTATTATCTGCGCGAGCGCCGCGGCAAATCGGCCCGCATCGCCGAGCGCAAGGACCACCGCCACGAGGCGTAAGCTTCGCGAGGCAGTGCCGAGACGGAGAAATGGCGGTGGGAGGATGCTCCCGCCGCTATTTTAGTTCGACTAGCTTTTCTTTGACAACCTTATCGGCCAGAGCGGCGGATCGATAACGGCTGCAAGGAGAAAAAACACCAATGCCGCGGTCGCAAAAGCGCCAGCTGCTGGCCAGGCCCAGACCTCCTTAATTAAGGAATTCACCCCCAACCATGCTGTTTCTGGTGTGGCTCCCCAATGGCTGATCGCCGTATCAGGCCAAGTCCCCTCACGAAGCCAATGGAATATGCTGAAGACTCCAGCGGCCAAGGTCGTGCAGGCGCAATATCCTGCGGCACTTAAAAATAGACGCGCGATTCCATCTCTGACTGAATGCAAATCGAACTTGGCGGAGCCGCTTCTCAATGCGCGAAAGATCGCCCATGCAAACCAAGCAAACAAGCCGAACCAAAGCGTTAAAATGACGAACATTGAAGGTAGCATCTCAGCTTCCACACCAGCTTACTGAGCCTTCGTAGCAACGCGGGCTCATGTTCGAGTCCCCGGAGATATGGGAATTATTATCTCCGGATAGATCGACAGTGTCATCCTGCTGAAGCCGAGCCTGCACCCCTATCACGCCGGCATCGACTGATACGTCGCCATCGCCAGCAACATCGGGATCGACAGGATCGTGTTGAGCCGCGAGGTCAGCATCGCCACGCGGGTCGATTTCGCCTTCACCGCATCCTCGGCCGGGACAAGACCGAGGGCACGCTGCTGGTTCGGCCAGATGATGAACCACACGTTCGCCGCCATCACCAGCGCCAGCCACATGCCGATGCCGATCAGGCGGAAGCCTTCCTTCAACGTCAGCGCCTCGACGATATAGCCCATCAACCAGGCAAGGATCAGCCCGGTCAGCACGGTCAGCGCTGCGCCCCAGCGGAAGAAGAACAGGGCCTTGGGCGCGATATATTTGGAAACGCCCGGCTTCAGTTCGGCCGGGATCGTCGGCATCGTCGGGATCTGCACGAAGTTGAAATAATAGAGCAGCCCGATCCAGGTGATGCCGCAGAAGACGTGCAGCCAGCGGAACACCGCCTGCGGCTGGATATCGTGCGGGTGCACGGCGAACAGCAGGATCAGCGCCAGGACCAGCCCGGTCAGCAAGGCTAAGTGAAGGTTTTCGAGTATCTTGGCCATCATTCCCTCTTCTTCTGTTTTTGGCGGCCGTCCGCCTCATGGGCGCAATCATGGCATAGGCCGAATCGCGATGCCAGCACGATCGTTTCGTACCCGTAAATATTTGATGGAGCGCACAAAATCTTCTTGGGACGAGGGAGCTTGGACCCGCCGCGCTCGTTGCTAAAGGCGAAACTCCCCGTTTCCACCCCTCAAGCTCACCCGAGGATATCATGGCTTTTCAGCTTCCCGACCTGCCCTACGCCCCCACCGCGCTCGAGCCGCACATGTCGGCCGAGACGTTCGACTATCACCACGGCAAGCATCACAAGGCCTATGTCGACAAGGTCAACGGCTGGATCGACGAGAAGGGTCTTGCCGGGCTCAGCCTGATCGACGTGATCAACAAGGCGAAGGAGACGGGCGACAAGGGCCTGTTCAACAACGCCGCGCAGATCTGGAACCACAGCTTCTTCTGGAACAGCCTCGCCCCCGCCGGCCAGAAGCCGACCGGTGTGCTGGCCGAGAAGATCGACGCCACCTTCGGATCGACCGACGAACTGCTGAAGAAGCTGGCGGCCGAGGCGGTCGGCCATTTCGCCAGCGGCTGGGCGTGGCTGGTGCTGGAGGGCGAGACGCTGAAGGTCACGTCATTCCACGATGCCGACACGCCGATCGTCCACGGCGTGAAGCCGCTGCTGACGCTCGATGTATGGGAACATGCTTATTACATCGACTATCGCAACGCCCGGCCCAAATTCGCCGAGACGGTGCTGAGCAACATCATCAACTGGGAATTCGTCGCCCAGAATTTGGATGGCGAGGGCGCCAAGCGCGCGGACCAGCAGCAGGTCTGAACCGAACCACATCCTCCCCTGCAAGGGGAGGTGGCAGCCCGCAGGGCTGACGGAGGGGTATAACCATCAGCGGCGACACCCCTCCG
>CAXTMT010000047.1:0-14781 GCA_964245355.1 uncultured Sphingomonadaceae bacterium
CTCTTTATGGGCGTGGCCCATGCTAGCTTTCTTCCGCCGCGCGCTTGGGTCCTGGGTCGTCATCGGGCTGCTCGGCCTTGTCGTGATCGCCTTCATCGTCACCGGCGTGGGGGGCGGATTGGGCGGCCTCGGCGGCGGGGCGACCGGCGATCCCGATGTCGTCGCCACCGTCGGCAACGATCGTATCCCGGCGGCCGAGGTTTCGCGCCGTGCGCAGGGCCAGCTCAACGACGCCAAGCAGCAGCAGCCTTCGCTGACGATGGCGCAATATCTGCCGCTGATCGGCGGCGTCGATCGCGTCGTCGAGCAGGTCGCCGTCGCCAAGCAGCTCGAAATGTGGGCGGCGAAGACCGGGCTCACCGCCAGCCAGCGGCTGATCGATGCCGAGATCGTCTCGATCCCCGCCTTCCACGGCTTCTCGGGCAGTTTCGACGAGCAGACGATGCGCGCCGTGCTCGCCCAGCAGCATATGACGCTCGATGGGCTGCGCGACGGTATCCGCGCCGATATGCTGCGCCGCCAATTGCTCGTGCCGATGACCTCGGCCACGGCGATGCCGCAGGGCGTGGCACAGGCCTATGCGGAGCTGATGCTCTCGCGCCGGATCGGGGCCGTCGCCTTCGCGCCGCTGAACCCGGCTGCCGTGCCCGCGCCGTCGCCGGCCGATGTCGCCGTCTGGTACAAGGCGCACACCGCGGCATATTCGCTGCCCGAGCGCCGCATCCTGAAATATGCGCCGATGGACCCGGATTCGATCGCCGTCACGCCGCCGAGCGACGCTGAGATCGCCGCGCACTATAAGACCGACGCGGCCAAATATGCGGCGTCCGAAACCCGCACACTCGGCCAAGTCGTGATCGCCGACGAGAAAGCCGCGCGCGCCTTCGCCGCCAAGGTGGCAGGCGGCACCGCCTTCGCCAAGGCCGCCACCGATGCGGGCTTCGCCGATGCCGATGTGACGCTCGGCAAGCAGACCAAGGACCAGTTCACCACGGCGAGCACACCCGCCGTCGCCGATGCGGTGTTCACCGCCAGGCAGGGTGCGACCGTCGGCCCGATCAAATCGCCGCTCGGCTGGCACATCGTCCATGTCGATGCCGTCGCGCAGGTCGCGGCGCAGTCGCTGGCGCAGGTGCGCGGCGCGATCGGCGATGCCCTGCTCGCCAAGAAGCGCACCGATGCGCTGGCGGCGATCGGGCAGAAGGTGGAGGATGCGCTGTCGAACGGCGCCAACTTCGACGAGATCGCCAAGGCCAACGGCCTGAAGCCGCTGGCCACGCCGCCGATCACTGCGGCGGGCATCGCGCCGACCGATCCGGCATACAAAGCGGATGCCACCGTGATGGGGCTGCTCAAGACCGGTTTTCAGGCGAGCGCGGGCGACGATCCCACGGTCGAGACGATCGGCAAGGATCATTATGCGCTGCTGGCGCTCGGCCAGGTGCTGCCCGGCGCGCCGGTGCCGCTCGACCAGATCCGCCCGAAGGTCACCGCCGATCTCGTCGCCAGCCGTGCCGCCGCCGCCACGCGTGCCACCGCGCAAGGGGTAGTCGACAAGGTCAACAAAGGCGCGCCGCTCGATCAGGTGCTCGCCGCCGCGAACCTCAAGCCCTCGCAGCCGGCCAATGCCAGCCAGGTCGATACGCTGCGGATGCAGCAGCAATTGCCGCCGGCGCTGCGGCTGCTGTTCCAGCTCACGCCGGGCAAGACCGGGCTGGTTGGTTCGCCGGGCGGCTATTTCATCGTGCGGCTCGATCATATCCAGGCTGGCGATCCGGCGGGCGTGGCGCCGATCGCCAGCCAGATCGGCAAGGAATTTTCGGCGAGCACCGGCAACGAACTGGTCGAGCAATTCGCCCGCGCGATCGGTGGCGAGCTGCCGATCAGGCGCAATCCGGCGGCGATCGCGACGCTGGCCAGGCAGCTCTCCGGCCAGGGCGGCTCCGCGGGCCAGTGACCGATGGGGCAAGCGCGGACGCCGTCGCCCGCGCGGCCATCGCCGCCGGGCGCCCCGCCCTCGTCTGGCGCCGTCAGATCGCCGACACCGATACGCCCGTCGCGGCTGCCCTGAAGCTGATCGACGAGGGGCGGGGCGATTTCCTGCTCGAATCGGTCGAGGACGGCGCGACGCGCGGGCGCTACAGCCTGCTGGGTCTCGCGCCGGATTTGGTGTTCGAAGCGCGCGGCACGACGGCGCGGATCAACCGCCATTGGCTGAGCGATCGCGCCGCGTTCGAGGACATATCCGCCGAGCCGCTCGAAGCCCTGCGCGCCTTGGTCGCCGAATGCCGCGCCGAGGTGCCGGAGGGCCTGCCGCCGGCGCTCGCCTGCCTCGTCGGCTATTTCGCGTACGAGACGATCGGGCTGGTCGAAAAATTGCCGCGCCCGGCGCCCAATCCGCTCGATCTGCCCGACATGCTGTTCGTGCGGCCGACCCTGCTGCTCGTGTTCGATCGGCTGGCCGACACTTTATACCTCGTGGCGCCGGTCTGGCCTGGGAGTAAGATGACTCTGGAGGCGGCAGTCGAACGGATCGACGCTGCTTGCGCACGGCTCGCCGCCCCTTTGCCACGGAGTCTCCACGCCGCCACCGACCTCCCCGCTGTCGCCGCGACCCCGGTGCTGCCGCCCGGCCGGTATGGCGAAATGGTCGCCACCGCACAGGCATACATCGCTGCCGGCGATATCTTCCAGGTGGTGCTCGCCCAGCGCTTCACCACGCCCTTCGCGCTGCCGCCGATCGATCTCTATCGCGCGCTCAGGCGGATCAACCCCTCCCCCTTCCTCTATCATCTCGATCTGCCGGGCTTCGCGCTGACCGGATCGAGCCCCGAAATCCTCGTCCGCCTGCGCGACGCGGAGGTCACGATCCGCCCGATCGCCGGCACCCGCCCCCGCGGCAAGACGGCGGCGGAGGACGAAGCGAACCGCGAAAGCCTGCTGGCCGATCCCAAGGAGCGCGCCGAGCATCTGATGCTGCTCGATCTCGGCCGCAACGATGTCGGCCGCGTCGCCGAACCCGGCACGGTGAAGGTGACGGCGAGCTACACCGTCGAATATTACAGCCACGTCATGCACATCGTCTCGAACGTCGTCGGCAGGATCGCCACGGGCAAGGATGCGCTCGATGCGCTGTTCGCGGGTTTCCCGGCCGGCACCGTTTCGGGCGCCCCCAAGGTCCGCGCCTGCGAGATCATCGCCGAATTGGAGCCGGAGACGCGCGGGGCCTATGCGGGCGGCGTCGGCTATTTCGCGCCCGACGGTTCGCTCGACAGCTGCATCGTCCTGCGCACCGCCGTGGTGAAGGACGGGGTGATGCACGTCCAGGCGGGCGCGGGCATCGTCGCGGACAGCGATCCGGCGAGCGAGCAGCGCGAGTGCGAGGCGAAGAGCGGCGCCTTGTTCGCGGCGGCCGGGGAAGCGGTGGCGATCGCGCGGGAAGCCGGGTTCGGGCAGTAGACCTGCCCGCTCCTCACATCTAACCCAAACCCGCTCATCCCGAGGAGGGATCGAGCCAGTCGGGCACCCACGAAAGTAATATTTTCGTGGGACTCTGGTCGAAAGCCCCTATCGAAGAAGGGTAGCCGGGCATGTCCTTCGATACGCGCCCTCGATACGCCCTGCGGGCTACTCGGTCGCTACTCGGGATGAGCGGGGTTGGGTATAGGGCGGTGAGCAAATTCGGTCGCGGTTGAACCCAGCCCGCACATCTCCTATCTGCGCGGCCCATGTACACCTTCCTCCTCGTCGTCCACGCGATCATCGCCGCCAGCCTCGTTGCCGTCATCCTGATGCAGCAGTCGGAGGGCGGTAGCCTCGGATCGAGCGGCGGCAGCCCCGGCGGGCTGATGAGCGCGCGCGGCGCGGCCAATTTCCTGACGCGGATGACGGGCATCCTCGCCACCATCTTCGTCGTGATGAGCATCCTGCTGGCGGCGCTCGCGACCGTGCAGCGCGGCTCCGGCAAGATCGATGCTTCGCTCGCCAAGACGACGGTGCCGATCGAAGCCTCGCCCGCCGCGGCGCCGACCAAGACGCCGGCCGGTGATACCACCACGAACGGCAGCAACACGCCCGTCCCGCTGGCGCACTGAGCGCCAAGCTTTCCCGAAGCCGCGTATCGAGGCGGCGTATCGAAGGACAAGCCCCGGAGCGTATTTCGATACGAGCCCTGGTACGCCTCTGCGAGGCCATTCGGCGGCTACTCGGGATGAGCGGACGTTAGGGATGGTGCGACGGAAATCTGATCCGTTCAGCCTCACCCCCTTGCCCTTCCCCCACCCCCGCCGCTAAGCCCTGACTCCCATGGCGCGGTTCATCTTCATAACCGGCGGCGTGGTCTCCTCGCTCGGCAAGGGTCTGATGGCGGCGTCGCTCGCGGCGCTCCTGCAGGCGCGCGGATACCGGGTGCGCATTCGGAAGTTCGATCCCTATCTCAACGTCGATCCGGGCACGATGAGCCCGTATCAGCACGGCGAGGTCTACGTGACCGACGACGGGGCCGAGACCGATCTGGACCTGGGGCATTACGAACGCTTCACCGGCGTACCGGCGCGGCAGAGCGACAACGTCACCAGCGGGCGCATCTACCGCGACATCATCACCAAGGAGCGGCGCGGCGATTATCTCGGCGCCACCGTCCAGGTGATCCCGCACGTCACCAATGAGATCAAGGCGTTCGCGCTCACCGATATCGAGGACCTGGATTTCGTGCTGTGCGAGATCGGCGGCACCGTCGGCGATATCGAGAGCCTGCCGTTCATGGAGGCGCTGCGCCAGCTGCGCAACGATGTCGGCCGCGACAAGACGTGCTTCGTCCACCTGACTTTGGTGCCCTACATCGCCGCCGCCGGCGAACTGAAGACCAAGCCGACCCAGCATTCGGTGCGCGATCTGACCTCGCTCGGCATCCAGCCCGACGTGCTGGTCTGCCGCTGCGAGCGCGAATTGCCCGATGGCGAACGCGCCAAGATCGCCTTGTTTTGCAACGTGCCCAAGGAAGCCGTGATCCCCGCGCTCGATGCCAGGAGCATCTATGCGGTGCCGATCCAGTATAGCGCCGCCGGGCTGGACGCGGCGGTGCTCAATTCGTTCGGCATCGATCCCGGCCCGGCGCCCGATCTGCGGCGGTGGGACGATATCCTCGATCGGGTGCAGAATCCGGAAGGGGAAGTGACGGTTGGCGTCGTCGGCAAATATGTCGGGTTGGCCGATGCCTATAAATCGCTGAACGAAGCGCTGGTGCACGGCGGCATCGCCAATCGGGTGAAGGTCAACATCCGCTGGCTCGACGCCGAACTCTTCGAGCAGGAGAACGAAAGCGAGATCGCCGCCCGGCTCGAGCCGTTGAATGCGATCCTCGTCCCCGGCGGCTTCGGCGAGCGCGGCAGCGAGGGCAAGATCGCCTCGGTCCGCTTCGCCCGCGAGCGCAAGGTGCCCTATTTCGGCATCTGTCTCGGCATGCAGATGGCGTGCATCGAGGGCGCACGGAACACCGCCGGGATCGAGAAAGCCTCGACCACCGAATTCGGTGCGACCGAGGAACCGGTCGTCGGCCTGATCACCGAATGGATGACCGCCGAGGGGCTGCAGAAGCGCGAAGCGGGCGGCGACATGGGCGGCACGATGCGGCTCGGCGCCTATGAAGCGGCGCTGGCCGGCAACAGCCACGTCGCCAGCGTCTACGGTTCGACCACGATCAGCGAACGGCACCGCCACCGCTACGAGGTCAACGTCCATTATCGCCCGGCGCTGGAAGCCGGCGGGATGGTTTTCTCGGGCATGTCGCCCGATGGCCAATTGCCCGAGATCGTCGAGCGGCCGGACCATCCGTGGTTCATCGGGGTGCAATTCCACCCGGAACTGAAGAGCAAGCCTTTCGACCCGCATCCCCTGTTCGCCAGCTTCATCGAAGCGGCGGTGAAGCAGAGCCGGCTGGTCTAACGATCGCTCCGTGCTCCGGCGAAGGCCGGAGCATTGGATAGCGAAGTACGGTGTGGCCAACAGCGCTCCGGCCTACGCCGGAGCACGACGGTGGCTCAATCCTCGTCAGGATTACTTGCTGACCGGATCGCTCGGCTGGGGCGGGATCGGATCGGTGGGCGTCGGCACCGGATCATCGATCGGGGTCGGGATATCGGGGCTGGGTTGCGTGGCCATGATGGGTCTCCTCGCACCCACAACGATGGGCGAGCCACCCCGGTTGCCCCAAAAACACAAACGCCCGGACTGCGTAAGCAATCCGGGCGTCGGTATGACGATCGCTCGCCAAGCCCCCGTTTTTGCCCGGCCCACTCGCTTGCGATATCCCCCTTCGATATCGTGCGGGGCCGTGGCCTCCCCGAACCCGGCCTTTGCCTTGCGTTCGTGGAGCCTCTCTGCCGGACGATTCGCGCGCTGTCATCGCCCGAGTTGCAGCGCTGACACGAAAGGGTAACCTCTGTGTTTTCCGCGCAACATCTGATGCGATCGGGCTTTGCTCGATCGCACATTCGCGTGAGCGGATCGAACACCCAATTTGCCCTGGCGCGCCCGCCCGCCTAAGCAGCGCGCGACCCCTCAAGCATACGGAAACACATGCGTCTCTCCCGTTATTTCCTGCCCGTGATGAAGGAATCGCCCGCCGATGCGCAGATCGTCAGCCACAAGCTGATGCTGCGCGCCGGGCTGGTGCGCCAGCAGGCGGCGGGCATCTATGCTTGGCTGCCGCTCGGCAAGCGCGTACTCCACAGGATCGCCGGCATCGTCCGCGAGGAGCAGGACCGCGCCGGCGCGATCGAATTGCTGATGCCGACGCTGCAATCGGCGGACCTGTGGCGAACAAGCGGCCGCTACGACGCTTACGGCCCCGAGATGCTGCGCATCACCGATCGCCACGATCGCGAGATGCTCTACGGCCCGACCAACGAGGAGATGATCACCGCCCTCGTCCGCGACGCCGCGCGCAGCTACCGCGATCTGCCGCGCACGCTCTACCACATCCAGTGGAAGTTCCGCGACGAGGTCCGCCCCCGCTTCGGCGTGATGCGCGGCCGCGAATTCCTGATGAAGGATGCCTACAGCTTCGATCTCGACGAGGCCGGCGCGCGCCACAGCTACAACCGCATGTTCGTGGCGTACCTCAACACGTTTGCGCGTATGGGTGTGCGCGCGATCCCGATGCGCGCGGATACGGGACCGATCGGCGGCGACCTCAGCCACGAATTCATCGTGCTGGCGCCGACCGGCGAGAGCGACGTCTTCTATCACAGCAATTGGGAGCAACCGGCCGAATTGTCGTCGGTCGATTTCGAGGACGTTTCCGGGCTTCGGGCGATCGTCGGCGGATACACCGCTGATTATGCCGCGACCGACGAGAAGCGCGATGCCGCAGCCGAGGCGGCGGCGGGCGACGATCTGCGCCAGTCGCGTGGAGTCGAAGTGGGCCACATCTTCTACTTCGGCACCAAATATAGCGCGGCGATGGGCTTGAAGGTGCGGGGGCCGGACGGTGGCGAGGTCGTGCCGCAGATGGGCAGCTACGGCATCGGCGTTTCCCGCCTGGTGGGCGCGATCATCGAGGCGAGCCATGACGACAAGGGCATCATCTGGCCCGATGCGGTCGCGCCCTTCGCCGTCGGCCTGATCAACATGCGTACCGACGATGCGGTGTGCGCCGCGGCGGCGGACGATCTCTATGCCAAGCTGCAGGCGGCGGGGGTCGAGGTGCTGTACGACGATCGCGACGAGCGCGGCGGCGCCAAGTTCGCGACGATGGACCTGATCGGCCTGCCCTGGCAGATCGTCATCGGCCCCAAGGGGCTGGCGAACGGCATCGTCGAGCTGAAGCGCCGTGCCACCGGCGCGCGCGAGGAGCTTTCGCCCGAGGCCGCGCTGGCGAAGGTGCGCGCATGACTCCCTCTCCCCGCTTGCGGAGAGAGGGCCGGGGAGAGGGGGAGTTCGGTGCGGATAGCGTAGGCGCTCGCTTTGCTCGCCCCCTCTCCCAACCCTCTCCCCTGAAGGGGAGAGGGCTACAGTGATCCTCAACCGTACCGAACGCTTCATCGCCCGCCGCTATCTGTGGCCCGGCAAGGGCGAGGGGATCATCGCGGTGGTCGTGGGGTTCAGCCTCGTCGGGGTGATGCTCGGCGTCGCGGCGCTGATCGTGGTGATGAGCGTGATGAACGGCTTCCGCGCCGAGCTTTTCGCCAAGACCACGGCGCTCAACGGCCACGCCGTGGTGCAAGGCTATGACAACCGCCTGATCGGCTGGCAGCATATCGCCGATGTCGCGCGGGCAACCCCCGGCGTCACCTCCGCCACCCCGCTGATCGAACAACCCTTGATGGCGACCGCGCAGGGGCGGGTCGAGGCGGCGCTGGTGCGCGGGATGCGATTGGACGACATCAATCATGGCGCGATCGGCAAGGCGGTGATCGCCGGCAAGCTCGCCGAGGTGCAGCCGGGCACGAACAATGTCGCGATCGGCGCGCGGCTGGCCGAGCAATTGGGCGTCACCGTCGGCGGCCAGATCAGCCTGCTCAACCCGGCCGGCCAATCGACCCCGTTCGGCACGGTGCCGCGCATCGTCAGCTACCGGATCGCGGCGATCTTCGAGGTCGGCATCTACGATTATGACAATGCCTTCGTGGTGATGCCGATCAGCGATGCGCAGACCCTGCTGATGCTGGGCGATTCGGTCGGCATGGTCGAAATCCAGACCGTGGATGCCGATCGCGTCGGCGAGATCCTCGCCCCGGTCGCGCAGGCGGCGAAAGGCTTGGGCGAGGTGCGCGACTGGCGTCAGATGAACGCCAGCCTCTATCAGGCGCTGCAGGTCGAGCGGGTGACGATGTTCGTCGTCCTCTCGATCATCATCGTCGTCGCGGCGTTCAACATCCTTTCGTCCTTGATCATGCTGGTCCGCGCCAAGACGCGCGACATCGCCATCCTGCGCACGATGGGCGCGACGCGCGGCGCGATGGTGCGGATCTTCCTGACGGTGGGGGTGACGATCGGTGTGCTGGGCACGGTGAGCGGGCTGATCCTCGCGACGATCTTCCTGTATTTCCGTCAGGCGGTGGTGAACGTCGCGCAATTCGTCACGGGTCAGAATCTTTGGGACCCGCAGGTGCGCTTCCTCACCGAACTGCCGTCGAAGGTCGAGCCGTTCGACGTGATCGGCACGGTGGCGATGACGCTGGTGCTGTCGGTGCTGTTCACCCTCTACCCGGCGTTTCGCGCGGCGAAGACCGATCCGGTGCAGGTGCTGCGCTATGAGTGACGCATTGCGGGTCATCGGCCTGCGCCGCGCCTTCACGCAGGGCACCAAGACGATCGAGGTGCTGCGTGGCGTCGATCTGAGCGTCGCGCCCGGCGAGATCGTCGCTTTGCTCGGCCCCTCGGGATCGGGCAAGTCGACGCTGCTCCAGGCGGGGGGCCTGCTGGAAGGCGGGTTCGAGGGCAGCATCTTCCTCGCCGGCGAGGAAGCCGCCAAGCTCGACGATAACGGCCGCACCCGGCTGCGGCGCGAGGCGCTGGGTTTCGTCTACCAATTCCATCACCTCCTCCCCGATTTCACCGCCGAGGAGAATGTGACGATGCCGCAGCTGATCCGCGGCACCGCGCCCAAGGCGGCGCTGGAGCGGGCGCGGGCATTGCTCACCCATCTCGGGTTGGGTGAACGTCTCGACCACCGGCCGGCGCAGCTTTCGGGAGGCGAGCAGCAGCGCGTCGCCGTCGCCCGCGCGCTCGCCAACAAACCCGCGCTGGTGCTGGCCGACGAGCCCACCGGCAACCTCGACGAAGCGACCGCCGATCGTGTGCTGGGCGAATTCCTGCGGCTGGTGCGCGAAGAGGGGGCTGCCGCGCTGGTGGCGACGCATAACGAGCGACTGGCGGCGAAGATGGATCGGGTCGTGCGGCTGACCGAAGGCCAGCTTCGCTAGGCCCGTTACTGCGGCGGCTGTTCGGTCGCCGTTGTGGTCGTCGGCGCGACCGGCTGGACGAAGCTGTCGCTGCCAAGGCCTTTCAGCGTCGCTTTCTTGCCGCCGCCCAGCGTGAAGCCGATCCCCGTCGCCGCCTTGTTGCCCACCGGGCTGCCGCCGATATCGACATGGCCCGGCTCGCTCGCCAGCCGCTTCGTCTCGGTCGGCAAGGGGAGACGATAGGGTGAGCTGCCGTTGGTGCTGCCGCACACCACGATCTCACCATCGTTCTGGCGGCAACGCCGCGGCGCGCCGCGCAATTCGGCGGCTTTCACGCGGTCGATCGCTTCCTGCGAGGCCGGCTTGGCCGCAGCATCGGGCTTGGGCGGCCCGGAAATCTGCTGCGCACCCGCCGCCGAGGTCACCAACAACACAGCAATCCACGCGCGACGCATAAGCTCAATCCGGCAAGGCAAGAAGATCGGGCTCGCACCAAGCGCGCCGCGCCGCAACCGAAAACAGCCCGGGCTGCGTCCAATACGTCAAAGGCCACGCCGAACTGCCTATCCTGCAGAAAGCCGCCCGTCATTCTCGACAATGTCATGGGGCTTGCGTATCGCCGCCGACGACCGGGTATGGGAGAGAAAAATGACGATCACACCTTCGAAAGCGCTGGACCGTGTGCTGGTGCTGGAAATGGTGCGCGTCACCGAAGCCGCGGCGATCGCCTGCTCGACCCTGGTGGGTCGCGGTGACGAGAAGGCGGCCGATGCCGCTGCCGTCGAGGCGATGCGCAAGGCGTTCAACGAATTGGATTTCGACGGCACCGTGGTGATCGGCGAGGGCGAGCGCGACGAAGCCCCCATGCTTTACATCGGTGAGAAGGTCGGCAAAGCTTCCCCCGGCAGCCCCAAGATCGACATCGCGCTCGATCCGCTCGAAGGCACCACGCTCACCGCCCACGCCGCCCCCAACGCGCTCGCCGTGCTGGCGATCGCCGAGGAGGGCGGGCTGCTCAACGCGCCCGACGTCTATATGGACAAGCTCGCGATCGGGCCGGGCTATGCGGAGGGTCTCGTCAGCCTCACCAAATCCCCGACCGAGAATGTGAAGGCGCTTGCCGCCGCCAAGGGCGTCGAGCCGCACCAGATCATCGCCTGCGTCCTCGATCGCCCCCGCCACGAGAAGATCATCGCCGAGCTGCGCGCCTGCGGCTGCGGCGTGTTCCTGATTCCCGACGGCGACGTCGCCGGGGTGATGGCGGTGACCGATCCCGAGACCACGATCGACATCTACATGGGCCAGGGCGGCGCGCCCGAGGGTGTGCTGGCGGCAGCCGCCCTCGCCTGCGTCGGCGGTCAGTTCGAGGGGCGGCTCGTGTTCCGCAACGAGGACGAGCGGGCGCGCGCCAAGAAGTGGGGCGTCGAGGATCTCGACCGCATCTACAAATTGAAGGATCTGGTGAAGGGCGACGCGATCTTCGCCGCCACCGGCGTGACCGACGGCGCGCTGCTCGATGGCGTCAAGCACCGCAAGGGCTATATCACCACCAACACCGTGGTGATGCGCGCGAGCTCGGGCACCGTCCGCTGGATCAAGGGCGAGCACCACAAGGGTCGGGCGCTGAAGGCTTGATTTCTACGAACACTCCGCTGACGCCGGTGAAGGAAAATCCGCAAATTCACACCCGTCCGTCCTGAGCGACGTCGAAGGACGTGCCAGGGCGACGGATTGTGCGACACGTGCTCCGACTACGCTCAGCACGGACGAAGTAGCGAGCGCGAAGGGGTGCCAATCCTCGGCGCCTTCGCCTAAGGGCGCACCCCTATGACCATCGACAAGACGTTCGACCCCGCCGCCATCGAGGCGCGCTGGTATGCCCATTGGGAGACGACGGGCCAGTTCCGCCCGGAGCGCGAGGATCGCGAGCCCTTCACCATCGTCATCCCGCCGCCGAACGTCACCGGATCGCTCCACATCGGCCACGCGCTCGACAACACGCTGCAGGATATCCTCGTCCGCCACGCGCGCCTGCAGGGCAAGGATGCCTTGTGGGTGGTCGGCACCGATCATGCCGGCATCGCGACGCAGATGGTGGTCGAGCGCCAATTGGCCTCCGCCCAACAGAAACGCAGCGATTTCACCCGCGAGGAATTCGTCGAGAAGGTCTGGGCGTGGAAGGAAGAGAGCGGCGGCGCGATCACCCAGCAGCTCCGCCGCCTCGGTGCCTCGTGCGATTGGGCGAACGAGCGGTTCACGATGGACGAGGGCTTTTCGAAGGCTGTCGTGAAGGTGTTCGTCGATCTCTACAATCAGGGCCTGCTGTATCGCGACAAAAGGCTGGTCAACTGGGATCCGCGCTTCCGCACCGCCATCTCCGATCTCGAGGTCGAGACCAAGGAGGTCGCGGGCAGCTTCTGGCATTTTCGTTATCCGCTTGCCGACGGCGTGACGCTGGCGGATAGGCGCGATCATATCGTCGTCGCGACGACGCGGCCCGAGACGATGCTCGCCGATATGGCGGTGGCGGTGAACGCGGCGGACCCGCGCTACGCCAGCGTGATCGGCAAGTTCATCGATCAGCCGATCACCGGGCGCCGCATCCCGATCGTCGCCGACGATCATGCGAACCCGGAACTGGGATCGGGCGCGGTGAAGATCACGCCGGGGCACGATTTCAACGATTTCGAAGTGGGCAAGCGCGCCGGGTTCAAGCCCGCCGACATGCTCAACATGTTCGATGCAGACGCCAACGTCGTCCAGACGAGCGATAATCTGGTGCCGGCGGAGTTCCTCGGCCTGCCGCGCTTCGTTTCGGGGAGTGGAGGCGGCGCGCGGGCGCTGGTGGTGCAGCGGATGAAGGACCTCGGCCTGCTGGTGCCGTTCGTCGACAAGGACGGCGGCGAGCGCGACGCCGAACCGCGCACGATCCAGACCCCGTTCGGCGATCGATCGGGTGTGGTGATCGAGCCGTGGCTGACCGATCAATGGTATGTCGACGCCAAGACGCTGGCCGGCCCGGCGATCGAGGCGGTGCGCTCGGGCGAAATTCGCGTCGTGCCCGAGACATGGAAAAAAACGTGGTACAATTGGTTGGAGAATATCCAGCCGTGGTGCGTCAGCCGCCAGCTGTGGTGGGGGCATCAGATCCCGGCTTGGTATGGCGCGCCTGCAGAACTTTACGCGAGTCCGGGATTTGAGCGGGAGATGACCGGTCCGCTTTACGCGTTCTACGATGGGCATCACGAAATTGCGGAGAGCGAGTCCGAAGCCATTTCGCAATTCGCTCAATATTACGGCGTCGCAGAGAGCGATGTTGTGGTCGCGATGGAAACGCCAGAGGGCGGTTGGAATTGGCGCGGCGGCCAGCGTGTAATTTACCGCGACAGCGACGTCCTCGACACCTGGTTTTCCTCGGCGCTGTGGCCGTTCGCGACGCTCGGCTGGCCCGAGGACGAGCCCGCCTCAAGCGAACCGTTCGTCCTGAGCGAAGTCGAAGGACGTGCCGCAAGCGATCCGCTCGGAGCACGTGCTTCGACTGCGCTCAGCACGAACGGGGAAGGGGGGAAGCGAAATTCGCTCCTCGCCCGCCATTACCCCAACGACGTGCTCATCTCGGGCTTCGACATCCTGTTCTTCTGGGATGCGCGGATGGCGATGCAGGGGCTGCATTTCATGGGCGAGCGCCCGTGGAAGACGCTCTACCTGCACGGCCTCGTCCGCGATGCGACCGGCGCGAAGATGTCCAAGTCGAAGGGCAATGTCGTCGATCCGGTCGGCCTGATCGACAGATATGGCGCCGATGCGCTGCGCTTCACGATGGCGGCGATGGAGAGCCAGGGGCGCGACATCAAGCTCGATGAGAAGCGCGTCGAGGGTTATCGCAACTTCGCGACCAAGCTGTGGAACGCCGCCCGCTTCGCGCAGAGCTACGGCATCGGCGGATCGACGACACAGGAGCCGCCGGCGGCGACCGGCGCGGTCGACAAATGGATCGTCGCCGAGACGGTGAAGACGGTGCAGGCGCTCGACCTCGCGCTTGCCGACCTGCGTTTCGACGAGGCGGCGAACACCGTCTATCACTTCGTCTGGGATCGGTTCTGCGACTGGTATCTGGAGCTGATCAAGCCGGTTCTCCAGTCCCCCTCCCCTTCAGGGGAGGGGCTTCGCGATGCGGTGACCGAAACACGCGAAGTCGCCGGCTGGGTGCTCGATCGCATCCTGGTGATGCTGCACCCCTTCATGCCCTTCCTCACCGAGGAATTGTGGCACGCGCTAGCCGAGCGGGAGCATGATCTGATCGTGGCCGCGTGGCCGATGGCGGACGCGCGCGCGCTCGATCCCGAGGCGGTGGCCGAAGTGGAGTGGCTGATCCGGTTGGTCGGCGGCATCCGTGCGGCGCGCGCGGAACTGAATGTGCCGCCGGGGGCGAAGCTGCACCTGTTCACGGGCGATGCGTCCGACGCGACGGCGGGGCGACTCGATCGCCAGCATGCGACGCTGTCGCGCCTAGCCCGGCTGGAATCGATCCAGCTTTCGCCCTTCGCGGGTGGCGGCGCGGCGCAATTGGTGGTCGACGAGGCGACGTTCGCGCTGCCGCTGGAGGGCGTGATCGACGTCGCGGCCGAGCAGGCGCGGCTGGAGAAGGCGGCGCAGGCGGCGGAGAAGGAGGCGGCGGGGCTCGCCGGCCGCCTGGGCAATCCGGCGTTCGTCGAAAAGGCCAAGCCCGAGGCCGTCGCCAAGGCGCGCGAGGATCATGCCGCCAAGGCCGCCGAGGCGGAACGGTTGCGGGCGGCGCTCGCGCGGCTGGGCTGACAACCCTGTGCTCCGGCGCAGGCCGGAGCGCTGGATGGCGCGTACGGCAACCGCCTTGCAG
>CAXTMT010000048.1:0-14622 GCA_964245355.1 uncultured Sphingomonadaceae bacterium
GGAGGGGTTGTGTGCGGGTCAGCCGAAGACGCTCAAAGCAAACCCGTCTCGCTGCCGCTCACTGTCGGTTCTCTCCGGCTGCCTTGGGATCATAAACGGTGGGCTGGCTGGCGTTCTCGTCAGCCGTGATCTCCGCGAGGTGCTTGTCCAACCCCGCCGGCGTGCGTGGAACGTTCGAGCTCCACGGCTGCATCGCCAGGCAGTAACCGCTGTGATCGCCGCACTGGCGTACCTCGCCGGTGATGCTGTCCTGCACGACGACGATATGCTCGTCGTCCGCCAGCGCCGCGGCCGCCGCGCGGGGTGGGTTCCGTGGACAACGACATGGCGTGACAACCGGCCGGACTGCAACCGAGAGCAATCCACAACCCAAACACCCGCATTTTCATACTCCCCACCC
Organism: uncultured Sphingomonadaceae bacterium; assembly: GCA_964245355.1. Taxonomy (GTDB): domain Bacteria; phylum Pseudomonadota; class Alphaproteobacteria; order Sphingomonadales; family Sphingomonadaceae; genus Sphingomonas_I. The sequence goes on from CAXTMT010000048.1 coordinate 401, forward strand.
GAAGATGTCAATTAATAGACCTTGGGCGGAGAGGCCAGACGCGCCTTGCAATCCGCACCGATAGTGGAGCGGACGGCTTCCGCCGTGTTGGTAAATCGTGAACAATGTTCTATATGTGTTCTTTTAAATCGAGGAAGGACAGGCTTGTGCCGAACCCCGCCCGCCGCTCCGATTTCGATCACGACCTCCGCACCGGCCGCCGCACTCGGCACGGGGCGTTGGAGTATAAGTTCAACCACAACCACAATCACGATCCGGCCAATGGGCGGTTCGCATCGGGCGGCGGAGGCGCCACGTCACAGGGGCATGGCCCGCTTCCCGGAGTGAGCGGCGACGGACCATTCGCTCACCTTGCGGCGCGCAAGGACGATCTCGGTAAGATCGCGAGGGATGTCGATGCGTTCGCGTTAGGAAAGAGCGACAGCATGGCTATCCCGCTTGGCGGGACCGACGGTACGATCACGATCACGCGTCTTGGGGGAGCAGATGTGAAAATCGACCATTATGCTTTTTCGACCCAGGGAACGGCGCGCGTCTTGCCAGGCCATCGATCAATTCAAATCGACCTTATACAGCCGCATGTACCGCTCTCCAGCGTCGTCTCGTTTCCGTCTCAGTTAACCGTCTATCAATCGCCGGAAAAGCAAGTCAGCTATGAATTTAATCGCGATTTGCTGGTCAGGCTTCCGTTTAGAATAAAAATCCACCGGCCAAAAGGGTCTTTTGTGCTGTTCAGCAAGGATCGTTAGGCAGCATGTGGCTTCCCCTAGCGGTTTTGACGCAAGCGTGGGCGCCGCTCCCCATGAACGTCCCGTTTCGGGATACACCCGCGTCGATTAAGGAAGAGCGACGCATCGAGGGCGCGTGGGATCTGGGAATCGCCGAGCTCGATATTGAAGTGCTTGGCGTCGGCCGGGCCTCGATTACGATTTGGGCAAATGAATCGTCCATGTGGATACCGATATTTTTCACCGAGAACAATAATCAGATGTTTGCATGGCTGGATTTTGACGCTGCTTCGCCAATGGAGAAGGATGAAGGGTCGCCGGCACCTAAGAGCTGTATGTTTCCCGTGATCGCAATTCGATTGGATAAGGATCATATTGAAACCAGATTTCTCGACGTCGATGCCACGGCGAAGGCAAATCCCTGGCTGTACGCAGAGATGTCACGAGACAATACATGTCCAATATTTCTTACCAAGATGCTTCCGGCTGACCAGCGCCGCATGAAAGTTGTCATGAACAACATCGGACTGCGACCGATGATCTGGCAACGCTTGCACACCGGTGTCAAATCAGAAGCTCGCACCTATCATCCGCCGCCGAAGCCTATCACCGATCCCAGGCAATTGGAGCCGATGAAACAATGATCTGGATGCCGGGCTTTTCCAAAACAGACGTGTGCAAAATGCGTTTGATCTGTTCGCGACTGTAAACTTTGTAAACTTAATTTCGGCACCAGCACCGTGCCACCGCCTCCGACCCGTCGCGCGGTCGGCCAGGAACTTGTTTCGGCAATCGGCTCTGTCGCGCTACCGCAGCTTTGCGATCTTCAGCCCGTCGAGCTTCGCGCGATCCTGGATCGATTCCTCGCTTCGGGTCAGCGCCTTGCCGATCGCCTTCAGCGCCATGCCCTTGGCGGCGAGGCGGTGGAGCTTCTGGATCTCGTCGCTCATCCATGGCTGTCGATGGCGGACGAAGCCCTCAGTCCTCAGTCCGCCTTGGGCACACCCTTGGTCGAAGGGTTGGCCGCGATGGTCTTCTTGACCTCTTTCTTCGGCTTCTTGGCTTCCTTGTTGCTCTTCATCTGACCCTTGGCCATCGCGCTCTCCCGTCCGCGGTTCGACTATCGCATCGACAACCTGCGGCAGGGTCTCGGGATAATCCAGCGGATAATGCGGCGGGTGGTTTTCGACGCAGGGAAGGTGCCGACGGTGTGACGGCATCGACACGTTCCCTGCGTTCGTGGCCGATCAGGTTTTCGTCGCTTCATAGGGTTCGTAATCGCCCGCGACCGTCCGGCAACAGAGTTGCGGGATCGCAAAACGCGGATCGCGCAACACCGTCACCCAGGATGCGGTGAGCTTGCCGCTGCCGTCATCGCCCAGCCGCACGTCGAAGGAACCGCGCCGGCGGGATAGGCCGCCTCATCCGCAAACCGCCAGAGCCGCTTAGCCAGGATCCCCCGATCCAACGCCGAATCCCTGAAATGTTCATCGGCGCGGCAAGAAGTAACCAAGTGCATGAAGAGGCAGTGATCGCTGACCGGCGCGCCGCCGTTATCGGCAATCGATGAAGCCGATCACCCCAACTTCCCCCTGACAAGAACATCAAATGCCCCATGCGAAGGATGATCGGCTGTCAAACGAGCGTCAACGCGATCCATCCGGAATGGATCGGAGTATAATCCGTCAAATTGGATGCATATATTTCCACAATGGAAATTGAGTTCGTCTGTATTGGGCCAGCCGATATTGAGGTTTGAAGGCGTTACGACAGGATCGCGGATGCGCTTCCGACGTTTCCAGACGCGGTAACGATGGAGAAACGATGATGCCGCGGGAGGTTTACGATCAGCCGAGTGAAGTCTCGGCAGAACAAGGCGAGGTCATCGTCGACGGCCCCAATGGGTTTGCGGTATCGATGAGCCCGGAGGCTGCGCGCGAAACGTCGCACCGGCTCCATCGCGCGGCCGACGAGGCGGCGGCGCAGCGGCGGGATCGGGCTTAAATCAAACCGATCCGCTGAGCACGACGCGGGTGCCCCTGCCTCTTTCGGTGTCGGCCCTGGCATATTCGACGGTCGAGCCAAGCGTCATCGCCATCGCCTTGACGAGTTTCGAGCCGAGGCCCGTGCCCTTCACCGATCCGTCGGCGGGCAGGCCGACGCCATCGTCCTCGACAAGCAAGCGGAAGCGGCCGTCTTCACGGGCGAGCGAGATGCGAACCTCGCCGTCGCTGTCGGCGCCATAAGCGTATTTACAGGCGTTGCTGACGAGTTCGGTGACGATCACCCCCATCGCGACGGCGCGATCGGTGGCGAGGCGGATCGGTTCGGCGGCGACGGTCAGGATGCGACGGCAGGCAGGCGTGGACCACGTCTGCTCGAGCTCGCCGACCAGCGCATGGAGATATTCGTCCATCTCGACATGCTGGACGTCGTCCGAGGTGTAGAGCCGCTTGTGGACCTGCCCGATCGCCGAGATGCGGCGCTGCGTATCTTCCAGCGCCGCGCGCGCCGGGCCGTCTTCGATGTTGCGCGCCTGCAGCTGCACGAAGGCGGTGACGAGCTGAAGGCTGTTGGCGACGCGGTGGTTGACCTCGTGGAGCAGCGTCTGCAGCCGGGCGTTGCTCGCCTCCAGATCGGCCTTGGCGCGCTCGCTTTCCTCGCGCAGCCGTTGCGCGGCAAGCGCCTGTTCGATCGCGCGGCCGAGCAGATCGAAGAAATCCTCGGTCGCGGCCTTCACCACATAATCGATCGCGCCCGCCTTCAGCGCGCCGACCGCGACGCGCGTCTCTTCCGATCCGGTGACGTAGATCACCGGCGGCGGCGACGGGAGGGCGAGCAATTGCTCCATCGTCGCGAGGCCATCCTGGCCCGGCATGTAATGATCGACGGCGACGAGATCGAAAGGCCGCGCGGCGGCCAGCGCGACACCCTCGGGTCCGCTCGCGGCGAGGCTGACGACATAGCCCTGTCGCTCCAGCGCCCGCTTGGTCAGCCGGCGCAGGCCCTCGTCATCGTCGATGTAGAGAACCGACGCCCCGGCTGTCATCAGCCGTCGGCGGGATCGGGCACCTGGATCACTGCCAGGAACAGGCCGAGCTGCCGGATGGCTTCGGCGAAATTCTCATAATTCACCGGCTTGGTGATGTAGACGTTGCAGCCCAGATCGTAGCAGCGCTGGATCTCGATCTTGTCGTCGGTGGTGGTGAGCACGACGACGGGGGTGCGCTTGAGCGTGGGATCCTCCTTGATCCGGGTCAGGATGTCGGTGCCGCTCATGTCGGGCAGGTTGAGATCGAGCAACACCAGCGCCGGCCCGTTGTGGAGCGGGCCGTCCTTGGCGTTGAACAGATATTCGAGCGCCGAATTGCCGTCGACGAAATGGCGGATATCGTTGCTGATCCCGGCGCGGCGGATGTTCTTCTCGATCAGGCGGGCATGGCCCTCGTCGTCCTCGATCATCACGATGTTGACCGCTTGGTGCGCGTTCATGCTGCCTTGTCCCTTTCGCCGGCGAAGGCCACCGGCAGATTGACCTTGAAGGTCGCGCCCTTATCGAGCTCGGAAGCAACGTCAACCGTACCACCCAAGCGATGCGCCAAAGCGCGGACATGGGCAAGGCCGATGCCCTCGCCCGGCTGATCCTGCATCCCCGATCGACGGAAGAGATCGAAGATGCGTTCGTGATCGCGCGGATCGATGCCGCGGCCGTTGTCGCTGATCTCGAAGGTCGCGCGGCCGTGCGCGGCGCGCCCGCGGATCCGGATCACGCCGGCGCGGCCCGGCGCCAGATATTTGGTGGCGTTCTCGATCAGATTGTTCGTGATCTGCTCGAACGCGACACGATCGCTGGTGATCGTCGGCAAAATGCCCTCGGTCGCGATATCGATGCCGAGCTCGTCGATGCGGTGGCGCTGGCTGTCGATCGACGCCTGGACGACCGCGCCGGTATCGAGCACCTCCGGCGCGAGCGTCCGGCGTCCTTCCCGCGAGAGACGGAGGATGGCGTTGATCAGCCGATCCATCCGCTGGGTGGAACTGCGGATGAAGCCGATCGCCTCGGGCAGATCCTCGCGCGCCGCCATGCGCGCATCCTTCGTGACGACCTCGGGGGCCTGTTCCTCGACCAGATCGATGAACTTCTCGATCTGCTTGCGCGAGGCATCGAGCTCGGCGGTGAAGCCCATCACGTTGACCAAAGGCGAGCGCAGATCGTGGCTGACGATATAAGCGAAGCGCTGGATCTCGTCATTGGCACGCTGAAGATCGCGGGTGCGCTCGTTGACCGCATCCTCCAGACCTTCGTTCAGTGCCTCCAATTCGTCCTTGGATCGCGCGAGATCGGCGGTGAACTTGCGGATCGCCAGCACCGAGACGACCGCGACGATCAGCAGCAGCATCCCCGCGAGCGGCAGCACGATCCAGAAGCGGCGAACGCTGTTTTGGTCGGTGGCGATACGCTGCGTGAGCAAATTATGCTCTTCGTCGACCATCGCTTGGCGCATCGGCCCCAGCTTCAGCCGGATCGCCTCGACATGATCGATCCGCGCCCCGAAATCCGCATCGACCGGCGCATCGTAATTGGCGGCGAAGACCTGATAATACGCGCGCAGACGCGGGATGCGTGCCTGCTGGCGGGGGTTGTCGGCGGTGAGCCGTGCGACTTCGTCGATCGCCTCGAACAATGCATCGCGCGCCTTCAGATATTGATCGCGCCTGGGCTGGTGGCGGAAGGCGGACAGCAAGGCCTCGGCGCGCAGCGTCGAAGCCTGGCGCGAGACGACCTCGAGCTGGCCTTCGACCTGATAGGTATGCGCCACCCAATAGCTATGGGTGTTCGACTCGACGACGACGAACGCCGCCGCCGTCGCCGCGCCGATCCGGGCGAGGAAACCCAAAACGACGAAGGTCGTCACCTGCCGTCCGAAGCGGCGCTGCGCCTCGGCGGCGGTCTTTACGGGCGAAGATGCCATGAAGGCTCCAGCCTAGCGCGCGGCAGGCCCCAGCACCAACGAAAAAGCTAAACAGTTCAGCCCGATCGCAGCAGGCCGACCGCCGCATCGCGTTCGAACAGATAGAGCGCCAATCGCGCCGCCGCGCCGCGTTCGGCCTCGAGGCCGCCGTCGCGATCGATCAGCAGGCGCGCGTCCTGCTGGGCGGCATCGATCAGCGCGCTGGAAAGTTCGGGCGTGGCGAGGCGGAAAGCGGCCTCGCCCGATTGGCGCGTACCCAGCACCTCGCCGGCACCGCGCAACCGCAGATCCTCCTCGGCGATGCGGAAGCCGTCGTTGGTTTGGCGCAGAAGAGCGAGGCGCGCGCGCGCCGTCTCGCCCAATTGCCCGGCGGTGCGCAGCAGCAGGCAGACCGATCGTCCGGTGCCGCGCCCTACCCTGCCCCGAAGCTGGTGGAGTTGGGCGAGGCCGAAGCGATCGGCATGTTCGATCACGATCAGTGTGGCATTGGGCACGTCGACGCCGACCTCGATCACCGTCGTCGCCACGAGCAATTGGACGTCGCCACGCTGGAAGGCGGCCATCACCGCATCCTTCTCCGGCCCTTTCATCCGGCCATGAACCACCCCGACCCCTGCGCCCAACCGGGTACGAAGGGCGCCAGCCCGTGCTTCCGCGGCGGCGAGATCGCTGATTTCGCTCTCCTCGACCAGCGGACACACCCAATAGGCCTGGTTCCCCGCCGCCAAATGCCGCGCAACCCCGTCCACCACCTCGTCAAGCCGATCGTCGGAGATCACCCGCGTCTCGATCGGCTGACGGCCGGGCGGCATCTCGTCGAGGCGGCTCACGTCCATCTCGCCATAATGGCTGAGCGTCAGGGTGCGCGGGATCGGCGTCGCGGTCATCGCGAGCAGGTGCGGCGGCCGCTCGGCCTTCTGGGTCAGCAACAGGCGCTGGGCGACGCCGAAGCGGTGCTGCTCGTCGACCACGGCGAGGCCGAGGTTCCGGTAGCTCACCGCCTCCTGGAAGATCGCGTGGGTGCCGATCAATATGTGGATCGATCCGTCGGCGAGGCCCATCAGCGTACCCTCGCGCGCCCGGCCCTTGTCGCGCCCGGTGAGGATGGCGACGTTGATCGGCAGGCCGGCGAGCATCCGCGACACAGTTTCGTAATGCTGGCGCGCGAGGATCTCCGTGGGGGCGAGCAGCGCGCCCTGCGTCCCCGCCTCCACCGCGATCAGCAAAGCCATCAGCGCCACCAGCGTCTTGCCCGCGCCGACGTCGCCCTGCAACAGGCGCAGCATCGGCGCGGCCTGCACCAGATCGCCCTCGATCTCGCCGATCGTCCGCACCTGCGCGCCGGTCGGAGCGTAGGGCAGTTTGAACCGAGCGCGCAGCCGCCCATCGCCGACCAGCGGCGTCCCCCGCCGCCGCCGCGACGACGCGCGCACCAATTGAAACGCGAGTTGGTTGGCGAACAATTCGTCATAGCCCAGCCGTTCGCGCGCCTTCGCGTCGGAGGGATCGGCGTGGATGCGCTTCACCGCCTCCCGCCAGCCGGGCCATTGGTGGCGCGCCTTGAGGCTCGGCTCGATCCACTCGGGCAGATTGGGCGCCCGTGCCCCGCCCTGCGCGATCATCGTCGCGAGCCGCTTGGAAGTCAGCCCTTCCGACAAGGCATAGACCGCCTCGCGCGCCGGCAGCGCCTTGGCTTCGTCGGGCGCCATCACCTCGGGATGCACCATCTGGAGCCATTGATCGTAGCGTTCGAGCTTGCCCGAAATCGCCTTCGCCTCGCCGACCGGCAGCAGTTTCTTGGTATAACCCGAATTGGCGCGGAAGAAGACGAGGCTGACCGCGTTGCCCGCCGCGTCGAACGCCGTCACCCGCACCGGCGCGCGCGGCGAATTGCCGGTGCGATGCTCGGTCGCGGTGACGGTGATCGTCACCACCTGGCCGACATCGGCCTCGTCGAGTTCGGTCACCGCCTTGCGATCGATCCAGCCGGTCGGCAGATGGAACAGCAGATCGACGACGCGCGCGAGCCCGAGCTTCGCCAGCGGCTTGGCAAGCTGGGTCCCGACGCCCTTCAGCGCCTCGACCTCGGCGAACAGCGGATTGAGAAGTTCGGGGCGCATGGCTAGAGGCTTCCTAACCCCCTTCACCGGCGCCGCAAAGCGGCTGCCGGATATCGCCGTTTGGAGCAACATGGACCGCGACATCCGCCTCAAGCGCCTGCGCTTCCGCGCCTGGCACCGCGGCACCCGCGAGGCCGATTACATGATCGGCGGCTTCTTCGATGCGTACGCCGCCGGCTGGAGCGACGCGGAGATCGAGCATTACGAGGCGTTCCTGGAGGAACAGGACGTCGACATCATGGCCTGGGCGATCGGGACCGCTGGTGTGCCTGCGCGTTGGCAGGGTCCGATGATGGAGGCACTGAAACGGCTGGATTATATCGCGGTGCCGAAGTGAGGGGTTTTGGAAAAATCCTCTCCCCGTTGGGGAGAGGGTCGGGTGAGGGGGCGAGGCCGCAGGCCGAGCAACCCCGCTATCGAGTGCGGGTCACCCTCACCCAACCCTCTCCCTCATGGGAGAGGGCTTTACAGCCATGACCCTCGACCTCCAGAAAATCCTCGACGCGTCGGAGCCCCTCACCCTCGCCGGCGCCCCCACGGGCTTCCTTCCCTGGCTCGCTGCCGACCTGGCGCGCGCCAGCGCCCAAAAAACAAAGGGGGGCCGTTGCGTCTTCATCTGCCCCGACGAAGCGGAGATGCGCGCGCTCGCCGATGCCGCGCGGTATTTCGCGCCCGAGATCGAGGTGCTGAGCTTCCCGGCGTGGGACTGCCTGCCCTACGATCGAGCCTCGCCGTCGCTCCGCGTCCAATCCGAGCGGCTCGGCACACTGCATGCGCTCCAGCGCAAGGCCGTTGGGCCGCAATTGCTCGTCACCACCGTCAACGCCGCCACCCAGCGCACCCTCACCCCTTTCCGCCTCCGCCAGCTCGCCGCGACGCTGGCGCCGGGCGAGCGGATCGATCGCGATGCGTTGGCGCAATTGCTCCAGGCGAACGGCTATGTCCGCACCGATACCGTCCACGAGGCGGGCGAGTTCGCGGTGCGCGGCGGGCTCGTCGATCTTTTCCCGGCCGGTGAAAGCCGGGCGCTGCGCCTCGATTTCTTCGGCGACGAGATCGAGACGGTTCGTCAGTTCAACGCCGAGGATCAGCGCACCACCGCGCAGGTCGAAGGCTTCACCCTCCTCCCCGCGTCCGAGGCGTTGCTCGACGAGCCCGGCATCAAGCGCTTCCGCAGCCGCTACCGCGAGAAGTTCGGCGCCACCGCGACCGGCGATCCGCTCTATCAGGCGCTCTCCGAAGGCCGCCGCCTCTCCGGCATGGAGCATTGGCTGCCGATGCTGGAGGAGAAGCTCGCCACCCTCCTCGATCATCTGGCCGATGACGATCTGATCGTCCGCGAAGCCGGGACGACCCGCGCCGCCGAGCAGCGCTTCGACGCCATCACCGATTATTACCAGAATCGCATCGCCACCAAATCCGCCGATCCGGGCAGCTATCGCCCGATCGAGCCCGAGACGCTGTATCTGAGCGCCGGGCAATGGGCCGAGGCGCTCGCCGAGCGACCGGTCCACCTGACAACCGCCTATCACGAGCATGAAAGCGCGAAGGTGATCGACCTCGGCGTAGACGCCGCGCGCGATTTCGCCCCGGAACGCGCGCAGAACGCCAACATCTACGAGGCGGTGGCCGAGCATGTCCGCAAGCTCGGGCGCGAGAAGAAGAAGGTCGTCCTTGCCAGTTACTCGATCGGCGCCCGCGAACGGCTGAAGGGGCTGCTGGCCGATCATGGCCTGGACAGCGCGATGCTGGCCGAGGATTGGCAGGATGCGCTCGGCCGTGCATTCAAACCCGGCACCACCGCGCTCGCCGTGCTGCCGCTCGACCACGGCTTCACCACGCCCGAGGTGGCGCTGCTGACCGAGCAGGACATGCTCGGCGATCGCCTCATCCGCCGGGTCAAGAAACGCAAATCGGCCGACGCCTTCCTGGCCGAGCTGGCGACGCTCTCGCCCGGCGATCTCGTCGTCCACCGCGATCACGGCATCGGCCGCTACGAGGGGCTGCAGCAGGTCCCCGTCTCCAAGGTGCCGCACGATTGCGTCGCACTGAGCTATTCGGGCGGCGACAAGCTCTACGTTCCCGTCGAGAATCTCGAAGTCCTCTCGCGTTACGGCGCCGAGGAAGGCGGGACGCTCGACAAACTCGGCGGCGAGGCGTGGCAGCGCCGCAAGGCCAAGATGAAGGAGCGCATCCGCGAGATCGCGGGCGAGCTCATCGCCACCGCTGCGCTGCGGGCGCTGCGCCACGCCGATGTCGCGCAGGCCGACACCGCGTACGCCGCCTTCGCCGATCGCTTCCCCTATCAGGAAACCGACGATCAGGATCGCGCGATCGGCGACGCGCTCGACGATCTGGCGGCGGGCAAGCCGATGGATCGGCTGGTCGTCGGCGATGTCGGCTTCGGCAAGACCGAGGTGGCGTTGCGTGCCGCGTTCGTTGCGGCGATGGCGGGGATGCAGGTCGCTCTGGTGTGCCCCACCACCCTGCTGGCGCGCCAGCATTTCACCAATTTCGTCGATCGGATGCGCGGCTTCCCGATCGAGATCGGCCGCCTCTCGCGCCTCGTCCCCGCCGCCGAGGCGAAACGCACCCGTGAACTGCTGATCGAGGGCAAGGTCGACATCGTCATCGGCACCCACGCGATCCTCGCCAGGAGCGTCGATTTCCGCCAGCTCGGCCTCGTCATCGTCGACGAGGAACAGCGCTTCGGCGTCACCCACAAGGAAAGGCTGAAGACCCTCAAGGCCGACGTTCATGTGCTGACCCTCACCGCCACGCCGATCCCGCGCACACTGCAGATGGCGATGTCGGGCCTGCGCGAATTGTCGGTGATCCAGACCCCGCCGGTCGATCGCCTCGCGGTGCGGACCTACGTGGCGCCGTGGGATCCGGTGGTGATCCGCGAGGCGCTGCTGCGCGAACATTATCGCGGCGGTCAGAGCTTCTTCGTCGTCCCCCGCGTCGCCGATCTGCCCGACATCGAGGCGTATCTCCGCAAGGAGGTGCCCGAGGTCAAATATGTCGTCGCGCACGGCCAGATGAGCGCGACCGAGGTCGAGGAGCGGATGAGCGCTTTCTACGACAAGAAGTTCGACGTGCTGGTCTCGACCACGATCATCGAAAGCGGGCTCGATATCCCTTCGGCCAACACGTTGATCGTCCACCGCGCCGATCGCTTCGGCCTCGCCCAGCTCTATCAGCTGCGCGGGCGCGTCGGCCGCGCCAAGACGCGGGCCTATGCTTACCTCACGACACCGGCGAACTGCATCGTCACCGAGACGGCGGAGAAAAGGCTGCACATCCTCCAGAACCTCGACACCTTGGGTGCGGGCTTCCAGCTCGCCTCTCACGATCTCGACATTCGCGGCGCGGGCAATCTGCTCGGCGACGAGCAATCGGGGCACATCAAGGAAGTCGGCTTCGAACTGTACCAGTCGATGCTGGAGGATGCGATCCTCAATGCCAAGGCCGGCGGGCTTGCCGAGGCGGCGCGGAGCAAGGAGTTCAGCCCGCAGATCAGCGTCGATGCACCGATCATGGTGCCCGAGGATTATGTCCTCGATCTCGATCTGCGCATGGGCCTGTATCGCCGCATGAACGAGTTGGAGGACAAGGAGCAGATCGAGGCGTTCGCCGCCGAATTGATCGACCGCTTCGGCCCGCTGCCCGAGGCGACGCAGAATCTGCTCACCGTGATCGAGACCAAGCTCAACTGCCGCAAGGCGTGCGTGGCGAAGCTCGATGTCGGGCCGAAGGGCGCACTCGTCACCTTCTTCGAGGATCAATTCCCCGATCTGCCGGGCCTGATCGCCTACACCCAGCGGCTGAAGGGCACCGCCAAATTGCGGCCTGACAGCAAGCTGGTCATCACCCGCGAATGGGGATCCGGCGAGAAGGCGCTGAACGGCGCGTTGCAACTGTCGCGCGGGCTGGCGAAGATTTTGGCGTGAATCCTTCCCTGCAAGGGGAGGTGGCCGCGAAGCGGACGGAGGGGTGTCACCGCTTATGGTTACACCCCTCCGTCAGCCCTGCGGGCTGCCACCTCCCCTTGCAGGGGAGGATGATTTGGTGCCCCTTGCCGCCTCCGGCCAACCCCGCCAGAACCATCCCATGATCCGGCGCATCCTCCTCGTCATCCTGCTGCTGATCGGGGGGAGCGCCGCCGTGGCGACGATGAAATGGCCCGATCTGCTCGGCCGTCCGCAACCCAAGCCCGACAGCCAAGTCGATTATGGCGGCGATCCGCTCCAGCATGTCGATGTCTGGCTGCCCAAGGGCAAAGGCCCCTTCCCGACGGTGGTGATGATCCACGGCGGCTGCTGGCAGACGAGCATCGCCAAGGCCGACATCATGAACTGGATCGCCGCCGATCTGCGCGGGCGCGGGATCGCGGTGTGGAATATCGATTATCGCGGCGTGGATCGCCCCGGCGGCGGCTATCCGGGCACCTTCACCGATGTCGGTGCCGCGATCGACACGCTGAAGAATGCCGCTCCGGTGTTCCACCTCGATCTGTCGCGGATCGTGGCGGTCGGGCATTCGGCGGGCGGCCATCTGGCGCTGTGGGCGGCGGCGCGCGATCGTCTGCCGGGAGGGAGCCCGCTCTTCGCCAGGCGTCCGCTGCCGATCGCGGCGGTGGTGAGCCGGTGATCGACAAGCTCGTCGGCGCTCCGTCGTCGGCGCGGGCGGACGTCTATGCGGATACCTCGCCGGCCAAGCTACCCCAGCCGCCCGCAAGCATCACGCTCATCAATGGCGAACTGGATCGCATCGCGCCGCCTGCGTTCGCGACCGCCTATGCATCGAAATTGCAGGCAGCAGGCAAACCGGTCGAGAAAATCACCATCCCAGCCGTTGGTCACGTCGAGCTCATCGCCCCTGATACGCCGGCCTGGGCCGCAACGGTGAAGGTGATCGAACGCGAGGTGAAGCGACCGCAATAATTCTCGTCATCAGCAGTGCTTCACCGCAAACGCCGCCGCCGCACCGTACAATCCCGGCTGCGGATGCGTGATCAACCGCACCGGCATCTCCGCCATCATCCGTTCGAACCGCCCCTTCGCGGTGAAGCGCTGATGAAACCCCGATCCCGGTAGATAATCGGCAAGCCGCGCGCCGACGCCGCCGGCCAGCACCACTGCGCTCGCTCCGGTCGCCAGCGCGATATCCCCCGCGATCGCCCCGAACGCCATGCAGAAACGATCGAGCGCCGCGCGCGCCAGCCGATCCTCCCCCTTCAGCGCCGCCTGCCAGAGCGCGGCATCGTCCCGCTGCGCAACCGCCTCGCCCTCCATCGCCGCCAGCACCGAATGCAGATTGGCAAGCCCCGGCCCCGAAGCGATCCGCTCGTTCGAGACCCGGCGGAAGCGCCCCCGCAACTCGACCAGCATACGATCCTCGACCGCATCGAGCGGCGCATAATCGAGATGCCCCCCCTCGCTCTCCATCACATGATAACGACCATCACGACGCAACGCATGCGCCACGCCGAGCCCCGTCCCCGGCCCGATCACCGCGACCACGCCATCCGCGGGCAGCGGCTGATCGGGACCGAACAGATGCGCGAGATGCTCCTCGCCGACCTGCATCACGGCATGCGCGACCGCGCCGAAATCGTTGACCAGCACATGGTGCTGGAGCCCGAGTTCGGCATCGAGCACCCCCGGCCGGATGATCCAATCGGCGTTGGTGAGCTTCAGCACATCACCATGCACCGGCCCCGCCACCGAAAAGGCCGCGAAACTCGGCACGTCGCCGTTCAAGGTCCTGGCAAAGGCGGCGTAGGCGAGCTCCAGGCTGGGGTAGGCGCCGGTATGGAAGATCGTCGGCTTGCCGAGCGTCTGCACCCGCCCATCCGCCACTTCGGCGATCGCGAAGCGCACGTTGGTGCCGCCGATATCGACCGTCACGAGCCGTGTCCTGCTGCCGTTCAAAGGCCTTCTCCCTCGACCCAATGAGCATGGGCCAGGCGCCTTGCCAGCGCCCAGCTCTGCACACGAATATCCGGCACCGCGACGATTTCCCAGAACGCCCCGCGCGTGATCGGCCCGATCGCGAAGAGGGATTCGTCGGGCGAACCGTCGACGCCGATCACCTGCGCCTGCCGATCGACATCGATCCCGATCCGCAGAGCATCGGCCCGCACCCGCCCCTCCGCGACCAGCGCTTTCAGCAAAGGCTCGCCGCTGCGAGTAACGTCACCCTGCGGCCCGGTGCAGTTGACGATACGATCGAACGTCTCGCGCCGCACCGTCCCGCCCCCGCGCGGTCGCCACGTAATACATCCGCGGTTGCCCCGCCGTTCGACCGATTCGATCCGCCCCGCCGCGATGTTCAAAGGCAAAGCCTCGACACGCTGGGCGACTTCGGGCGCAAGCCGGTGACGGTGCACATCCCAC
>CAXTMT010000049.1:0-14453 GCA_964245355.1 uncultured Sphingomonadaceae bacterium
CCAACATGGCACCCGGAAGCGGCGCGCTCGGCAGCTCTGCCGCCGTTGGCGTGAACATGTTTCTCAACATGCTGACGCCGACGCAGCGCGAAGCGGCCAAGCTCGGCGTCAACCCGCTCGACGCCGCCGCGATGCTGAAGTTTGCTGCGCAGTTGAACCACAGTCTGACGGGCAGTGCACCTATGGTGCGCGGCCCGGGCAGCGATGGCCAGTCATCCGGCGCGCGCTTCGATACCATGGGCGCAACGGGGCTTACCCAGATTCAACTCCAGACCCGTGAATACGCGATCAAGCAAGGCGTGATATGGGCGGCGGACAACCACGACATCCTCAAGCTCGGCCCAGCTGCGATCGACATTCTGGCCCAAACCAAGCTGCGCAAGGATGTCTATGAGGGCCTGACCAAGGCGGGCCTCTCATCGAAAGGCAGCGTCGGTGTCGCGGCAATCATTCATGCGCAGGGTGGGGATGCGAACGAAGGCGGCAAGGCCGTCACCGAGAGCCTTAAAGCGATGGATGACAAGGCCGTCACCGATGCGGTCAATGCCCGCGCGACATTACAAGTGCCGGACAAGAACGAGACGCCGCAGCAGAGACAAGCGCGCGAAGCAAAAATTCCGGCGGCAGATCAGCAGGTGGAGAGCGTGGTTGGCGAACACACCAAGCATCATCCGGAACATGCCGGGCACGGCAAGAAGCTGATGAAAACGCTTGGCGTCAAGCTGAAGGAAGATGCAGCAGCCAGCAAAATTGATGCGACCCACACCAAAAAGGCCGAAGTTGCGGTTGAAGCGAACAAAAGCAAGCAAGCGTTTTTCAGCAGCGCTGCACCTGCTGCGGCCTCTCCATCAAAACCGGATGCCCCCGCCGCACCGCAGCGCCAGTCTGCGGCAGCGCCCAAGCTGTGAGATATCGCGGCAGTCTTGGATAAGATATTATCGCGTGTAGGCGATGGTCGATGGCTTCACGCCAACGGTTGAAACCGGCGGTTTCAGATCAGCTCTGCGGCCATAACTCTCAGCAACTGCGCAGACATTTGCATCAGTCAAATTGCCGCCAGCCTTTTTCATGACCTCTTCTTTGGTGGTGAGCTTGTCGTTGACCTTGCCAATCAGGAAGTCGTAGCAGGGTGTGATGGCCTTCGCGTCTTGTTCCACGCGCTTCATCTTCTCGCTGTGTTGCTTGGTATCCTGAGTATGTCTCTCGATTTGACCAATCATGCACCCAGCCCGTTTCGCCGCATCTTTGATCGATGCGCAGACCGCCGTGTATTTGTTGGTTTCGTCGGCGCGGGCGGATACCGTCGCCAGCAGAGAGGCACCCGAGAATAGTGCAAGCGCAGTAGCCGCTGTGACGAGGCGTGAAGAATTTTTGAAGGCAGAAGCGTTCAAGTCGAGGTCGTGCGATCCAAGTCGCAGGAGTGATTGTAGCATAGCCGAGGCCCGCGCGATTTACTTGTTTTACTTTCGCGGGTGACCGTATTCTTCATTGTGTAACAGCCTTCGTTTTTGCCTTGATCGAAGGGGTATCGTTAGCGTCAGATGAATGAATGACAGCCCAACAGGGCGGCCAAGCCGCTGAAATAAAACGATCCTTGACGTGTTACGCTTTGAAGAAGAGCGTCACTTCGCCCCGGCGAAATCAATGCAGTGCGACGGAAGGCTCGCTGCACACGCGCGATGGACAGCGCAAGTTTCTCAACGATGCCGAGCGCAGGCGAGCACTGGCCGCGACGGATGATTTGCCGGAAGACCGCGCGCTGTTCGTGCAGGTGCTTGCTTGGACGGGTGCGCGCGTTTCGGAGGTGATGGCGCTGACGGCCAGCTCGTTTCAGATTGAAAGCGGCGTCGTCACCATCGTGACGTTGAAGCGCCGGAAGTTTTCGGTGCGCGAGGTGCCGATCCCCGACCGGCTGATTGCGGCTCTGGAAACATTTTTTAGTCTTCGATGTTTGCAGCGCGATGACAGCAGAGGCACCCGCCGCCTATGGCCGTTTTGCCGCATGACGGCGTGGCGCATCGTCAAGACGGTGATGCACGCCGCCCGCATCGCGGGGCCGCAAGCCTGCCCGAAAGGATTCCGTCACGGCTTCGGGCACATGGCCGTGCGCGGCGGCACGCCCCTGCATCTCATTCAACGCTGGATGGGACATGCACGGCTTTCGACGACTGCGATCTATATGAGCCTTTCCGGCCCGGACGAGCGCGCCTTCGCACGGCGGTTATGGGGCGATGAGATGAAAGAGACTCAGCGCCCGGCAACCGGTTATGAGAGTTTCGCGCTAGCCGCATGACGAGACGCATCATCGAACTCGACCGCGTGATTGCTGCCAATATCCTCTTCTACCGGCATAAACGGCGCTGAACGCAACAGCGACTCGCCGCCGCGCTCGACGTGAGCTTTCAGCAAGTGCAAAAAATCGAACGCGGCGCGAACCGTGTTCCAGCATCGCGGCTGTTTCAGATTGCCGACCTGCTCGACATTCCCATACAAGCGTTCCGTGAGACGAGAGGATGATCCGCATGCGTGGATGTTATGTTGCGACTGCGCTGTCTGATCTTTCTCCGGTCGCAACCCCCTTGAGTGCGCCATCGGGCAACGGCGGCTGCAAAGCAAGAGCGTCAGGTAGAGGCAGCGTTAGCCACTGGTCAACGGCCAACGCCGTTGTGAGAATGACTGGCATGGCTTTGGAATGGATTGCACCGTCGTCGGCGTTGACTTCGGTTGTCAAGAAACCGAACAGTTGATGCTCGCCTTCAACCGGTTTGGCCTTCGTGCCGCGGCTGCTATGCTACCCGGTCCATATCCCCGCAAAGAATGCGAGCGGCCTTGTCTCATTGAACGCAAACTATGTCGGCGTCTTGCGCGGCATAGTGTCGGCCTGTTCACAGGAGGACGTAAACGGCACGACGCAGCGATGTTCCGGTTTCAACCATGCGCGTCAGTGCGCGCTCTTGGCGTTCCGGATATTTGTAATAGGCGCGCCGCCAAATTGTGGTGGATCCGGCATGCCCCACCGCCCAAGCAACAACTCGCGCACGCCATCCGGCCTTGCGAAAAATCGGTGCTGGATAATCCGGAAAGACACCCGTCATCGGCGGGAGGTTGCCAGTCAAGTTGCGCAAGGCGCGTGTGAACTCGATGATCGCTGCTTGGCTCTTGGTTACGCTGTAGAGATTGCACATGAAGGGACGCTTGTCTCACGACGATTGTTTGATTTCGATGCGCTTCAGAATGCGTGTTTCGTCGCCTTTCCGAAGCACGACCTGCCATCCAGAAAATCCTACGGTCATATCATCGGCACAAGCAGGTAGATTCGTAAGTACGGCTGCGGCGATCGGTGCGTGAAAGCCTCCCGGTTCCTTCGTCATCAATACCAAGTCAGTGCTGCGGCGGACCATTGTTCCGCTTGGCGCGAACCGGTTATCGGCGTCGAACAGCGATGTTTCGTCAAGCTCGATCTGGACATTCGGAATGATAACGCCTTTCCACGAGCGATTCCCCTTCGATGGAAAGGAGTAAAATGCCTGTTGCCCTTCGAGACATATGGCGACGGCTTCAGGCGCGCACGGAACAACTAGAAACGGCAATTCGTATTGAGTGCGGGGCAGTACGAGGCTCAGGCCCGTAACCTCCGCGAGGAAGCCAACTGCAAATTCATCTGCCGATAGCATATATCACCGTGTGTGTTGGAGCGGCTCAATGAACATCGACCAATAGAATTCCGAAGCACCTTCTGGTGTGAGTTTCTGCTCAGCGTTGCTGCGCGCGGCCATCCCCATCGAGCGGAAGAAAAGAGACTGTTCATCCGCCTGAGGCGTCAGCATTTCATTGTGCGAATTGCTATCAGATGTTTCCTTGGCCAGATACGCGATCCCGTTCATGTACATGCTGCCACCCATGAAAACGGTACAGCGGGCCGCGCTTTGCCCGTTCTTGTAGGCGACGGCTGTAAAGCGATTTGCGTCGATCCGGCGGAATGTCGCTTCGATGCCAGGGTTGCGGGTAGAAAGCTCGGCTATCGAGTTCTCAAAATAGCGCGCAATGTATTCGAATCCCTCGACACGAAATGCGTCCTTGTCACGGTCTGTGAATTGCTTCGCCAAGCGCAAATTGCTGCTGCGTGGACCGAGAGGCAAAGGTTCAGGTCGTGTTGCACGCTGTGGTTTTGCCGTTTCCCGTGAAGCGGGGGCAAGTCGGTCAGCGGCAGCCCGAACCGCCTTCGCAATTTCCAACATCGCTTCGTCTCGGTCCGCGAACTGCGTGACCGGCTTTCCATCGCGGGGCGTAGCATTCAATTTGCCGAACGCTGTACCGTGCCAATCGCATGCGCGCAGGATCACCGGAATGACGACGGCGCTTCCCGCCTCGTGGCGCTCCATCGCCCGCGTCATTTCTTTTTCATAGCAGTAATCTGAGGCGATAAAATCCGGGCTGACGAGCAGCAAAATGATGTCGTCTGTCTCGACGTGCTGGTCGATCGCTTTGGCAAATTCTTGCCCCGCATCGATGCGCCGGTCATGCCAGACCTCGATCACGCCTTGTCGCTTGAGCGATGACAATTGTATTTCGAGCTGGTCGCGCAGCGCTTCATCTTTGTGCGAGTAAGAAAAAAATACGCTGGGCATTCGTCTTCCTAAAAATCCGCGAGTGCGGCGTCAGTTGCACTTTAGCGACTAGATATTGCCCTTAAAGGTTCCACCACCCAAACTCTAGTTGCTAGGACGCTACCTATGTAGGGCTTCCGCCGCTCCAATTACGCTCGTCAATAGAGCGTTTTTCAATTAGCTTGACTCTCGGATGAGTAAGAACGAATGTAGAACATCTTGGTTCATTCGTCTAGAAGAAGCGCGAGTATAGGCGCGGCGATGAAGCGAGGACGGGCGAAAGCGGGGGAGACAGCCGCGAGCCGAAGCAACCGATGATAAGCCGCGCGATATTTACGTGCCGGACCTTCATATCGATACGTTCAAGGCAAAAGCGCGGAGTTTTCGTTAAGCGAATCAGGCAAACAACATTCTACGTGCAATGAAATGGGCGTTCGCTGAGGCGAAGTGTATGCGGTCAATCCTTTGCAGAAGAGCAGACCCTGCGGTGCCTCTCGACAGGTCGTAAAGGTGCCCTCTATTTCCGTTTAGAGGTTGGACAGAACAACTACCTAGTCAGCAATGCCCTGAACCCGCCGAAACGCTTCGTCTTGTTCAAGTGCCGCGCTGCGGCGGTCGCCAAGGTCAATCAAGGCGTCGAGAAGCCTCAACAAGCCACGTGCTCGGTTAATTTCAAGCGGGTAGTTAGCGTCGGCAAGGAGCTGAACCATTGCTGCAAGTCGTGCAGGAAGTGATGTCCCAACCCAGCTACCTTTTGCATATTCGATAGAGTCCAATGCCGCTCCGGCTTGTTCGATAAACGCATCGAGTGGGTAAGATGTCCCGGCTTTCTCGCACAGGGTTAGATAATTTTGCATCACGAAGGCTGACCATCCAGTCGATTTCATGAGCTTGGTGACAAGCGGCATGACGATCGTAATGTCGTTCCAATTGCCATTCACGAACCGCGCTGCGCCCGGGCATTCGGCTTCAACGTTCACGAACAAAAGCGCTTTGATGAGGGTCGGCATGTCATAGCCGTTTACATCACCCGCGTGATATCCGTTCAGCTTGAACGTTCGGTCGTCGATCACGCGTTGAACACAGTCTTCGAGGATAGGCAACGCGTTGGCGGGAATGTCTTTGGCGTCTAAGATATACCGCCGGACCGCGCTATCCGCGAACTCTGCTAGGACGCGTAGTGCTTCCTCATCCTCCTGAGAGAATGGCTTGATGAAGTGCTGTCGCATCCAATCCAATTCGAAGAATGGCAGAACGCGAGCGAACATCTTACCCAAAGCGTGATCCCATTCGAAAAGATGGGCTTGCTTGTCGCGGCGTTTTTTATTGTCGTCCCACACGGGTATCAACCGTTCGATCGTCCAGCGCGCGAGGTCGGCAAGTAGCGCTCCGGTTTTCTCACGGTAAACTTCGGACCTGCACCACTCTTCGAGCGGGAAATGCTCGAAGAGCTTAGCGGCGTGTTGTCCATCAAACGAGCGTTTAGGGTCGGTCCAAAAGTCTTCTTCACTTCGATTGCGTTTTGATGCTTTGACCCAGGCTGGCGGCAATGGGTCGAAGCTATTTTCGGCTTCGATACCAAGCGCGTGAGTCGCCTTCGCTAGCGCGGCCTCACGTGCTTCGCGGTCTTCCGTGCCATCGCGCTCAAAGGTCGTCTGGTCCCTAATCGGGTCGATGTAATGCGCGAGATCGTATGCGTAATGGGCGGCGGTCCATTTCACATGCGTGTCTGGGTCAAGGAAAAGCGCTTGGAAAGCCATGAGCTGCACATCGTCGTTCGCATGGCTCGCAAGGTGAATGAGGTTTGCGGACGATTGCGGGTGAGGTGCCCCGCTCTTACGGTCATGAAACAAAGCGGAAATAAGATGAAATGACGGATGCCAAGGGATTTTTGACCCGCGATAGTCTTGCGGCTCTCGCATCTTCTGAACGCGGTTCATGACATCCCACGCCCATGACTGGTCCCCCGAATTTTCGTTGGAATATCGGATAAAGCAGGCCGCTATAGCGGAAACGCCGCTCTGGACCGTATGTGGCCCAACATCGGCGCGCTCATCAAAGAGGTCGGCACGGTCGTGTGCCTTGGCATATTCGACGGCCTTCTGTAACGACCAGTCCTCGCCGGGCTTACCTTCGTTCAAGGATTTTATTGCCCAATTCAACACACGTGTTTGACCCAAAGACTCAGAAGCCTTGGCAGCCTTCTGTTGCGCGGTTTCGGGCATCGGCTGCGGCGGCTCATAGCCGATGGCGACTTTATCGTTCTCCATCTCGTAGCGGCGGTAATTATCGATATCGCCAAGGCCGGACCAAATCTCGGCTTTTTCCTTCAATTGTTGTGTCAGGCTCTTGTTTTCGCGTTCTTCTTCGAGTTCGAACGGCAGGTTTTCCGGGAACGAGGCAAGCGCTTTCTTGAAGCGGTCACGCAAGTCGTTTTCACTGGAAATCGCAAAACGCATAGCAAGTTCGCGCACTTCATGTTTGCGGTATTCTCGGCTTTCAAGAAACGCCTTCGCCTTCGCTTTTTCGCCGGTCAATTTTGTGAGAAAACCGAACCCGAAAAGATCGATGTCCTTCTGCGGCTCTTGAATGAGCCGCGCAAAATCATGCTCCCATAAGCGCTGGCATGTGACGATGGGCAGCGTTGTTTCGGAAACTTCGAACGTCTCGATGGCTAGACGTAGGCAAAGGCCTAGGGTGGCATAGCATTCGCTGCCTTCAAGGATGTCCTTAATTACGTCGCTAGTTGAGCGGCCCTTCTCGATCTCTTTGAAAGCCCAATAGGCAAGCGAAAGATAAGCACACTGAAGCAACTGAGAGCCCAACATGCCAAGGCCCCAACAGAAAACGTGCCAGTCACCCCAAAACTTTTGTTTGCCCCATGGCAACTCCAAAACGACCGGTATGGGCGTGCCGTGTTCGCGGCGGCTTAATTTGTGGATTTGACGCCAGCCAGTTGTCGCATGGTTCGTTAGCTTCTTGATGAATCGAAGGCCAACGACGGGGCTCTTGGCGAGCAGACTGGCGAACGGTTCATGCAGTGCCGATGGCGGGTGATAATATTGATTGTGAGCATCAAGGCCGACATCATCTAGCCTGAAGTCGCTCATGCCCGAGGGAAAATGAACGGACGACAAGGCCAACTCTTGATGGCGCGTGCGCTTCTCCGGCGGTATCTTGCTGATATCTGCGCGCCACTTGGCCTGTTCTTCATCATGGCGGCGGAGTCTGTCATATTCGTCCAGCGGCAACTCTTTTAGCAATTTGACTTCAGAAACATTCTCAGTAGCCTCCGGCGCAACTTCGGCCATGATCGACGTAAAGCCCATCAGCTCGTCGAATGCGGGCCGAAGCATATGGTCGTTGCTGGCGGCGCGTTCGAAGAGTGCGACCGCGAACTCAGGGTAGCTACGGGCCGAACGAAGAATGGTGCTACGCAGGCCCGTAGCAAGGCTCTTCTGCGCTTCGCGGCCAAGAACATCCCATTTGCCACGCGGGCGTGAATAGCCTTCTGCGTAAATTTCAGTTTCAAGATCGGTAAGCCACGCGTTGCATGTCGCTAAAATGCTTTTGGAGCGCCGGTTCTTGAAGTCCGATAGCATATTTTGCCAAACGACTAACACTTCGAGTGCTTGAGGGATAAGGCGCGCTGGAAGCTTGTCGTGCCGCGCGATAATCCAATCGATTAGGCGGCCCCATGCTTCACCATCCGAAGGCCAACCGAGAAGATCGGCTAGCCGTATGGAGACCATTCCCTCAATCTTGATGGCGCCTGTCATGATAACGGGGCTTGGAACGGTATGCTGCGCCTGAAACCACACGAACAATTTTTTGCTCAAAGCAAAGTCATC
The DNA here is from genome assembly GCA_964245355.1 of uncultured Sphingomonadaceae bacterium. Lineage (GTDB taxonomy): Bacteria > Pseudomonadota > Alphaproteobacteria > Sphingomonadales > Sphingomonadaceae > Sphingomonas_I. The sequence goes on from CAXTMT010000049.1 coordinate 8,459, forward strand.
AGCGCCGACACGCTGCGTGAACTCGTCGATTGCATTCTCGAATGCGTTCGTGAAAGGTGGGGCCGTAAGCCACTCCCGCTTCCACTGGGCGCGCAAAGAAGAGCTTTCGAGCTGGTCCAATCCTGCAGTCCAACGCCCGGGTTTGGTGAGCGCGTCTTGCGCCAGTAAACCAACCACGCGGCCGAGCAGCGGAGGCTCGCCAGCGGCGGAAAGCGCTGAAGGCCATTCTTTGCCGAGGTCGATGAGCAGGCGGAAGAAAACCCACTCGAAGAAGATGTCGTGCGTGAACGAGACAATCGCGCCTTCGCGCTCAAGACGGATAATGTTGTCCGCCTCTAGTTCAGCCAGTTGCGCGACGGCTTCAGGCTTCAAATTACGTACCGAGATTTCTTTGCCGAGATTACGCACGCCTTTCTCGGCAACGTCGAGAAGCGCGCGCTGTCGTTGTAGCACGGCTTCGGCCTTGGCGTCGTGACCGGCGCGGAGCCACCATGCGTTAATTAAGTCGGCTTCGGTCTTCGGTTCGGCTTCTTGGAGAATAGCTTTGGCGAGAACGGCGGCGAAAAACGGGCGCCGCGCGATCTGCTCGACGACTTTGCTAGGGCTGCAAAGAAGACGGCGCAGATTGGGCTTCGATTGTGCCAGCTGTTCGGCCTCGTCGTCGGAAAACTCTCTTACTGTGACGGTGCCCATGCCGTTCGTGCTGTAGAAAGGTTTCGGAAACCAGTTCCGATATGCTTCGAGACCTTGATCGCGCGAGCTTGCGAGAACTTTCCAGTGCTGAAGGTTCGGGTCAGCTTCGATAGCACGGATGAGGTCTGTGATGACGTGCTGCTGGTCGGGCCGGATGCGGTCGATGCCATCAACGAAAAGGATTGGCGTTCCCGTTGCACCGATTTCGGCTAGTAGATCGGACGCGCTGGAATTACGCAGGCCGAGCGCGGTTGCGAAGGTCGTCCAGCTCGTACCGGGCATTCGGTCGTTTTTCAGAAAAAGGATTGGCCCTGACTTCGCAGCGTTGGCTGCGAAATGCTTTAGAACCGCGGACTTGCCGCAACCCGGCAAGCCACCGATAGAGACGACACGGTGCTGCTCCAGCTGCTTGGCGACATCCTCCTGCAAACCGTCGCGCGATACGTGAAACTCATCCACTGTTTCTGACACATCGTTGAGCGCCTCGAGCGAGGCGGCGTTCAGCCGTTTGATGTCGTCGCTAAAGTTTGGCGAAACCTTTAGCCGCACCGAGCCGCTGAGCTGGGCAAGCAATGATGACCGCGTCCATTTGGCGGCGTTCGCCGCGCCTTCGCGCGCGATACGGCACAGGCGGTCGAACAGAAGAATGCCTTGCCCGTCGGAATTCTCCGCCGACAACTCCTGAAGCCGATTAACAATTTCGGCGCGGAGCGCGCCACCGTCGTCCAGACCTGCCAACTGAAGCGCGGCGAAATTGCGGTAAAAGGTGACTTCCTCGTCAAGATCGCCCGCGCCGGTAAGGGGCAGCAGAGCTTCGCGTAGTTTATTGTCGTCGGCTCCTGCCGTGCCGTCAGCCGCAAAATACTGTTCAAAGTCTTTTGCGTCAGGGCTCGCTTTGGCTCTGGCAATAAGCCGAGAAAGACTGCGGAAGACCGGATCCGTGACATGCTCGACAACAAAGCCGCTCGCGTCGGTGCCCTTTACGAAGTCACCGGAAGCTTGCGTCTTCACCGCCGCTAAGACGATTTCTTTAAATTTCTGGTCGGAGCCGCTAATGGTGACAGAGCGTTTGACCTGAAGTTCGAGCGATTTTATTTTCCCGGCATCATCGAGACCGATGATGACATCGTCCATGGGATGCTCGTGGCCTTGCCGCTGAACGGCAACGCTGGTGACGATACCTGGCTGGCCTGCCGCGCGCTCGTGTCGAAGCAAATGCGCGAGATAATAGGCGACAACCGTGTCTTCGTAGGTAAAGCCTGCACCACCGGTCAACTCGGTCGATGCTGGCTTTCTATCAGTCATGACTCGAACTTTCTGGCAAACATCGATTATAGGCTGTGTGTCGAGGGTTGGATTCGATCAATTTAAATGAGCGAAAGAGGGCTGACGCACCAATCATGTTCCGCGCACGTGGCATGTAAAAACTGTAAATGGTGGAAGCCCGCGACAGAAGTCTACGCAACTATCTGAAATTGCAATGCTAAATGCCGTATCGAATGGCGACAAGCTGCAATACAACGAAAAACTCGCAAGTCAGAACAACGTATTGTTTTAATTCAGAAAAATTGGTTGCAGGAAGAGGATTCGAACCTGTGCCCTTCAGGGTATGTAGCCCGTCAGGTTACGAACTGCGTCAATTCGAGATGATTTGAGCTTATAGCGGACGACTTCCATCAGAGGTGACGCCAGCGAAGCCTGTGGAAATCGTAAGCTGCTTCTTGAAGATTTCCCTGCGGATGCAAGGCTCGGTTATTCCCGCAGGAGTTGCCGAGGAGCTCACCATGCGATTTGTTGTAATTTCGTCGCTACTATTGCTGACGAGCTGTGCGGGCGTCGTTGATCGAGCGCTGACGGGGCAGACGGCAGTCAACAAACTGCGGACCGATCTAGGAGCCGACATCGATCTGCGAGCGGCGCTGCAAAAGGATATCGCACGGAAAAATGCCGAGGTCTTGTTTCTGAGCTCGAACGGATATTCCTGCGGGCCAAGTGACGCGAACTATCAACAGCTCTTGAATCTCGACTTCAAGGCAAAGTCGAAAAAAGAAAACGACGAGCGCAAAAAGGCTCGGATCGATTACCTGAAGCGAACATTCTCCGATGTTGCGACCGTGCTCACATATGGGGATGCGTTGGACAAGGCCATCAATTACCAAGCCGATACCGCTAAAACGCTCGCCGATTTCCAAAAATTGATGACAACTGTTTCAGGTTTGGTGCCGAAAGAATTCGAGTTTGCTGCCAAAGACCTCTCAGCCGTCGTAAGCCTCGGTGGCGTCGCAGCGAGTTATGATGCCCGACTGAAGCTTGTAAATCTCGCAAAACGCAACATCGATGCTCTCGATAGAGCGCGGGCGAACATCAAACTGAAGGGCGTCAATAAGCAGATGACAGAGCTTGAGCGGCAGATGTTCTTGGACTGGGACAAATGCGCCTATGACCGCCTGAGATTCTTAAGGGCCTATGATCCGAAGCAGCCTCCCAATTACCTTAACGGCGACATTGAACTCATTAAAATCCGAACGATGGGCGAGACACGGTCGCCCGTCTTGGATTTTTCTATCCTGTACAACAAGTATATTGACGAGAAAGAAGCGTTCGTTGGACAGTTGAACGATTACCTTACCGACATCGACGCGATCATTTCTGCTAACAAAAAGCTCTCTGTTCTTGCCCCCGAGACCGCGAAATTCGATGACTTCGCTCTCGCAATCAACGAGATTGCCGGGGACGCAAACACCATCAAGACCAATGTCCAAGTTCTACAAACAAATTTACAATAGAGTAGTTCTTGCTCAAGGCGCGCCCCGTGATCGCAGGTCACAAGTTTCACATTTAGTGTTGTCTTTCTCCAAATATTTTGTTTCACGAATTTTATTTGTCGCAATAAGCCGCGACACATCGATAGGATAACCTCAAGCGGATGGGTCAAAATCCGCTTTGAATATTTGTGGCTATGCGGGAAACAATGGGAACGCTGCAATTGCAGTTCCTCAAAGGAAGCCTAGCCTAGCATTACCAATTTCGTTTTGGCGCGCTAGGAATGTTCCAACAACCGCCTCTTCGTGGTCTGGCAAGGGCAGAACGGGCTCTGTTGATGCTCGCCTGTCTCGTCGAACGCGACGGCGACGACTACCTTCCGCTCTATGAAAAGCTCGAAGCGCATCTGCTCGAATTGCGTAGCCGCGAGGGCGCGAAGGATCGCGCCCGTCGCTTGCTCGACGCCTACAGCCGCGCTGGACAGGGGAACGCCGTTTTCTCCAAAAATTTGAGCTTCAATTCCAGCGACGGCCCTTTTCCGTATTTGGGCTTGCCGGAGCGATGACCCATGAGGCTGTCGATCAGGCTGTCCGGCGCTTCGGCGGCTACCAAGCGATCACGAAAGCTGTGTCGAAGTGAATATACAGAAACCTCGGAATTTGGACGGAGGCCGTTCTCCTTGAGGTACTTATTGAGGGTGCCGGACATGCTGGACGATTTATCGCGGTAGCGGGGAAAGCCTTGCGGCCTGAGCTTTATCGCTTGCAGTGCAACGCCTACCAGCGGCATTTCACGTTTCGAATCCTCGGTTTTCAGTTGTCGTCCCTCGGGCAAGATTTCCACGTAGGGAATCGGGCAATCCAAATGAATGGCTTGTGCCGTCAAGTTCACGATCTCGGATGGACGTAAGCCGGTTTCGATCATGACGTATAGTACAAAGCGGGCATCCTCGTTCAGGCCGTCGAGCGCGCCGCCAAGAAAGCGGTTTTTGATAAAATCGCTCTCGTAAGGCACGCGCGACTTTTCCGTCTCTCCCCGCAATCGCAGGTCTTTAAAGATATCTGGGTATTTGTAGCGCCGACGAATGCGGACGTCCTTCAACATGCGGCTTAGCTGGCCGATGTCGCGGTTTGCGGTTTTTGCGTTCGTTTCGCCACTGACGACGCGGGCACGCCACCAATCGACATATTCAAGGCCGTCCGTCTCGGTGATTTCGGTCACGGGTTTGTCGCCAACAACCTCGACGAATTGCTGCGCCGAGCGAATGCGGCTTGTGCGCCAAATCCGCAATTGCTCGGGCGACATTCCCTTGAGCTCGTCGCCGACGAGGGATTCGTGTTCCTTCTGCAGCCGGGACAGTAGCAGTACAGGCGCTTTCACCTTGCCTAGTACCGCCGCGCATGCGGCCGAGTCTTCGTGAAGGCCCTTGGCGGCCAAAGCTTCCAGCCGCTCTATGGTCCGTTCAGGCGGCAACGCAATCAGCCGGGGCATATCCAGCAGCTCCAAACCCAACGACCTCACTTGCTGGCGCGCCAGTTCATAGCGACTCACTTCGTCGCCGAACGAGTTGCCGAGTTTGGCGCGCCAAAACGCTTCCAGCTCGCGGTTCAGCTTTTCGGCGACGTTTGAGGCGCGGCGGCCGTTTCGGTCGTCCGAAATCCGAATCTTGGTCGAGTGACGGATGATTCCTCGGCGGTCGAACGCGGCGTATTCGGTCGGAACACGCCGAACGAAATGCCAGGTGCCATGACGGCGGGTGAGGAAATCAGCCATGGTCGTGCGCCGGTGTTGGACGTTTTGTTATCCGTTTTGTTGGACGGCGCAGAAGACGCGGACGCGTTAGCGCTGGGCCGTAAGGCCACAGCGTAACAACGAACTGCGCTTTCCCATTGGGAATTTTTAGTAATTTCATACGAAGACCTCCGGGGTGGGAGGCGCTTCATTCGGCCAGTTTAGAAAAACTGGAGCGGGCGAAGGGAATCGAACCCTCGTATGCAGCTTGGGAAGCTGCCGTTCTACCATTGAACTACGCCCGCAGAAGATGCTCGCGATCCTGATCTAGCCGAGACGGCGCACGCCGCCAAGCGCCGCCTGCCGCATCGGACGGTCAAAGCGATCGGGTGACGCCGCCGCGACGCCGAGCCCAACCTCGATCAACGCATCAGGCGTCCGGCGATTTTCCCGATGCAGATGAAAACCAGCCTGCTATAGTCGCCGCCTGGGTCGGGGTGACGTGGCGTGGCGGGGCAGGCGTACACATTTTTCGACACCACTGTCGGCCGATGCGGCATCGCATGGGGCGGCGACGGCGTCCTCGGCGTGCAGCTTGCGGAGGCCCGCGAACTCGACACCATACGCCGGCTGCTGCGGCAATTCCCGGGCGCGCGCGACAGCCGCCCGCCGCTCGGCATCGAGACCGCGATCGAGGGCATCGTCGCGCTGTTGCGCGGGCAGCCCGGCGATGTCTCCGAGGTCGCGCTCGACATGCAGGGCATCCCGCTATTCCAGCAGCGCGTCTACCAGGCGGCGCGCGCGATCC
>CAXTMT010000050.1:0-7398 GCA_964245355.1 uncultured Sphingomonadaceae bacterium
CCGAGAAATTATCCGCCAGCATTGATGTGCATTTCTGGGACGCCGCGAGCACCTGCTGGCGCGACGGGTTTGATCCGGAGGCCAATTCGCAGGTGCGCGAAATCTCGCAGCAGGCCAATGCGCTTGGCATCCTGCTGGGACTGCACGAGGATTCGCATCAGAAAATCGCCAGGGATGTATTGCTCAAATCCGCGTCGGCGCGGTGGATCGCGGTCTCGTGCGCCTCGAGCTTGTGCGCGTGGGCGCGCTCGCCGGGCGCGATCTCCAGGAGCAGCATGTGCAGCGCTCGCGCGCCCACCGCCTCGCCCGAGATCGCCGCGCAAGCGGCCGCGGGCCAGACCGCGCTGCTCACCGCCGAGCAACCGGCGTGGCTGCGCATCTCCGACGGCCCGGCCACGCTCTTCCAGGGCGTCCTCAACCCCGGCGACCATTTCCAGATCCCCGCCACCGCCACCGATCCCCGGCTGCGCACCAGCCGCGCGACGGCGCTGAAGATCACGGTCGGCGCGGTAACCATCCCACCGCTGGCGGCCCCGGAGACGCTGATCAAGGATGTCAGCCTGAAGCCTGATGCGCTGCTCGCGAAGGCGGCGGGTAACGCGGGTACGGCAGCCACCCCGCCACAATAGTCGAAACGGTTTAGGCGGCGTTTCTATCGTGCAGCGCATAGATCGCTGGCCGATAGCGTGGGGCTGGAATGAGATCGCCACTCTCCCGCGCCACCTCGAGCCAGGCTGTCATCGCGAGACCCACCTGGTGCGTAGCCTCCTCGGCCGTGGCACCGAAGGCGCTGCAATGCTTCAGGTCAGGCACGTCGGCGACCCAGGAGGCATCCGCGTCAGACCAAAACAGATTGATGTGATAGTGCGCGTTCATTCGAAATCGGCCTGCAAGCGATATTCTTCCACCATATCGAGAAATTGACGGACCTGATAGGGTTTGGCGGCTTTGCCGATACGCTGGAGGTTCAGCGTCGCCGGCACAATTGCATGGCGATAGATATGATGACTGCCGCTGATCCGGCGCAGTCGAAAACCGAACGCCTCCGCCAATCGTTGCAACTCGGCGAAACTGAGTGCGCTGCCGACAAGGGCGCGTTCGTAGAGCTTGGCGATCCGCGTCATAGAACGTCCTTTCGCCCCGATCCTGATCTCGCCCTGTCGAAAAGATTACCGCCGTCAGGCCTTCTCCAGCAGCCGCTCCCGGGCGATCTTCTCACGCCATACCAGCGGCCCCGTGTGGTGGACGCTGGTGCCGGTGGCATCGACCGCGACGGTCACCGGCATGTCCTTCACGTCGAATTCGTAGATCGCCTCCATGCCGAGATCCGCGAAGCCGACGACCTGGGCGCCCTTGATCGCGCGCGCCACAAGGTAAGCTGCGCCGCCGACCGCCATCAGATAGGCAGATTTTGCCTCACGGATCGCGTCGATCGCCGCCGGCCCGCGCTCGGCCTTGCCGACCATCGCCAGCAGGCCCTGGTCGAGCATCATCTTGGTGAACTTGTCCATCCGCGTCGCCGTCGTGGGACCCGCAGGCCCGACGACCTCGTCGCGCACCGGATCGACCGGGCCGACATAATAGATCACCCGGCCCTTGAACGCGACGGGCAGCGGCTCGCCCTTCGACAGCATATCCTGGATGCGCTTGTGCGCGGCGTCGCGGCCGGTGAGCATCTTGCCGTTCAAGAGCAGGCGATCGCCGGGCTGCCAGCTCGCCACCACCTCCGGCGTCAGCGTATCGAGATCGACGCGGAGAGAGTCCTTCGACGGCGCCCATTCGACCTCCGGCCAATCCTCGAGCTTCGGCGTCTCCAGATAGGCCGGACCCGAGCCGTCGAGGTGGAAATGCGCGTGGCGGGTCGCGGCGCAATTCGGGATCATCGCGATCGGCTTGGAGGCGGCGTGCGTGGGCCAATCGAGGATCTTCACGTCGAGGATGGTGGCAAGCCCGCCCAGCCCCTGCGCGCCGATGCCGAGCGCGTTGACCTTGTCGAAAATCTCGATCCGCAGCTCTTCCAGCTTGGTCTGCGGCCCGCGCGCCTTCAGCTGCGCCATGTCGATATCGCCCATCAGCGATTCCTTGGCGAGGATCACCGCCTTCTCGGCGGTGCCGCCGATGCCGATGCCGAGCATCCCGGGCGGGCACCAGCCGGCGCCCATCTGCGGGATCATCTCCAGCACCCAATCGACGATCGAATCGCTGGGATTGAGCATCTTGAACTTGCTCTTGTTTTCCGAGCCGCCGCCCTTGGCCGCGACCTGCACGTCGACATGATGGCCGGGCACCATTTCGACATGCAGGACGGAGGGCGTGTTGTCCTTGGTGTTGACGCGGCCGAAGGCGGGATCGGCGAGGATCGAGGCGCGCAACGGATTCTCGGGATTGCGGTAGGCGCGGCGCACCCCCTCGTCGATCACCTGCTGCAGGCTCTTGTCGCTTTCGAGGCGGCAATCCTGCCCCCACTTCACGAACACCGTGACGATGCCGGTATCCTGGCAGATTGGCCGATGCCCCTCGGCGCACATCCGGCTGTTGGTGAGGATCTGGGCGATGGCATCCTTGGCGGCGGGTCCCCGCTCGGCCTCATAGGCGTCGCCCAGTGCGCGGATATAATCCATCGGGTGGTAATAGGAGATGTACTGGAGGGCGTCGGCAACGCTCTCGATCAGATCGGCTTCGCGGATGGTGATCATGGGTCTCGGGCCTGTCGCTTGGTCGCGATGCCCATAAGGGATGCGAGCGGGAAAAGGCCAGAGTTTCGCAACACACTGTGCTTATGGATACGTCAATTCTGCTCAAAGTTGAAGGACGGGTCCCAAGCTCAGCAGCGCAGAGTTGCTCAATGTCTAGGTTAGAGACGAAGATAAGGAGCGACGATATCGCGTTCCAAATACCAATTCTGCCGCTCGGGCGACAACGTTGCGAACGCCGCAATCGCACCTCGACAAATCACACTACGGCAATCACAAGTAAACTTCCAATCCAGATCAGCCACCGTTGTCGAGTAGTCCCATGTGATCTCATCGCCCGGAGCGATCGGCTCTATCACGGTTAAGAAAATTGCGGCGTTCTCAAAACACAATCCGGTATTAGGGGAACAACTATGGTTGAATAGGTCGTCGATCCTTCCAGATGGACCCATATATTCGTTAGGAGCAATCTGCATAAAACGGTCGCCCGCGCCCTCCAATCTCTTCTTAAGTTTTCTGGCGGGGATACGACGACCACTGAAACGGGCAATGCGCTGCCCCATCGCGAACGGCCGCGCCGCGAATACCGCCTTCCCGAGGCGAGTCTCGCCTATGACAAATAGATTGGCCGACGACATGCTGTAGAGTGGGCTTGGATCGTCACACTCGCCCCCTAAGATCCTCCATGGGTTTATCGTTCTCCATCGCAAAATCAGCCAGACGCTGCCGTGACTTGTGAACTCGATCAAAATGTAAGCTAATACGCCGACCCCCATATTCCCGTCTCGTAGGGCGATTAGCAGGGTCATTAGATCGCTTAGGGTCCATAGGCCCCATGCGGGTGAATTCTCTCTATCACGGTCCTTGATGACGCTAATCCAAGTGGGCCAGAAACTGACCGGCACCACCGCGACTACCAAAATGTGCGCCAAGAACGCCTTGTGGAATACTATCCATATTGTCAGCGCAGCAAAACTAGCGATGATACAGACGTTTTCCGTGGGAGTCGTTGCTCTCCAGCGGGAGCGACTCCACATGCACAGCATTACTATTACGCAAGCGAACGCTGATATCAGAAATACCCAGTTTTGAGCTTGGTAAGGATTAACGGCGGCATAGGTAGCGGCCTCAACCCCGGCTATGGTGGCCCAGATAAACCAAGATGCACCGTTGGGCTCGACTTGATCACCATGCAATCCGACGAGATACATACAGTGGCCTAGGACATTCAGCCCCATAGCAGCGATTAATAACAATTCTGTACCCACGGCCGGCGCGGCTTTTTAACCGCGTACAATACGTAGTCGCACTGAGTGCGCGCTATCGCTGCATATGGCTTTTTCGCCGCTCACCGATTGCCCTTACAGCAAAATTACACACTATAGTTGATAAACTAGGCGGCGCTGGCCGGTCAACAGCGAACTGCATGGACATGCGTAAGATCGTCGGTGAGAACGTAAGACACGCGCGTCTATCCGCCGGTATGACGCAGGAGATGCTCTCGGAGCGCAGCGGTTTCAGCCAACAGTATCTGAGTGATCTTGAGCGAGGCGAGCGTAACCCTACGATCGTGACGATCTTCGAGATCGCGCAGGCATTGGGCGTTTCCCACGAAAGCTTGGTTCGAAGTGGTGAGAACTAGGCGCCGCTAACCTCAGGGTGCACTGCGTGGCACGTGCTTCGACTGCGCTCAGCACGAACGGGGAAGGGCTGTCTACTCAGCAGGCTATGAGCCGCCAAAACGAAAATGGGGGCCGGTGTCGCCACCGGCCCCCACTGCGCCGAGCCGTCAGGCCAGCGCCCCTCACGAGACGCTCCCCTTCAGGCTCAGGCGTCGCTGCTTCGGTCGACCGGCCGAAGCCGTCCTTCCTGATCAGCGGCCCTTCCTGGAGCGTCGGTCTTGCCGGTCGCTCTCCCGGTTTTCCGGTCCGGCTTGCGCCTTTCCTTCGTCCCGTTCCTGCTTGCGCGTCCGGTTTCCCGTTCGCGCCTGATCGCCAAGATCGACACCGCTTCCGGCGCCTTCGCCTCCACCTGGCATCGCGTACCGCCTCTTGCGAGCTTTCCGCGCCGCTTCCGCTTCGGCTGTGCTCGCCTTCCAGAACCTCCCCGTTTCCGGTTCGGCCCATCCGCCGGGCACGTCCCGTTTGTGTGCCGATCGACCGAGTCGCGCCAGCGCTTTCTGCGGCCCGAGCCCTGTGGATAGCGAGGATATCGGGGACGGTTTCGCCGCCGTATCGCTTGCACCTCCGGACGAATCGCGCCACCCGCCGCGCGAGCCTCACGGAGACGCCGGTTGCCGCGCATAGCCACCAAGATTTGCGGATTGAAGACGGCCGATACCGTCGGCGCGGCGGTGGCGGGTGGTGCGGCATGGGTAGGCTTCGTCTTCTTCGCGAAAAGCCCGCGCGATATCGCGCCCGAGCAGGCGGCGTCGCTGATCGCGGCGGTGCCGGAGCATGTCGGCAAGGTCGGCGTGTTCGTCGATCCCGATGACGATCTCGTCGCCCGCGCCGTGGCGGCGGGGTTGACCGGCATTCAGCTCCACGGAGCGGAAAACCCCGAGCGAATCGCCACGCTCAAGGCGCGCTTCGGGGTCGAGGCGTGGAAAGCGATCGCCGTCCGCACGAGCGCCGATCTGCTGACGGGTGCGCGCTATCGTGGTGCGGCCGATCGGCTGCTTTACGATGCCAAGCCCGCCGAGGGCGCCGACCTGCCCGGCGGCCTTGGCCTGCGGTTCGACTGGCGGCTGCTCGAGGGCTTCAGTCATCCGTTGCCGTGGCTGCTCTCGGGCGGCCTGGATGCCGACAACCTGGCCGAGGCGATCGGCATCTCCGGCGCCCGCGCGGTCGACATCTCCTCGGGCGTTGAAAGCGCACCCGGCGTCAAGGATGTGGACAAGATCGCCGCCTTCCTGCAAGCGGCCGACCGTCTATGACCCTCCAGAACAGCCTTCGATCCGGCCCCGATGCTTCGGGCCATTATGGCGATTATGGCGGCCGCTACGTCGCCGAGACGCTGATGCCGCTGATCCTCGAGCTCGATGCCGCCTATCGCGCGTCGAGGGAGGACCCCGCCTTCAAGGCCGAGCTCGACGATCTGGCGCGCCACTATGTCGGCCGCCCGAGCCCGCTTTATTATGCCGAGCGGCTGACCGAGACGATCCGCGAAAGCGCCGCGCCGGGCATGGGCGCCAAGGTCTATCTCAAGCGTGAGGAGCTGAACCACACCGGCGCGCACAAGATCAACAATTGCATCGGCCAGATATTGCTGGCGAGACGGATGGGCCGCACCCGGATCATCGCCGAGACCGGCGCGGGTTCGCACGGCGTCGCCACCGCCACGGTCTGCGCGCGCTTCGGGCTGAAATGCGTCGTCTATATGGGCGCCAAGGATGTCGAGCGGCAGCAGCCGAACGTCTTCCGCATGAAGCTGCTGGGTGCCGAGGTGGTGCCGGTGACGAGCGGCGCGCAGACGCTGAAGGATGCGCTCAACGAGGCGCTGCGCGATTGGGTCGCCAACGTCCACGACACTTTCTACCTGATCGGCACGGTCGCCGGACCGCACCCCTATCCCGAACTGGTCCGTGATTTCCAATCGGTGATCGGCACCGAGGCCCGTGCCCAGATGCTGGAGAGGGAAGGCCGCCTGCCCGATCTGCTGGTGGCGGCGGTCGGCGGCGGATCGAATGCGATCGGGCTTTTCCACCCCTTCCTCGACGATCCCGAAGTCGCGATGCTCGGCGTCGAGGCGGCGGGCCACGGCATGGACAAGCAGCACGCCGCCAGCATCAACGGCGGCAGCCCAGGCGTCCTCCACGGCAACCGCACCTATCTGCTTCACGACGACGACGGCCAGATCACCGAGGCGCATTCGATCTCGGCCGGGTTGGATTATCCGGGCGTCGGCCCCGAACATGCCTGGCTGAACGATATCGGGCGAGTCGAATATGGCGCGGTGACGGACAGAGAAGCGCTTGACGCCTTCACCCTGCTCACCCGGGTCGAGGGCATCATCCCCGCACTGGAATGCGCCCACGCCCTCGCCGTCGTCCCCGCCAAGGCGCGCGCGATGAGGGCCGACCAGATCATTCTCGTAAACCTCTCGGGGCGTGGGGATAAGGACATGGCGACTGTCGCGGAGTCGCTGGGCGTGACGGTGTGAGCCGTATCGCTACCGCGTTCGCCCGTTGTCGCGCTCAGGGCCGCGCCGCGCTCGTCGCGTTCGTCACCGGCGGCGATCCTTCCCCCGCCGCGACGCCGGCGATCCTCGATGCGCTGGTCGCGAACGGGGCCGATCTGATCGAGCTGGGGCTGCCGTTCACCGATCCGATGGCCGATGGGCCGGCGATCCAGCTCGCCAATCTGCGCGCGCTCGGCGCCGGCACGACGACGAAGGCGCTGCTGGAGATCGCGAAGGGCTTTCGCGCGCGTCACCCGGAGGTGCCGCTGGTGCTGATGGGTTATGCCAATCCGATGCTGCGGGGCGGCCCCGATCGCTTCGCGCAAGCAGCGGCCGAGGCGGGTGTCGACGGCGTGATCTGCGTCGATATCCCGGCCGAGCAGGATGGTTCGCTCGGACCCGCCCTGCGTACCCACGATCTCGCCGTCATCCGGCTGGCGACGCCGACCACCGATGCGGCACGGCTGCCGGTCGTGCTCGAAGGCGCGAGCGGGTTTCTTTACTATGTGTCGGTCGCGGGCATCAC